>JAWKZM010000009.1:0-91144 GCA_041395965.1 Halioglobus sp.
GACGATCACCGCGTTCTTACCTTTCAGATCAAGATCCATGCTGCCTTCTCCCGTGTCTTATGTAGTGCGCCGTGCGGCCCGGACGGACGATAGTAACCGAATGAGGAAATAAAACAATCCGGATTGATTGTATTTTTTTGCCGCGGACACGCGCCCCACGCCAACGCGCGTTACCGATCGACTTACCGTCGAGGCACCACAGGATCGGACGCGCACGAGGCACACGTTGACTCCGACCCCAGTGAACTCATCGTGCACGGGACCAACGATCCCACGGTGCCTTTTTCAATAGCCCTGGCGATACAAGGCTGGGCAACCAGCGCGGGATTGCCAGGAGATATTCAGGAGGTGGCGTGAATGGGTACAGCTGGCCGCCTGCAAGCACAAGCTGCCGCCCTGACAAATGGACCAGTAGTCCAACTACTTTTTCCAGGACGGCAGGCTTCCGATCATCTTTATGTCATTGATCATGGCCAGGGCCTGCCATTCCTCCAGGGGAAAATGGATTCCTCCCTCTTCCTCTCCATACTTGCGCTTTAGCTCATCTTCAATTTTTTTATTGAAATCAAAAGCCCCAATGCCCCGCATGCCCCAGCTACCAAACAAGCGCGCATCGACCACACTAAAGCTGATTAGACTGAGGTCGCTGTGTCTTTCATCCCTGGCTATACGCCGAAAGATACTGTTGACGCTTTCAAAGTTTCCCTCGAGGGTCTGCAGAAAATGACTTCTGCTGGCCAGCAAAACGCCCGTCACCCCGCAGGATTCATTATTTGATTCACTCCTGTCTGTAATATCACGAACAATATCCCAGTTAAGCGGCTGAACACTCCTACTCTTGTAAATCAGACGATACATCGATGGCTCGCTTGCAATTCAGATTTTCCAACAGGCACCACTATGGTTCCCAGTTTATTGTAGATGCCCTCGGGTAAATAGCTATCAACAAGGTGCGATACCAACAGTGATCGGAGTAAGGCTGCTCATGTCCATGGGCCCGTTTTCGCCTGAAAGCTGGCGAGTATAGTCTGGTGTTCCTGTAGACTTCTGCGTTGGTGGAGTACCATAAGTCATCTACATAATTTCGGGTAACCAGGGCGCAGTGAAAACCTTATCTATACCAATTTGTCGAATTAGCCTCTTTTCGCTATTCCTGGCGATTGTTGCCTGCAGCGATAGCAGCAACAATAACGGCGACCGCAGCGACAATGCGGGGTTGGCCGACGCATCCCGGCAGGCGCAACTGGCGGTCGGGGCTGCAGTAAGTACGGACGCTTCCTCCGGGCAATTAGCAGTCGTCTCCAGGGAATTTACCTCCGTGACTGCGGAAAACGCAATGAAATGGGCAAGCATTGCAGCCACCCCTGACAGTTACGATTTCAGTAATGCTGATCAGCTGGTGGACTTTGCAATCTCCAATGGCCAACGTATCCGTGGTCATACGCTGTTCTGGCACCGCCTTAATGGAATACCTCCATGGCTATCCGGGGAACTCGACAAGGCCAGTGACCCGGCGGCGCGGTTACGGGAGCTGATGGTTATTCACACTGACACGGTTGTGGGGCGCTATGCCGGGCGTGTCGCCCAGTGGGACGTGATCAACGAGCCTCTGGCGATAGTGGGTGGCGACTTCGATCCAGAGAATATATTTTACCGGCTGCTGGGCGAAGACTATCTGGATATCGCACTACTGGAGGCGCATGCCGCTGACCCCTCCGCGGAACTCTTTATCAACGAGACCTTTGTCGAGTTTCAGCCGAGGAAATTTGACGCCCTGATCGCGCTGGCGCAGCGCCTGCTGGATAGGGGTATACCACTGCACGGGCTGGGCTTACAGGGACATTTTTTTGTGCGCGCACCGGACGAGGTTGTCCTGCGAGATCAGTTACAACGCATCGCAGCGCTGGGGCTCAAGGTAGAAATCACTGAATTGGATATCCCCCTGCCACTATTTGACGGCTCGCCTGACCCTCTCGCTGCGCAGGCGCAGGCGTACCAGGACGTGTTCAGCGCCTGCCTTGCGGTGACGTCGTGTAGTGGAATCACCGTGTGGGGTATCGATGATGCTCACACCTGGCTGGACACCTTTTTAGCCATCACCGCGCCCAATCGACCATTGTTGTTCGATGAGATGCTGCAACCTAAACCCGCTTATGACAGTGTGGTGGCAACACTTTTTGCCATGCCTCGTTAGCAGGTCTGCCACAGGCTCAAGATAATGCCGCTCCCGCTCTGGCTCCAGCGGCTGTTGCTTGCAGCGGATGCGTGCAGCTTTTCAACGCCTCAGCTGCAGGTTGCTCAGTGTCAGCATTTTTTACAGTTGCGCGCCGCGTGGCGAGTTGATCCGGTTACGTGCGTCTGTCACCCCGGGTTGGTACAAAGTTTGCAGCATTCGCCAGGTGCAACATCAAGGAAGGAAACAACCATGCAACCGGGCCTGCAGGCGTACATGAACATTAATCAAACCCTGGTCCGGGTAGCGATGCAACGTGCAGTAGGCCTATTACTGCTTTTTTTTCTGCACCTTGTCCAGTGCGGAGCCAATTACCTATGACGTGAACAGAAAGGTCGGAATCATTGGCAGCGTATCGGGAACCATCACCACGGACGGGACGGTGGGCAGTCTTGAGAATTCCAACATCCTGGACTGGAGCCTGCTGCTCGACACGGGGCCTGAAAGCATCCTGCTCACAAGGTCCAATTCGGGCGTTTTCATTAACCCGAAGCAGGAGGATGCGGTATTTGCTGCGACCGAGGCACTGTGGTTCGATTACTCTGTCCTGCCGTCGGCTCCGTTCCCTTTTCTCTACCCTGCTTTACTGTTTCAGTACGAGAAGGTTGGATCTGGTAAATCTAGCTGGTGTTTGAGCCGGGACGTGCAGTGCGGTGGCTTTACCTACCCGCTGGGCTGGGAGATCATCTCAATCGGCGCACCCGGTGGATATGACACCGTGATTTCAGGCCACGCGCTCGAGCCCGAGATATTCGCCACGGCAGTGCCGATCTCGTCAACAGCATGGCTGCTAGGTCCGGGACTTGCGGGACTGGGGTGGCTGAGGCGTCGGCGGTTGTTCCAATAGACCAGATTATTCAGCTTACAATGGTTGCAGCGGCGACCCAACCTGTAGCGCACCCAGGACGGGGCGGTTTGCGTCATGGCGTCAGCCTTGTACTATGTGTCACCTGAACAATGAAACCCGAGGTAAACTACCGTGTCTGGATGTCCATTTGCAAATATCATGGAGCCCACCTACCTGGGCAATGGCTTTACCGGTGATGACGTCGCCGCGATCCGTGCCGCCGGACCGGCGATCAAGATAGACGACCCGGCCATAGGTGTGCCGTACTGGGCTATTACCCAGCATGCGGCGATTGATTTCGTCTCCAAGAATAATGACCTGTTTTCCTCGCGCATGCGTACGGCAATCCCCATGGAGTTCGACCAGGAAATGGTCGACAACATACAGTCGCGCATGTTCATCAACCTCGATCCTCCCGAGAACATCGAATACCGCAAGCTGATACGCGATCACTTCACGCCCGCGGCAGTCGCCACCTACGAGTCCCGGGCCAGGGAATATGCCGGCGCCGTTGTCGACCGCATCATTGACAAGGGTTCCTGCGAATTCGTCACGGAAGTTGCGGCGGAGCTGCCGCTGCTGCTCATAATGGACTTCTTCGATATCCCCGCAGAGGACCGCCACCAGATCTTCAACTGGACCAACACCATGATGTTCGGTGACGATCCCGATGTATCCGGTGGTCGTCAGGCGGCCGATGAAGCCTCCTGAACCTGATCGTCTATGCCAACGCGCTGGCGGCAAAATACCGCGGCTCCAATGTGAAGAATGTGAGCAGCCAGTTGCTCAACGGCATCATCAATGGCGAGCCCGTATCGGACGAAACCTTCGGCTGGATTTTCCTGATGATTATCGTCGCGGGCAACGAGAGTACCCGCACGACCATTTCCCATTCCATGCGTAACCTGATGGAGCATCCTGAACAATACCGTTACCTGCAGGAGAACCCGGAAAAGATCGAGAGCGCGATATACGAGATGCTGCGCTACAACCCGCCGTTCATCTGCATGCGTCGCACCGCTACACGGGACATCACGGCGCCGGAACTGGGCAATGCGCCGATCAAGAAGGGTGACAAGATCATAATGTACTACCCCGGCGCCAATCGCGACCCGGAAGTGTTTGATGAGCCGGAGACCTTTGACGTCCATCGCGCCGAGCGGCAGGATCTCAGCCGTGACATCCGCTCCTTCGGCATCGGCTATCACAACTGCTTTGGCATGAACCTGGCCAAGATGGAAATGCGCGTGATGCTGGAGGAGATCCTGGCACGGATCGACAACCCGCGGTTCGCGGGCGAGGTGACTTACATGAAGTCCAACTTCGTGCAGGGTATCAAGGCCATGCCCATTACCTTCGAGAAACGCGTCTGACGGTACTGCCAAAACAACGGGTCGCCTGTTTCCTGACCAGAATCATGACTACGACCGCCTTCGCCCGGAAGCGGTCAATGTTGCGGTGGTGTACACTCACCTATCTACGGAATTGACGACCGGCAGTGCCGATTTGTTGCAATAGCCTGCTCTGGAGAAATTCGAGTGCTCACGAAACGATATCGCTTCCAATCTGTCAGTACTTGTTGCGGCACTGGGCGTTTGGGTATTCCAGTCGGGTTGGCCCGACATCATGGTGGCATCGCTGCTGGCTGCGTTGCTGCTGCGCTCTGCTGTCAGGGTGATTCGCGGCGCGATCAGGGAACTCAGAAGCCAAACGAAACAACCGTTGCCAGCGCCACGGTTCTACAGGCCGGAAAGTACACATTCCAACAGATAATTCCACCGGTTCACGGGTAGTGCCTCCCTAGCTGACAGCTGGCGACCGCTGCGATATGCGATCTCCAACCACCCAGAAAAGCCCTTGGAATTTTGCGTAAAAACTGGGAAAGGTACTAGACTGATTCGGCTTCTGGTATTTGCGTAGAGAACGCCAGGACAGCTTCAGCAACACCTCAAATGAGGTGAATGAGAATGCCTCAATTTGTCATCGAACGCGAAATTCCTGGAGCAGGTAATCTATCTGGAGCAGAGTTGCAGGGTATAGCGCAGAAATCCTGTGGCGTTCTTAGGGAGTTGGGACCTCAGCTTCAATGGGTTCAGAGCTATGTAACCGACAATAAAATTTATTGTATCTACGTTGCTCCTGATGAAGCAGCAGTGCGAAAGCATGCGGAATTAGGCGGGTTTCCGGCTAATTCTGTCTCGGCAGTTCGGGCGGTCATAGACCCAACTACCGCCGAGTGATGTGCCTGCTGGTAAGACGCGCTATACCCAGCACTTTGTACCTTGGACCAGCTCTTCTGGGTGCCGCTCGTATGCCCCGGAAACGTTACGGCCGCTGTCAGGTGGATGCTGTCGCTGCGCGGATCACCTCGTTGCTACAGACCACATCAGTTTTGGCGCCTGCGTTCCCGGCGGAATCCGTGCCGCATGTGTCTTGTCGAAGCGAGACCAGCGAGGGCAATGGCGAAGAGGGACAGGGTGGCGGGAATGGGGATGGAGGGTGTCATGTTGAAGTTGTCCAGTATCATGGCGTCCGAATGCCCGGAGATCGCAATTTGTACGCGCAGTCGATTTATCGGCTTGGTAAAGCCTGAATCAACCGTCAGAAATTGGAGTGAGGAATCGAAGAGGTCAAGGGTATCGACCGGGACGCCATCTATCAGGCCGATCAGGGTAACGTCATCCGAGTTACCGTATTTCCCTGTCAGCGCCGTGCGAAAGTCGACACTGTTGAAACTGAAAAATCCACCGGCCGTGAGAAAGATATCGACATAATCGCCTGCGACGGGACTCTGTTCAATCGGACCGGAACCGAAGGTGGACAATGCACTCGGAGGATTACCTATAGGAGGCCGCCAACCGGGATAATCGATTACCTCCCAGCCAGGCCCGACGGCAAGGTAGGAAAAATCGCCTTCCGTTTGCGTCCCCGCAAGGTCCAGTCGATCGATGACCAGATGCTCAAAGGTCAATATTGAAGCGGTGGTAGTGTCGATCCATCCTGCCAGGAGCAACACCAGTAACCCGGGAATTCTCTTGGTCATGTCGTTCTCCTGCCAAACATAAACCCGTGAGCACTGTTTACAGGGTACCTCCCATTCCCGGTGATATCCCGGATGTAGATCAATGATTGGTGGATCCGGGATCTTTCAGGAAAAGGGACATGGGCCCCTTTTCACGGTGATTGCTGTACCAGACTGCCACAGCACGGAATCGCGCTGGTCTCCGCCAACTCGTGAAGGCGCTGCCCGCTAATGTCGTAGAGGCGCCAGTTCCTGTTCGCCGCACCCGGCGGCTCGACATTGCCGAAAGAGAAGCGCTGCATGACGGCGGTCTCGCGGTCATCCGTAAGCACCAGGGAGCCGATATCCCCCGCGAGCAGCCGGGTGCTTTCCACGGAGCCGCCATTGTCTATCGTTGACAGGTAAACGCCGTCACCGCAGTGATTCCAGAGTACTTCGCCATTGGTTGGCCAGGCACGCAACAGCCAGCAGTTGAGTTCGGCCATGTCTGCGATCACCAGCGTAGTCCCGGCGGCGAGGTCAGTAAGGGTGATTTCGTATCCTGTAGCCGAGTGTACAAGGTAGTTCAGGACATTGCCCTCGGGAAGCCAGGTCACCTGGACCAACGGGTAGCGGGGCGCGGTACTTGCGAGCTCAGCCGTGATGAGCCGGGTGGTACTGCTGCCCACTTCATAAGCGTACAGCTCATTATTGCCGGATTCAGGTAAAAATCTGCCATCAAGGGAGCGATTCCACGCCAGCCAGCTGCCGTCCGGGGACCAGCGCAGTTCCGAATCGAATGTTGGTACGAACAGACCGTTAAAGAAGCTGCTGCCCTGGCCGACAACCGCAACCACGCCGGAGTAACAATCCATTACATGTACCTGTGCGTCACCCGCGGCGGTGTCGTCGAGGAACGCAACTTTTCTGCGGTCAGGTGAAGGGACGGGTTGCGACCAGCTTCGCTTCCTGTGACTGACAGGCGGGCGGCCGCCCGTGTCGAGAATTTGAAAACTCGTGTCCAGGTCTACCAGGAATCGATCCGCAGAGAGCCAGCTCGCGGGGGCGTAGTCCGAAGGGTCGCCCAAAGCCTGGCGACTGCCATCTGCACGGTAGAGCATAAAGGGTCTGATGTCGGGCGTGACAGCTGGAGTGCCCGTGGGTGGAGGTAAAGAGCCGTCAGGTGTTGCGTGATACACAAGTTCATTGGCATAGGGCGACCATGCCACCTCGAAGCGCATGGCGTGGTAGGGGTCTGTCAACTCAGAATCGACGAGTACCGCGTCACCCGGTTTGCCGAGGTCAATCAGGTATAGCGACGCCTGGTTTCCTGTCGGATTACGGGTAGAAAAGTCTACCGTGACTGCGGCGCCATCGGCCGAGACTGCATGACGAAGTTCCTCCACGTCCGGCGGGGTTTCGAATAGTTTTACCGGATCCTCTGCGCCTGACCTGGCCAGGAAGAGCGTCTGCGTATGGTCGCTTGACCTGACCGTGTAGATGAAGCCGCTGGCGTCGGGCAGCCACGTCAGGGGAGTGGCCAGCACACCGTCCAGCTCGGTGCTGTGTCGCTTCATGTCACCAGTGTCCAGCCGCATCACGTTAAGCGCGGTATGCCGCTCGTCGGATAAATACCAGTACACGATCTGCGTAGTGTCCGGAGCAACCTGGTATCCATTCAGGGAATACAACGCAGGCACCAGAACGTCGTCCAACAAGGTAGACCGACCAGCGCGGTCAACCTTGAACCAACTGATGCGATTTTGTGCCTCACCCTCCGCTACGGATGACTGGTATGCCAGTACGGCCGGGAATACGCTGCGGGATTCGCCGGAGGCATCATGCGATCCACCGCACGAGGCCAGATGCATGGAGAGAGGCGCGATAACCGCTATGGTGCAGCGTCATAAATGCAGGATTCCACTCAGTTTGACTGATAGCGGCCCCCAGCAGTATAGATCATGCGTCTGGCCGGTGTCGCTGATCCTGGCGGTAATCGCGAGCACCCGGGCAACAACGGCAATTTGACACCGGATCGACTTCGCAGGGTGATACTCAAGGGCCATGGGTAGCAGAGCCTGCAGGGTGTACACTCGCCGTTATTTGGTGAAGGGTATCCGATGGAGACAGTGATAGCCCTGTGGCTGCTCGGTGCAGTCCTACGTAAATTTCGCATAGCCGGCATGCTGCTTCCCGCCCTCCCTGGCCCGCCGCTGTTATTCGCCGGATTTGTCATCGCCGCCTGGGCGGAGAATTTCGCCTATGTGGGCTACGGCACGCTCGCCGTGCTGGCAGTTATGAGTCTGCCGCCTACCTGGTGGATATTTCCGGCGCCCCGGGGCGAAGCACTTTGCGCCTCGTCAAAGGCCGGACCAGTGCGCAATCGGCGCGCTGGTCGGCATCTTCTTTGGCATCGCGGGTATCCTGCCGGGGCCGTTCACTGGCGCGGTGCTCGGTGAACTCACGGAGCATGATGATCTCCAGGCCGCCGGGCGCGCGGGGGTCGGTGCGATCAGGCTCCTGCCAGACTGCGGCAAAGATGGCCATTGCGTTTGCGATGATCGGAATCTTTTTGTTTGTTCGTTTTCTCTGACTGTTTTTTTTCCGTAACGCTGGTGGCGGCTGCAGGCGTCCTGTATCGGTTCGAGGCGCCGCAGGCCTCCAGATCCTGCTGGTGGACGATTCGCGCGTCGCGCACAAGGTAAGATGAGGCCCGTGACAAACAGTTCTTTTTTTACAGGCAGGAATGCTGGCAGGACATGAGGCGTTTACCACACTCCCTGATTCATAGCCCCAACAAGGCGTAAATGGCGGAGCGGACGGGGCTCGAACCCGCGACCCCCGGCGTGACAGGCCGGTATTCTAACCAACTGAACTACCGCTCCACGGTAGGTACAAAACACTCTCGGAAAACTTGGTGGGTGGTGACGGGATCGAACCGCCGACCCTCTGCTTGTAAGGCAGATGCTCTCCCAGCTGAGCTAACCACCCCAAAAACCGAGAACGCGCATTATAGAGATTCTGGTTGGGTGGTCAATCCCTCCTCCGGGAATTTCCAAAAAAATCGGGGATATTAAAACCCCTTGATTTTAGGAGTAAAATCAACGCGCGGTTGCTGTCACCATGCGGCGCTTTCCCGGTCGCCACGCACAACCGACTTCGCCACCCACATCGAGCGCAAGCAAATGGAAATCTACAAGGAGTTTCACTTCGAGGCGGCGCACCGCCTTCCCAACGTCCCCGAGGGACACAAGTGCGCGCGCCTGCACGGGCACTCGTTCCACGTGCGCCTGGTGGTGGCGGGGGAGGCACCGGAGCCGGCGGGCTGGGTCATGGACTTCGCCGACATCAAGTCCGCCTTCAAACCGGTCTACGAACAACTCGATCACCACTACCTCAACGAGATCCCGGGGCTGGCCAATCCCACCAGTGAAAATATCGCCCGCTGGATCTGGGAGCATCTGCAGCCGCGGCTACCGCTCCTGCAGCAGGTGGAACTGCGCGAGACCTGCACCAGCGGTTGCATCTATCGCGGCGAGTGACCGCGGTCCCGGCTGTAATATTGCGGTAACACGCGCAAAAATTCTTGACGAATTCGGAAACGCTACCCGTGCAGCACTTCCGTCACCCGCGTGAAAACGGTTCCCCGCCACGGAGGCCAGGGATGTTTCCCCGGCCGGGGCAAAAGTTACTTGAAGTAGCAGGACGCAAATGTTATGCACACCAGCGAACGCTTGAGACACTTTCACGCAGTTAGCCTTTTCTTTGCATTCATTTACTCAGGAATGTTCTGTAACTACATGTAATATATTGTTTTTATCTTATTGTTTATTTTTTAACCAATCTGTAACAATCGCCACTAACTGCGCCCCTGGGGGCTGGCTGAACAATTTACGCACGGAGTTATCCACAGATTCTGTGGAAAAATGATGGCCGTGCCCGGTGTTACGGAATCTCTCGTCCGGCCCGACGCCTGCCCCGGGTTTTCCCCGGCGGTCAACGCCGGGCACCCCGCTCAGCTCACACCCAGCGCGCCATCCAGTACCCGCTGTAAATAGGCGCGCAGGGCACGCCGGGTCTTCAGCTCGGTGCCCATCCGGGGGAACATGACCAGCGATACCGCCAGGCGCAGGATCAGGTCGGTGGCGAACGCCACGTCCACCGCCTTGCTGATTTCCCCGGCGGCCTGGGCCAGGCGCACGTGGGGCGGCCAGAACGACACGCTGCGCCGGTAGAAGCGCGGATCGAGGAACATCATGGCCACGGTTTCCGGCTCGATCTCCGCCAGCGCGGCAAAAATGCCCTCGCGCATGTCCTTGCGGCCGGCCAGCACGGATTCGGTGACCTTGTCGACCAGCGTCGCCTGCTGCTCCAGGGTCGCCTCGGTCCGGTTCAGGAAACTGTCCTGGCGACGCATGAAGATGCCGTCCACCAGCGCCACCTTGTCCTTGAAGTGGCGGTAGATGGAGCCGCGCGAGAGCCTCCCCACCCGCGCGACCTCCCCCACCGAGGTGCGCCGAATACCGAAACGGTGAATACACAGCTCGCCGGCGTCCAGAATCCTGCCCACCATCGGGTCGGTGTAGTTCACCGCGTTGAACTGCTTATCCGGCATTGACCCAACCACGACCTTGACCACGTCCAATAAATGAACAATAATCATTTTTTGTTCATTTGTCTATTCCCGCCGCACGGCCACTGCCTGCCGGGCTGCGGGAACCCGACCAACAGACCGAAGAGTGGCCCGCCATGGCTGAGACCGTTCCAGCACTACGACTACATCATCGTGGGGGCCGGATCCGCCGGTTGCGCCCTCGCCTATCGCCTGTCCCGGGAAGCCAGTCGCAGGGTGCCACTGCTGGAGGCAGGCGGCAAGGACAACTTTCCACTCATTCACATACCGCTGGCTTCGCCTTCCTGATGAAGAACCGAAGGTCAACTGGTGTTACGAGACCGAACCCGAACCCAATATGCACCACCGGCGCATTGCCTGGCCGCGCGGCAAGGTGCTCGGCGGCACCAGTTGCATCAACGGTATGGTGTATATCGCGGCCAGCGCGAGGATTACGACCACTGGAGCGAGCTGGGCAACGCCGGGTGGTCTATGACGAGGTGCTGCCCTACGCAAACGGTCCGAGCACAGGCCGAGGGCGGCGACGACTGGCACGGCTACGGCGGACCGCTGTGGGTGGAAGGTGTGGCCGACGGCCGAAACTGGACCTCGCCGATATCTTTATCGAGGCGGCCGTGCAGCGCAGCCTGCCCTACAACGCCGATTTCAACGGCCCCAGCCAGGGGCGCCGGTATTACCAGACCAACATTCGCCGGGGCCGGCGGCCAGGCTCCGCCCGCACCTTCCTGCGCGCGTGCGGGGACCGCCCCAACCTGACCCGTCATCGGCGCCCTGTGTGAGCGCATCCTGATTGAGGACGGTGTGGCCGTCGGCGTCGAGTACCGCATCGCCGGGAACAAGGAGACGCGTGTGGCGCGCGCGCACGCGCGCCGGGAGACCATACTCTGCGGCGGCGTCATCAACTCTCCGCAACTGCTGGAATTGTCCGGCATCGGCAAGCGTGAGCACCTCGAGGCAGTGGGAGTGCCCGTCACGCACCACCTCCCCGGCGTGGGCGAGAACCTGCAGGACCACTTGACCATCAACGTGCAGCAAGGGCTGCACGGCGTGCCGACGTTCTACGAGGAGAGCCGCCCGCTGGCCATGGTCAGGAACCTGTTCAAGTACCTGCTCAAGGGGACCGGCCTGCTGGCGCACCCGGCGGCGCAGGTCGGCGTGTTTTCCGCACCGCAGACGACGTGGAGCGGCCCGACGCGCAGATCCACTTCGCGCCTGCCGCCAGCGAACCGGACAGCAAGGGCAACCTGAAACCGAGGCCGGGCACCACCGCCACGGTCTGCTACCTGCGCCCGGAGAGTCGTGGCAGTGTGCATATTCGCAGCGCGGATCCGGCGACGCCTCACCAATCCGCGCCAACTACCTCGATACCGAGAACGACCGCAAGGCCATCGTCACCGCCCTGCGCCGTGTCCGTGACATCTTCGCCGCTCCCGCGCTGGCGAAGTACCGGGGCACGGAGTTCACGCCAGGGCACTGGCGCAAAGCGACGAACAACTGCTCGACTACATTCGCGCGGAAGCGGAATCCGTGTACCACCCGGTGGGCACCTGCAAAATGGGTGCCGACGCCATGGCGGTAGTGGATGAACGACTGCGGGTGCACGGCGTGAAAAACCTGCGAGTGGCGGACGCCTCGATCATGCCGACGCTGGTTTCCGGCAACACCCACGCACCGGCCGTCATGATCGCCGAGAAATGCGCCGACATGCTGCTGCAGGACGCCGGCGTCAGGATCACGCTGCCCGAGGTGCGCAGCGAAAAAACCGGGCGCAAGAAGCGCAAAGCGGCCGCAGCCGCAACCACCGAATAAGGGAGAGAAAAAAACATGAACGCATCCGTGAAAGAGAGCCCCGCGTCGGCGGAATTGCAAGTCGTGCTCGACAACCAGCGCCGGGCCTTCCGCGCCGAGGGGCCGGTCGCGCTCGCCACCCGCATCGATCGCCTCGACCGCTGTATCGCCCTGCTCGTCGACAACCGTGAAGCGATCTGCGACGCGGTCGAACAGGACTTCGGGTGCCGCTCGCGCTACGTCACCCTGATGACCGACGTGATGAACTCCGTGGGCAGCCTGAAGTTCGTGAAAAAGCACCTCAAGAAGTGGATGAAACCGGAAAAACGCGCCCCCTTCATGCCGATGAATTTCCTCGGGGCCAAAGCCCACGTCTACTACCAGCCCAAGGGCGTGGTCGGCATCATGACGCCGTGGAACGTTCCGGTAAACATGATCTTCAGTCCGCTGGCAGACGTGCTGGGCGCCGGCAACCGCGCCATGATCAAACCCTCGGAGTACACGCCCCATACCGCCGCGCTCATGCGCAACCTGTTTGCCCGGTACTTCGAGGAATCGGAGATCGCGGTAATCACCGGCGGGCCGGAAGTGGGCGCCGCCTTCTCCTCGCTGCCGCTGGATCACATCATCTTCACCGGCGCCACCAGCATCGGCCGCCTGGTCATGCGCGCCGCCGCGGAAAACATGGTGCCGGTCACGCTGGAACTCGGCGGGAAATCTCCGGTGATCGTCGGCGAGGACTGCGATATTCACCTGGCGGCGGAACGCATCATCACCGGCAAGGCCATGAACGGCGGCCAGCTTTGCGTGAGCCCCGATTATTGTTTCGTGCCCCAGAGCCGCCTGGAAGCGTTCATCAATCGTGCCAGGGCGGTGATCGCGGAGCAGTTTCCCACCGTACAGGGAAACCCGGACTTCGTGGCCTGCATCAACGAGCGGCACTTCGACCGGGTCAAGGGCTATATCGACGAGGCCGCCGAGCGGGGAGCCCGGGTGATTCCCCTGTGCCCCGCCGGCGAGTCATTTTCCGACCGCAAGGCGCACAAGATCGCCCTGCACCTGGTGGTAAACCCGGACGATGAACTGGCCTGCATGCAGGATGAAATCTTCGGCGCGATGCTGAATATCAAGACCTATGACAACCTGCAGGACGTGATTGACTTCATCAATGCCCGCGAACGCCCGCTGGCCCTGTACTACTTCGGCCGGGACAAGGCGGAGCAGGAGCGGGTGATCAACGAGACGCTCTCCGGCGGGGTCGCGATCAACGCGATCGCCCTGCACGTGGCCTGCGACGACCTGCCCTTCGGCGGCATCGGCCACAGCGGCACCGGCAACTACCGCGGCCGCGACGGCTTCCGCACGTTCAGCCACGCCCGGGGCGTCTACCGGGAAGGCTTCGTGGACATGGCGAAGCTCGCTGGCACCCTGCCGCCCTACGGGCAGAAGGTGGCGAACATGCTGGCGTCGCAGATCAAGAAGTAAACGCGTTCGTGGGGACTCCTAGTGCAGGGTCGTCGTTCGCTCGGACACCACGACCGACTGCAGCTGCCTGCCCAGCATGATGACGAAGCCCTGGCGCCGCTCCACGCCGTCGTAACTGTAATCGAAACGGTACTGGCGCCAGATGCGCCAGCGCCCCCCGCTGTCCCGGCTCAGGGAAAGGCGCCGGATGTGCACCGACTGGTCCAGCAGTTGGAAGTCGTCCAGGCGGGCGGCGCGGGCGACGGCCTGCACCGCCAGTTCGCGCACGCGCACCGCGGCCAGGAAGTGCAGGCAGGCAGCCAAAACCCGAGCAGTACCACCACGTCGGTGAGTGAAAAATACGTTGCCCCGTCCCGCCCGCTGGTCCGCCGTCAGCCCAGCTTACGTGGTTCCGGCGGCGCGAAAGCGCGCCACGATGCCGTTGAACAGCTGCGGCTTCTCCACGTGCAGCCAGTGGCCACAACCGGGCATGACCTTGATCACGGCGCCGGGAAACCGTTGCGGATCGCCGGCCAGTGCACGTCCCGGATGTAGTCGGACGCGCCGCCCCTGATAAACAGCACCGGGCCAGGGTAGGCATCATCGCCCGGCGGTGCCGCCAGCAGCGCCGGGTAGGCGGCGCGAATACCCGCGAGATCGAAGCGCCATCGGTAGGTGCCGCTCGCCTCCCGCTGCAGGCTGGTCAATAAAAACTGGATCACGCCCGGGTCGTGCAGGTACTGCGCCATCAGGCTGGCGGCCGCGTCCCGGCTCGCGCAGTTGCCGGTGTCAACCGCCGCCAGCGCGGCGAACACCGCGTCGTGGTGCGCCGCGTAAGCTACCGGCGCGATGTCCGCCACGACCAGCGACGCCACCCGTGCGGGATCCGCCAGCGCCAGTTGCATGGCGACCTTGCCCCCGAGGAGTGGCCGACCAGGTGGGCGCGGGACAATTGCTGTGACGCCATCCACTGCCGCAGGCTGTCGGCCATGCCGGGCAGGTCCGGCTGTTCGAGCCAGGCGGAGCGCCCGTGATTGGGCAGGTCGACACTGCACCGGTGAACCAGTCCTGCAGGGATCGCGCCAGGGCGCCCAGGTTACTTCCGGCACCGAACAGGCCGTGCAGCGGTATCACGGCGGGGCCGGTGCCGACCCGCCTGGCGTGCAGGCCCCGGGTCATTTAACGCTGTGCCCTGTACAAGTTTTTGCTAACATGTCGCCTACTATAAAGGATCGGAATCCCGCATGCGCCGTTTTCCCCACTACACCCGGCTCGCAGCCCTGTTCGCCCTGCCCGCGCTACTGCTGGCCTGCAGCAGTACGCCGACCTACAACCCGACCACGTTCCCCTACTCGATCGACCAGGCCCGCCTCGATGCCCACCCGGTGAAGACCGTGGTCATCGCGCACGTCAATATCGGGGGCAAATCGCGCAACTACCTGGAGAAGGAAGCGCCGCGCATCGACGCCCAGGTAGCCAGCTATCTCAAGGACAACGGTTTCAAGGTTCTGCCCCAGCGCGACTTCGAGCAGCGGTGGAACTCGGCGGTGCGCGCCTTCGGCAACCGGTGGATCCCACCAATGGCAAGCTCAATCGCAAGACGTTCGCACTGATCATGCAGCGCGTGCGCGATGAAATGTCACGCACCACCAAGCTGGACGCATTCATCTTCACCGACCTGGTCGAATTCGAGGTGGCCTTCAGCGAGGGACTCAAGCACGTGGCGCGCTGGGACGGGGTGACCCGCACACCGAGCCTGCAGGGACCGGGTGAAGGGGTGAGCTCCGAATTCGACTGGAATATGCTGGCCGCCGTGGTCTCGCTGCAGGTGACCATCTACGACATGGACCTGAAACCGCTGTTCTCCGGACGCGGTGGCCTCGATGCCACGGACGCGATCGACACACGCTCGTCGAAGGGACGCTATGTGCGGCGGCGTAATATACTGGAAAACGACAGCAACGTGCTTGAGGGTATCCGCCTGGCGTTTTACCCTTTTATCAAGACGGATGACTGGCCGGGCAATCCCTAGAACTCAACCATTGCCGTATTAACGAAGCCGGCGCCACCAATACCGCGACGGCTGGCCGGTGAGTCCGGCTCCACTTTCGGACCTTTTCATGACGACGCCCAAAGCACGGACTTCTTCCCTTACACTGGCGGCCATGGGCGTAGTGTACGGCGATATCGGTACGAGCCCCCTGTACGCCTTCAAGGAGTGTTTTCACGCCGCTCACGGCCTGATGCCGGAACAAGCCGAGGTGTTCGGCGTGCTGTCCCTGATTTTCTGGTCGGTGACCCTGGTCGTGACCGTCAAGTACGTGGTGTTCATGACCCGCGCGGACAACCGCGGCGAAGGCGGCAGCCTGGCGCTGCTGGCGCTGGCAATGCGCATCACCGGCAACAAGCGCTACTCCGGCACCATTGCGGTGCTGGGGATTTTTGCCGCGGCGCTGTTCTATGGCGACAGCATGCTGACGCCCGCCATCTCCGTACTCAGCGCGGTGGAAGGTCTCGGGCTGGTGGCCCCGGCACTGGGCAGCTTCGTGATTCCACTGACCCTGGTCATCCTGGCGGCACTGTTCCTGATCCAGCGCCAAGGCACGGCGTCGGTAGGCGCCTGGTTCGGGCCGGTGATGTCGATCTGGTTTCTCACCCTCGCGGGACTGGGCCTCTGGCACATCGCCTCCATGCCCTCGATCCTGCTGGCGCTCAACCCCATCTACGCGGTGGCCCTGTTCCAGCAGCATGCGCTGATCGCCTACATCGCGCTGGGTTCGGTGGTACTGGCGCTGACCGGCGCGGAGGCGCTGTACGCGGACATGGGGCATTTCGGGAAAAAGCCGATCCGCATCGCCTGGACCGCGTTCGTGGCGCCGGCCCTGGTGCTGAATTATTTCGGCCAGGGCGCGATGGTGTTGCAGAACCCGGCCACCATCATCAACCCGCTGTACCGTATGGTGCCCGAATGGGCCCTGGTGCCGATGATCATCCTCGCCGCCTGCGCCACCGTGATTGCGTCTCAGGCGGTGATATCCGGTGCCTACTCGGTCACCCGGCAGGCGATCCAGCTGCAACTGCTGCCGCGGATCCCGACCATCCATACCTCGCTCTCCGAGGAAGGGCAGATCTACATCCCCTTTATCAACTGGATGCTGTTTATCGCGGTGGTGTGCCTGGTCGTCGGATTCGGGAACTCCAGCAACCTCGCCGCCGCGTACGGGGTCGCGGTGACCGGCACCATGCTGATCGACTCACTGCTGCTGACGCTGGTGATGCTGATGTCCTGGACCTGGAATCGCTACATCACGGCGGCTTTCGCCCTGCTGTTCATCCTGGTGGATGTCGCCTTTTTCTCCGCCAACTCGCTCAAGATACCGCACGGCGGCTGGTTCCCGCTGGTTATCGGCCTGGTGATTTTCACCCTGCTGACCACCTGGCGCACGGGTCGCAGGCTCCTGAGCGACCACCTGCGCGGCGCGGCCATTCCCATCGATATCTTCCTGCAGGGCCTGCCGGACATCAACCGCGTGCCCGGCACCGCGATATTCCTCACCAGCAATCCCGAGGGGGCGCCGCCGGCCCTGATGCACAACCTCAAGCACAACAAGGTGATGCATGAGACGGTGGTATTACTGACGGTCAATACACTCGACCAGCCCTCCATCCCACCGCAGGACCGCCTGCGGATCAACGAGCTGGGCGAAGGTTTTTACCGCGCGGAACTGGATTTCGGCTACATCGACGACCAGAACGTGCCCGACTCACTGATCTGTCTCGCGCCGTCCTCGCTGCCGCTGGACCCGATGCAGACCTCGTATTTCCTCAGTCGCGAGACGCTGCTGCCCTCCGCCAAACCGGGTATGGCCATGTGGCGCGAACACCTCTTCTCCTGGTTGATGCGCAGCGCCGCGAGCCCCCTCGATACGTTCCACCTGCCGCCGAACCGCGTGATCGAGCTGGGACAGCAGATCACGCTTTGAGGTTCGCCAGGTTACGCCGACGCGGCGACGCTAGGGGTCGAGCTTCTGCGGCAGTTCCAGGTTGGGTTCCGCACCGATGACGATCTCGCCGCGCGCGAGTTTCGAGTGGCGAATACCGTAGCCGAAATACACCACCATGCCGCCGGCGAGGTAGATGAGGAAGAAATTGCGCGTGGCCGGGTTGGCCATCAGCGACATCAGCAGGAACAGGCACATGGCGGCGCCGAGCAGTGGCACCAGGGGAAACAGCGGGGTGCGGAAGGGCCGCTTCAGGCCCGGCTCCGCCAGCCGCAGGTACAACACCGTGAGGCAGACCATGGCGAAGGCGGCCAGGGAACCCACGTTGGTCAAGTCCGCCAGCGCGTCCAACGACATGAACCCCGAGAACCCCGCCGCCACGACACCGACGATGATGGTGTCGATCCACGGGGTGCGAAAGCGCTTGTGCACCCGGGCGAAGGCCTCCGGCAGCAGGCCGTCCCGCGCCATGGTGTAAAAGATTCGGGTCTGCCCGTACACCAGTACCAGCATCACCGACGAGATACCCGCGATGGCGCCGATCTTCACCAGCATCGCGAACCAGGGCAGGCCCATCTCGTTTACCGCCATGGCGATCGGTGCGGCGTTGTCGAGCCGGGCGTAAGGCACGATGCCCACCAGCACGGCGGATGTCGCGATATACAGGATCGTGCAGATGACAAGGGAACCGATAATGCCGATGGGCATGTCGCGCGCGGGGTTGCGCGCCTCGGCGCCCGCCGTGGAAACGGCCTCGAAGCCGATGTAGGCGAAAAATATCGTCGCCGCCCCGGAAATCACGCCGCCGACCCCGTAGCGCGAGGTGTTCTGCGCGGTGATCACGTCCGTCATCGCGCGCCAGATGTCCTGCCAGAAGCCCCGTTCGGTGCCGGGCGGCGGCGCGGGTATCTCGTCGGGAACCAGCGGGAACCAGTTGGCGGTATCGACGTAAAACACCCCCACGGCGATAAAGGCGATCACCACGGACAACTTGATCGCCACGATCACATTGTTCACGTTCGCCGATTCCTGTATCCCCCGCACCAGCAGGCCGGTCACGGCGATCATGGCGACGACGGCGGGCAGGTTCACCAGGCCGTGCGCCACCACCACGTCGCCTTCGAGCACGGCAACGCCGGGCGCCGCCGTCAGTTGCGGCGGCAGGTGCAATCCGATGTCGTGTAACAGGCTCACCACGTAACTCGACCAGCCCACCGCCACCGTCGAGGCGGCCAGCCCGTATTCCAGCACCAGCAGCAGGCCCATGGCCCAGGCGACCAGTTCGCCCATGGAGGCGTAGGAATAGGAGTAGGCCGAGCCCGACACCGGCAGCATGGCGGCGAGTTCGGCATAGCACAGGGCCACGAAGGCGCACAACACGCCGGTGATTATGAAGGAGATCATGATGGCCGGACCGGCGTAGTCCGCGGCGGCGCGACCGGTAAGCACGAAGATACCCGTACCGATGATGCAGCCGATGCCCAGCGATACCAGGTTCAGCGAGTTCAGGCTGCGCTTGAGCTCGCTGGCCTCGTGCTCGGCGTGCATCTGCTCCACGGACTTGCGCAGGAACAGCCGCGCCATGCCGCGCACAGGTATGGCCGGGCGGCCGTCGGGGGTCGGGCTGGGCATAATCTTATCCTTGGCAGGTGGGCAATCGCGTGAGTTATGGGTAAAGACTATGCATTCTGGCGGCGCGCTGCAATCGGTACTATTTGGCGTCACCACCGGCGATACCCGTGTCTCTCAGGCCGCGCGCGGGATCACGATAACAAAAACAATTATGAAAGCTGGTTCGAGGCGCCGACTAACGGTATCGTCAGCTTCGCCCGCATCCGGAAGTCATACACAAGCATGAACACGCCGTCATTACAATCGAGGGAGATCGCCGCCTGGTTCGCCAGCGCGGTTGCGCTGCTGCTCGTGCTGTACCTGCACCTGCTGCCCGCACTGCTGGCGGGACTGCTGGTGTTTGCCCTGGTCAACCTGCTCACCCCACTGCTCGACAACCGCATGTTGTGGGGCGAGGGCGCGAGGCTGCTGGCGGTCTCGATCATCGCGGCATCGGTCGTCGGCCTGATCATCCTGCTCGGCGTAATGGCGACCTCGGTATTGCGCGAAAGCAACGACCGGCTGCCGGCGCTGATCAACCGTATGGCGGAGATCATCGAACACTCCCGCGACCAGATGCCCGTCTGGCTATCGGACTACATGCCCTCCAATGCCGAACAGCTGCGCCGCACGCTGGTAGATTGGCTGCGCACGCACGCCTCCCTATTCCAGGTCGCCGGCGCCGATATCGGGCGCATCTTCATGTACATCATCATTGGCATGGTCATCGGCGCGCTGCTGTCGCTGGAAAAGGCGTTCCACACCCAGTCCAGCGGACCGCTCACACGGGAAATCGCCCAGCGCAGCCTGCGGCTCAGCGTGGCCTTTCGCCAGGTGGTCTTCGCGCAGATCTGGATTTCCGGTATCAACGCCACGCTGACGGCGATGTACCTGGTGATCATTCTGCCGATGTTCGGTATATCGCTGCCCTTTACCAAGACGCTGATCGTCCTGACGTTCGTGGTGGGGCTGCTCCCGATCCTGGGCAACCTGATCTCCAACACGGTGATTTTCGTGGTGAGCCTCAGCCACTCGCTCGTGGTCGCGCTCGCCGCCTTGGCCTATCTTTTCGTAATACACAAGCTGGAATACTTTCTCAACGCCCGGATCATCGGAAGCCAGATCCAGGCGCGGGCGTGGAGATGCTGATAGCAATGCTGGTGCTGGAATCCGCCTTCGGTATACCCGGGTTGATTGCCGCGCCCATTTACTACGCATTCATGAAGTCGGAGCTGCGCGAGAAGGGCCTGATCTAGGGGCCCGCCACCACTGAGGATTACGGGCATGAAAAAGCGACGCGTTTTACTGTTCCTGGTGGTTGTGGCGGTGCTCGTCACGTACTTCTGGCCGGCGCCCTCCCCGCCACCGACGGTGCGGATACCCGACCCGCTCACGCTCCGCGACACCCGCAGCGGGCCGGTGCTGGGCGCCAGCGACGCCGACGACACCTACGCCTGGCTGGGTATTCCCTACGCGGCTGCGCCCGTCGGCGACCTGCGCTGGCGCGCACCGCGGCCGCCCGCGCCCTGGCAGTCCGCGCGCGAGGCGACCGCGTTTCGCGACCCCTGCGTGCAATTGCCCGGCCCCCTCGACGGGCTGGCGGATAACGGCGCTCCGGTGGTGGGCAGCGAGGACTGCCTGTATCTCAATATCTGGGCCCCCCGCGCGCACGGTAACGCGACTGCCGCGCTGCTGCCGGTGATGTTCTGGCTGCACGGCGGGGGCAACACCATCGGCACCGCCAATACCTACCCCGGCAACCGGCTGGCCGGCGGCGAGCAGGTGGTGGTGGTCACCATCAACTACCGGCTGGGCTTCCTCGGCTGGATGAGCCATCCCGCGCTGCGCACCCCCGACCGGGACGCCCTCGACGCCAGCGGGAATTACGCCAACCTGGATATGATTGCGGCGCTGCAGTGGGTGCGGGACAACATCGCCAATTTTGGCGGGGACCCCGACAACGTCACCATTTTTGGCGAGTCCGCCGGTGGCCGCAACGTCTATGCGCTGCTGGCTTCGCCGCTGGCCAAGGGCCTGTTCCAGCGGGCCATCGTGCAGAGCGGTTCGGTAAGCACCACGCCGCGCTGGCGCGCGGAGAACTTCACCGACGACCCACAACCGGGACAGAAACTCAGCTCCCGCGAGTGGCTGGCGCTGCAATTGCAGAACGCCGGGCGCGCCACCGACCGCGACGCCGCCAGGGCCATGCAGCAACTGCTGTCGGATGACGAGATTCGCCAGTTCATGTACGCCCGCACCCCGCAGCAGATCCTCGAGGGGATAAGCGGCGGCGCCGGCATGTACGGCGCGCCCCAAGGCTTTCGCGACGGCACGGTACTCCCCGAGGCGACGCTCTACGACGTCTTTACCGATCCCGCACGCTACAACAGTGTGCCCCTGATCACCGGCACCAACCGCGATGAAATGAAACTGTTCCTGGCCCAGGACCCGGACTTCGTTGATCGCCGCCTCGGCCTCATCCCGCACATCCGGGACAAGCAGGCCTATAACAGCACCGCCGCCTACCTCAGCGATATCTGGAAAGCGCTGGCCGTGGACGGCGCCGCCGACATCATCGCCGCCCACAGCACGCAGCCCGTGTACGCCTACCGCTGGGACTGGGATGAGGGGGGCAGGAACTGGCTGGTCGATTACGGGGAATTGCTCGGCGCGGGACACGGCCTGGAAGTCGCCTATATCTTCGACAACTTCGAGAACGGGATCACCGTGCCGGGACTGTACAACAAGGAGAATACGCCGGGCCGCGACTTACTCGCGGCGCAGATGCGCAGTTACTGGACACAGTTCGCCAGGACCGGCGCGCCGGGGCGGGGCCGCAGCGGTGTGTTACCCCTGTGGCAGGCGTGGAACGCGGACGGACCCAACCTCATGGTGCTGGACACCACCGCCGGTGGCGGCCCGCACATGGCGCGCGAACCCATGACGGTGGCGATGCTCCGGCAGCGCGTGGCGCGGGACCCCAACCTGCCCGACATGCGCAGCCGGTGCGAACTCTACGTGCGCCTGTTCCTGCACGCCAACGCCGGCGATGACGTGTGGGACGCCAGTGATTACCAGGCTCTCGGCTGCGCCGCGTTCCCGCCGTGGCAGTTTGACGTCGGGCGCTAGCGCGCCGTCAGTCCTGCGGCTTGATCAGGTACTTCTCCCCGGTGGCCTGCCTGCCGTAGACGGCGATGGCTTCGCGCGACAGCGCCTGCGCCAGCGACACTTCCCGCGTGTAGTGGCTGGCGAAGGTGGTTTTTATCTCGGCCGCCACTTTGGCCCGCATCTGCAGGCTCTTTTCGATCCCCACCTTTTGCAGGAAGGGCGTGAGCAGGAAGCCGGAGACGCTCCACGCGAAACCGAAATTGCGCGTCAGCACCGTCGGGGAGCGGTCCAGCCCGCCGTAGATATACACCTGCTTGAACACATCGCTGCCGTAGCGGTTGTAGGTGGTCATCTTGCGCACCGCCGCCGCCTCCATGCAGGTGAGTATCGCGCTGGCGAGCTTGCCGCCGCCGGTGGCATCGAAGGCCAGGGTGGCGCCGGTGGCCGCCAGCGCAGCGGTCAGTTCGTCGTAAAACCCCGCGCTGCCGGAATTGACAATCCAGCGCGTCTCGAGTGCCCGCAGGATCTCTTCCTGCTCGCTCTTGCGCACGATGTTCACCAGCTCGATGCCCTCGTTGCGGCAAATGCGGTTGAGCATCTGGCCTAGGTTGGAGGCGGCCGCCGTGTGCACCAGGGCGGTGTGCTTTTCCCTGCGCATGGTCTCCACCATGGCCAGGGCGGTCAGCGGGTTGACGAAGCAGGAAGCCCCTTCCGCCGCCGTGGTGCCCGCTTCCAGCGGCAGGCACATGAAGGCGTTGACGCAGCGATACTGCCCGTACATTTCACCGCCGATAATCCCGACCAGCTTGCCGAGCAGCGCCTGCGCCGCCTCCGAGGCACCGGCGGCAATCACGGTGCCGGCGGCCTCGTTGCCGACCGGCAGGGACTCGCCGACGCGCCCCGCCACCAGTTTCATCATCTCTGCGGGTATATCCGCCGTGACGATCGGCCGCTCCGGTGTGCCGGATACCCGCACGGTGGCCAGGTCGGCGGGGCCGAACAACAGCGCCAGGTCGGACGGGTTGAGCGGCGTGGCCTCCACCCGCACCAGCACCTCATCGGGGCCCGGCTCCGGGACCGGGACGTCCACCAGGGTGATTTCCAGGGTGTTGTCGGCCCTGACGGTGGAGCGTAGCTGGAGTCCGGTGGCTGGCATGGTCATGTCCTCGTGCGGGGTCGGGAGTGGGATAAAACGGCGAGAGTATACACCCGCCGCTCCCCTGTGACATTTGACCGGTATTCGCGCAGGGGTATTCCCGTGTAGTATGCCCGCGCCCACAGCACCGGCACCCCGGTCGTCACCCAAGGAACCCCACCATCCTCAATTCCCTGCTGATCGTGCTCGCCGTGCTGGCCTTCCTGGCGATCGCCCTGGAGGACGTGATTCATATCAACAAGGCCAAGTCCACCCTCTTTCTGGGCACCCTGTGCTGGATACTGCTGTTCACGGTCGGACCCGACCACGGCGCCATCGAATCCGCCTTCTCCGAGAATATCCTCGATATCGCATCGCTGTGGCTATTCCTGTTCGCGGCCATGACGTTCGTCGCCTATCTCAACCAGCACGGCATGGTGGAAGCCGTGGTCTACCGACTGCTGCCGGAGAACATGCCGCAGAAGGCGGTACTGCCCTTCCTTGCCGTCTTCGCCTTCGTGTTCTCCTCCTTCTGCGACAACATCACCACCACGCTGGTGACCTTCGCCCTCATTCACTCGCTACAGCTGGACACCAGGAGCAACATCAAGCTCGCCGTGCTGGCCGTGTTCTCCATCAACTCCGGCGGTGCGTCGCTGATCACCGGCGACGTGACGACCCTGATGATCTTCACCTCGGGCAAGGTCGGCATCAGCGACCTGTTCGCCATTGTCCTCCCGGGACTGACCGGCTGTCTGGTGCTGGCGGCCATGCTGATGCCGGGGTTCGATGGGAAGCTGGCCCCCAAGCGCGCGGTAATCCACGAATCACGGTTCGATATCTGGGTGGCCATCATCTTCATCTCCACCATCGTGCTGACGCTGGTCATCAACCTGATTGTCCACGTGCCGCCCCTGCTGGTTTTCATCTTCGGCCTGTCCATCGTTTTCCTGCTGGCGAATTTCATGAGCCGCGAGGAGGACCCGATGCCGATCATCGATTACATCCGCAAGATCGAGTTCGACACCCTGCTGTTCTTCCTCGGTATCCTGCTGATCGTGGGCATGCTGAAAGAGATCGGGGCGCTGGAGTCGATCACCCAGCTCTACGCGCTGTTCGTCCCCGACATGGCCAACTTCCTCATCGGGTGTATCTCGTCGATTATCGACAACGTGCCGCTCACCGCCGCCGTGCTCAAAGCCGATCTCAATATGCCGGTGAAGGACTGGCTGGGGTTTACCTACTGCGTCGGCGTGGGAGGATCGCTGCTGTCCATCGGCTCCGCCGCGGGCGTGCTGATGATGAGCAAGGTTCAGGGGCTGGGCTTCGTGAGTTACCTGCGCTATACCCCCCAGTTGACTGTGGCCTTTCTGGTCGGCTACATGCTCATCCTCTGGGTGTGAGCGCCCGACAAACCCCGGGACGCGCGGATGCCGGGTTGGGGTCAGCCGCAGCCGCGCGGCGCAATACTGCCAAAAATATTCCGGGCGCCGCCGAACTATCCACGGCGCGGTTGATCTATACTCGCCGGAGCAGGCAGCTGCCTGCGCTACTGGAGGTGGATGACCCCACCCGATAACGTGAACAGCACACTTACCCGGTCGTTACTGCCCGCAGCGGTTTTTCTGCTGCTCACGGCGGTCATGTTGCCCGGCACCGGCACCAACGCCTTTGCCAAGGGTGCCTGTCTTGAAGATCCCCTGGTAGCGGTCATTGCCCTGCCGGACACCGACAACGGCAAGCGGGACGGGGACGACCAGAAAGCCAACCGCGCGCCCGAGGGCGTCGTCACGCTGAGCGCGCCGCGCTACAGCGTGGCGACCGCCTACGCGGATCCGCAACCCGATAGCGCCTTCACCTCCAGCCGGGCGCGTGCTCCGCCCCGGCCCTGACCTCCCCCGCAAGAACGCTTTACCCAATTACCCTGTAGACCGGCGCGGCAGTGGCGCACGGCGTAGTGCCGCGCCCGGTCAGGAGCACGATCTTATGACGACCTTCAAGGACATTGACACACTGTTTACCAGCACCATCCGCGACATTGAACGCCCCACGGCGAACCACCCGCTAAACCTGCACAGCCCGGCCATGCAGGTGTTTACCGACTTCAAGGAACAGCAACCGCTGATGCTGGAGCAGAGCACGACCATCGATGGCGCCCGCGAGGTGATGAAGCGCACGCACAGCAAACTCTTCCTGGTGATCGACCCGCAGGAGTCCTTCCGGGGAGTGATTTCACTCGAAGACCTGGTATCGGAAAAGGTGATGAGGGAATCGGGACATGCGCGCCTGCGCTGGAGCGAGATGACCGTGGAGCAGGTGATGACACCCCGTCATCGCCTGCGCGCGCTCGATTTTTGCGAGTTCAGGCTCGCCAACGTCGGGGAGGTGCTGGCGACCATGAAAAAATTCGGCGAACACCATTTGATTGTGGTGGATACGCAGAACCGCTCACTGCGCGGGATCGTCTCGGCACACAGTATCGCCCGCCGCATGCACGAACCCGTCCTGATCAGCGAGCGGGCCGTATCCTTCTCTGACATCTACCGGACGATTGCCGGTTAACCGGCCCCGGCCAGGTGCGTTCCCCCCGAGCAGGCCCGCGGGCCTGCTCGCTTGCGCATGCACTGCCTGCTAGTTGAACGGCCAGACCAGCGGTGCCAGTGCGACAGTCACCAGCCCAAGGAGGAGATTGAGCGGCACGCCGATGCGCAGGTAATCAGAGAAGCGATAGCCGCCGGGACCGTAGACCATCAGGTTGGTCTGGTAACCGATCGGCGTGGCGAAACTGGCGGATGCTGCCATCATCAGGCAGACGATGAACGGCCAGAAGGAAACGTCCAGTGACTCGGCCGTCGATTGCGCGATGGGAACATCAGTACGGCCGCGGCGTTGTTGGTGATCACCTCGGTCAGCAGGGTGGTCAGTCCATAGATAACCAGCAGGGCCAGCCAGGGCTGCTCGCCGACCAACTGCAGGCCACTGCCGGCAATCGCCCTGGCCGCGCCGCTCACTTCCAGCGCGCTGCCCAGGCCCAGCGACGCGCCGATCATCACCAGTACGGACCAGTCGACACTCGCGCGGGCCGATGCGGCGCTGGTGCACCGCGTCAACAGCATCAGCCCGCCGGCCAGCAGCGCCGCCTCCAGCATCGACAGCCAGCCGGCGGTCGCCAGCACCACCATGCCGACCAGCACCAGGGTCGCCAGCCAGGCGCGCTCGTGGCGCGGCACCGCTTCGCCCTGCAGGGGGTGAACCAGCAGAAAATCGCGATTATGCTGCTGTTGCTGCACAAAGGAGGGTCTCGCTTCCAGCAACAGGGTATCGCCGGGGTGCAGCACGATGTCGCCAATCCGGCCCGCGATCCGCTCCTCGTTATGCGCCACCGCGATCACCACCGCATCGTACTGGGAGCGGAATTTGGCATCGCGGATCGTGTGCCGACCAGCGGGCAATTGCCCGATATCACTACCTCTATCAGCTGCCGGTTGCTGCGCGGCGTCTCCAGGTCGTACACATTTTCCGGCGCGGGGGTCAGGCCGGGCTGCCGCACCAGTTCCACCACCGAGTTGACCGCGCCGACAAACACCAGGCGATCGTTCGCCAGCAGCAACTCGGTCGGCGCAACCGCCACGATGAGCTGGTCATTGCGCCAGATGCCCGACAGGAACACCCCAGGCAGGTGTCGCAGGCCCGCTCCTCGATACTTTTACCAACCAGCGCGCTGCCCTTGGCGACCATGAATTCGATGGTGTACTCGCGCACACTGCCGGAGTGGTGCAGAGGGGGAATGCGCTCGGGCAGCAACCAGCGCTGCGTTACCAGCACGTATGCAAAGCCGACCAGCGCCACCGGCAGCCCGACGGCGGCGATATCGAAAAATCCCATGGGGCCGAGCGCGGTTTGCTCCAGCACCAGCCCGTGCACGATCAGGTTGGTGCTGGTGCCGATCAGTGTGCAACAACCGCCGAAAATCGCCGCGTAACTCAAGGGCAACATCAGCTTGGACACGGACAACTGGTGGCGGCGGCACCACTCACCCACCACGGGCACGAACATCGCCACCACCGGGGTGTTGTTGAGGAATGCACTCACCCCCATGACCGGCAGCATCAGGCGCGCCTGCGCTCCCGCTATACTGCGCGGCTTGCCCAGCAGCCTGGCTCCGAACGCCTGCACGGCGCCGGTATCCACCAGTCCCGCCACCACCACGTACAGCACCGCGACGGTCACCAGGCCCGGGTTGGCGAACCCCGCCAGCGCCTGCGACGTGTCGAGCACACCCACCAGCAGCAGGGAACTCAGGGCGCCCACCAGCACGATCTCCGGCGAGAAGCGGTTGCTGACCAGGCACGCCAGGCTGAGGCCCACCACCAGAAGCGTGATCCACGCATCCGTCGACATTGCCGCTATCATCGCCTTGTATTCCTGTTCCCGTGAGCGCACGAAGCGCCCAAGCATAGCCACAGGCAGGATGGCGGACAATGGCGCCCGGGCGAAATTCCGCCGGATTGTTGGGAAGTGTGAAAATTACGCAGCCAGAAAGTACGCAGGCAGGCTATCAGCTTGGTGTGACGCGTGGCGCAGCGGGCGCTGGGCGACCTGGCCGTCAACGCAATGGGCCGCCCCCTTGCGGGGCGGCCCATTGCGCATCACAACGGCTACGAACCTATTCGCGACCCAGGGCGACTTTCTTCATGCCCTCCTCCAGGGTCTTGATGTCCTCGGGTGACAGCTGCGGACGGTCGATTTTGATTGTCAGCTTGTTGAACTGCGCGGTCAGCGGGAACGGCGGGAGATAATCCGCGTCGTTGATACCGGTAATGGTATCGGAGCCGATATCAAAGCTTTCATCCCACTGCAGGATTATGGGGAGCGTCTTTTCCATGCGCTGGGTAGCAACCACCTTCCCGTCCACCTTGAGCGTGCCGGTGCCGCCCTGGCCAATGCCGGAAAAATTATTGTAGGCCATGGTAGCAACGCCGAGCCCGTCATACTTGAAGTCGAACTCCAGCGTATGCTGGCCGGGCGCGAGCGCCGCCGGGCCCTCCCACTTTATCCACTCCAGATTCAGCAGGTTCCAGCAGAACACCGGCTTGCCCTTGAGCAGGTAGAAACCCCACCCGGCGAACCGTCCGCCAGAGGTCGCGATCATTCCCTCGGCCCCACCCTTGGGCACCGTGATATCCGCCGTCAGCGTGTAGGACGTATCGAGCAGATAGGGTGCATCGCCCTGCGGAACGCCCGTCATCGGCCGTGTATAGACCAGCTCGGACAGCCCGGCGGTAAGGCTGGGCCGCGCCGCGGCCACCCTGGCGCCAACCGACGCGTCCAGCGGGAATACCTGGTACTTTTTAGCTTCCTCCACGAACATCTTGCGCATTGTCTCGACCCTGTCCGGATGCTGTGCGGCGATATCCTCGGATTGGTTGAAATTCTTCGTCAGGTCGTAGAGCTGGAACACCTGGTTGTTGAGCGGGTCGGGGTTCGCGGGGCTGAAAGCATCCCAGGGTACGCGGTCGACCTTGGTGCTCAGCAGCCATCCGTCATGATAAAGCGCCCACTGGCCCATCATCTCGAAGTACTGCGTCTTGTGCCGTGACGGCGCCTTGCCGTCGTCGAAGGTATAGGCGAAGCTCGTACCCTCGATCGGCTTCTGCTTGATGCCGTCCACGTAATCCGGGGCGGGAATGCCGGTGACCTCCAGCAGCGTCGGCACGACATCGATCACGTGCGCAAACTGGTGGCGCAGGGCGCCTTTATCCTTGATGCGCGCCGGCCAGGAGATGACCATATTCTGGTTGACGCCACCGAGCCTGGACGCGTTCTGTTTGAACCAGTCGAAGGGGGTGTCAAATGCCCAGGACCAGCCCGCCGACATGTGGTTGTAGGCGAACTCTGTGCCCCACGCCTCGTAGTACTTCATCTGTACATCAATCGGCGGACGGACGCCGTTGAAGAAGGCGACCTCGCTGAATGTTCCCTCGGGCCCGCCCTCGGCGCTGGTGCCATTGTCGCCGTTCTGGTAAATGATCAGCGTGTTATCCAGTTTACCGAGATCCTCGAAGGCCTGGACTACCCGGCCGATCTCATAGTCGCTGTAGGCGACGTAAGCGGCGAATACCTCGACCTGGCGGATATACAGTTTCTGCGCCTCGGGAGAGAGCTCGTCCCAGGGCGTCAGGACGTCCTTGGGCCAGGGCGTCAACTGCTCGTCCTCGGGGATCACACCCATTTTCTTCTGGTTCGCGAATATGCGCTCGCGCAGCTTTTCGTAGCCGTCGTCAAACAGGTGCATCGCGTGAATCTTGTCCACCCACTCCCTGGTCGGGTGGTGCGGCGCGTGTGAGGCGCCTGGCACATAGTACAGAAACACCGGCTGCTCGGGATCGGTCTGGTGAATCCGGTACATCCAGTCAATGGCGTCGTCCGCCATTGCCGTGACCAGGTTCCAGGAGGGCTCCTTGCCAGTGACCGGCCAGATCTTCGCGTTCGGATCGGACCGATCCATTTTCAGGGTGCCTTCGTGACCGATCCACGGATAAATCTGCGTGGTGTTGCGGAACAGGTTCGGGCCCCACTGGTTGGCGTCGCCGCCGACGAAGCCATAGAAGTAATCAAAGCCCATGCCGGTTGGCCACTGGTCAAAGGGCCCGACCTGGCTGGCCTCATAGGTTGGCGTATTGTGATCCTTGCCAAACCAGCTGGTCGCGTAGCCATTGTCGCGCAGGATGCGACCGATGGTCGCGTTGTCCGCGCCGATGATGCTGTCATAGCCGGGGAAGCCTGTAGCCTGTTCCGCGATCACCCCGAAACCGACCGAGTGGTGATTGCGCCCGGTGATGAGCGCGGCACGCGTGGGCGAGCACAATGACGTTGAAAACATGCGATTGTAGCGCAGGCCGTTATTGGCGATGCGGTCCATGGTCGGCGTCGGGATCACCCCGCCAAATGTGCTCGGCACGGCAAAGCCGGCGTCATCCGTCATGATCAGCAGGATGTTGGGTGCCCCCTTGGGTGGCACCACCCGCGGCGGCCACCAGGGCTTGGACTGCAGCGCATCGTCCTTGATCACGCCGCCGAAGGCTGGCGCAGGTGCCGGGAGTTGCGTGCCGCTGATGGTCGTGGTGGCGGCGGGCGAACCGAGGGTGCCGGTGACCTGCTGGGCGTTGACGCACGGTACGACCAGCGCCGCAAGCAGCAGTGTACCCCCCAAAAATTGCGACGTCCGAATGCGTTGGGCATGGCTGCTCATGGGGTTTGACTCCGTGTTCCAGTTGTTCGAATTGTGATCTTCTGCAGGGCGAGCGGTCTGTCAGGCAGCCCTTGAACTGATGTAATCACAAAATCAGGAACGCCGCCACCGCGAACGACTTTACGGCTGGCTGAGGCTTGACGTGGATCAACTATTTAACCGCCGGGAGCCACTGGCCCAGGCAGACCTCAGGCGAGCAGCGCCACCAGCCCCCGCTCGATACACCACATCGCGGACATCGCGCCGAGAATGTAGACAGGGATTGGCATCAGGCGATCCCCGAACGGCGCCAGCGGTTTGCGAATCACGTGCCAGATCGCCAGTACCAGGAAGATAAAGGCCAGCTGGCCGATCTCGATCCCGACGTTGAAGAACAGCAGCGCCAGCGGCAGGTTGTCCTGGGGCAGGCCGGTCTCGGCCAGCGCGCCGGCGAAACCCATGCCGTGCAGCAGGCCGAAACCGCCGGCCAGCCACCAGGGGTTGCGCCACAGGGCATCGTGCTTGGCCGTGCGGGTCAGCTCTACCGCCAGCACGAAAATACTCAGGGCGATGAGGAACTCCACGAGGGCCACGGGGTAGTCGAAGAAGCCCAGGGTCACCAGCGACAGCGTGATGCTGTGGCCCACGGTGAAGGCGGTGATGGTCCACAGCAGGCGCGTTCCGCCGCCCACCAGTAACAACAGGCCGAACACGAACATCAGGTGATCGATGCCCATCCAGATGTGCTCGATACCGAGCCGGGTGTAATCGCTCATCACGTCGCCGGCGGTGGATTCCGCCGGCACCACGAACCCCGACTTCTCCGTGTCCAGCACCTGCTGGTAACGGCGCCCGTCCAGCAGGGTCACCATCACCATGGCCGAGGCCTGGTTGGCGCCCAGCCCGGCCACGCCGAGGGTCTGGCCCACCAGCCCGTTGGCGCCCAGTTTCGCGCACTGCAGCTGCCAACTGGTGACCACGCCCGTGTCCTCCAGTTGCGGCTCGCTCGCGTTCACGACCTCGCAGGCTTCCGGCCAGACCGGGCGCAACGGCACATTGCTTACACCCTGGGCCGGCGTCTTCCACACCATGTTGTACTGCAGGGGCGCGGTCTCGTCGACCTTCAGCAGCGACGGTGCGAAGCGGTGGGCCTGCGCGACCTGCACCGCGCACAAACCCAGCACCAGCACCAACAGCATCCGCACGTTCTTCATTGTCTGATCTCGTAGTTCTGGCGCATGGCCCTGATGCTGTCGCGCAGGGCGGCTTCCTTGTTCCGGGATTCCAGGTCGCGCTGCAGTTGCACGCGGACTTCATCGAGGGTGGCGTCCCGCGCCGGCTCCAGTGCCTCCACCCACACGTAGTGCAGCCCGTAGGTGGAGCGTATCGGCCCCACCCATGATCCGGGCTGGGGGTTGGCACGCTCCAGGTTCTGCACGAAGGCGGCGCCGAAATGACGCGCCAGCTGGTCCGGCGTCTGCCCGGTAAACTGGTACCCCGGCAGGAACGGTGAACTCAATTCCCGCGCCTGCTGCGGCGTGAGGTGCTCCTCCCTGATTTTTGCGATCACGGCGTCCGCCTCGCCCTCGCGCTCACGATTGAAATAAATGTGCTCGATGGAGTAGCGCGGCGCCCTGCGCAATTCCTCCTTGCGCTGCGCGAACTCGGCGGCGACTTCGGCTTCCGTGGGCTCCCGCGGCGGGTTGGCGGCCAGCAGCAATTGCTCCATGACCTGTATCATGCGGCGCTTGATCACCTCGTCACCGAGGTGCAGGCGCATGTCCAGCGCCTGCCGGTACAACTCCTCGTCGGACTTGTCCTGGCCCATCTGCAGGAACCGCATGTTGAGCAACAGGCGCTGGTACACCACCGTGTCGTACAGGTGCAGTTTCAGTTCGAGGGCGCGCTGGAACAGCATGTCCCGGTCCAGTTCCGCTTCCACCATGCTCGCCATCTGCTGCGCGGTGGGCGCCCGGCCGACGCTGGCGAACCACTGTTCCTGCAGCGCCGCCTTGCGCGCCTCGCTGAGCGGGCCGATCGCCGGTTTGGGATCGGGGAAATACACGCCGCGCAGGTAGAACAGCAGGCTGCCCAGCAGAATAAAATGCAACCACGGCCGGTTGAGCCGGGACAATAACTTCATGTATTACTCTCCGAAAGGCCTGGCGCCGGGCACCTGTTGACCGACCTGCACGGTCGCACCGCCAACCCATGCAGCCACGTGCGGTCAGTCCTCGTAAACGGCCTGCGTCTTGCTCGCCTGCGCCTGTATGCCCGACTGGAGATCCACCTGGCTCATCATGCCGGCGTTCCAGGTGGCGATGTAGTTGAGGCTGTCGGCCACGCTGTGGTCCCGCGAGTACAGCACCATTTCCTTGGTGCCGCGCACTGCCAGCGGGGCCTTGGCGGCGATCGCCCTGGCGATGGCGGTGACCTCGCGCAGCATGGTCTCGCGGTTCTCGAACACCCGGTTGACGAAGCCGAGTGCACGGGCCTCCTCGGCATCCATCGTACGCCCGGTATAGGCCAGTTCCCGCGCCACGCCGTCGGGAATGAGTTTCGGCAGGCGCTGCAGCGTGCCCACGTCGGCGGTCATGCCGATGTCGATTTCGCGGATCGAAAAGTACGCGTCCTCGGTGGCATAGCGCATATCGGCGCAGCAGGTCATGTCGACGCCGCCACCGATGCAGGTCTTGTGAATGGCGGCCAGCACGGGCACCCGGCACTGCTCGATCGCCGTGAGGTTGCCCTGCAGGCGCAGGATCGTGCGCCGCAACTGCTCCGCCCGGCGCGCCGGGTCGGCGGAGTCACCGTGCAGGTTGCCGAACACGGTGAGGTCCAGGCCCGCGCAAAAATGCTTGCCGTTGCCGGCCAGTATAACGGCGCGCACGGACGGCTCACGGTCCAGCCACTCAAAACAGGCCTGCAACTCTTCCCACATTGCCGCGTTCATGGCATTGGCCTTGTCCGGTCGGTTCAGGCTCACGGTCGCCACGTGTTCCTCCAGCGCAACGTGCAGGGTTTCAAAACTCGGGATCATGGCAGCCTCTAGTCGTTGGTGTCCGTGGATGGCAGAGCACGCATACTACCAAGTTGACACGAAATCGGCAGTATCGAGTGGCGGGATGTTCTTGGCCGCACCGTCGCGGGTGCCGAGGTAGATGAATGCGACAATTTCCTCGTTGTCAGTGAGGCCGAGCCCGCGCATGACCGCCCGATCATAAGCCGCGTCGCCGGTGCGCCAGATGCCGGCGAAGCCGCAGGCCTCGGCGGCCAGCAGGATGGCGTGCGCCGCGCAGGCAGCCGACAGGCGCTGCTCTGCGGGCGGCACCTTCGGATGTTCTGACAACCGGGCCACTACCACGACCAGCAGCGGCGCCCGCAGCGGCGCGTTGCGCGCTTTCAGGCGCGCCGCCTCATCGGCCCCCGGGTTGCGCAGGAGCAGGCAGCGCTCCAGCAACTCGCCCAGGTGGTCGCGACGCCCGCCCTCCACCGTGATGAATCGCCAGGGCCGCAGCCAGGCGTGATCCGGCGCGCGCAGCGCGGCGCGGAAGATCGCCTGCCGCTGGGCGGCGGAGGGGGCGGGTTCGGTCAGTTTGGGGGCGGAATTGCGCTGCTGTAAAAAGTGAAGTTCGTCGCTCATGAGCTCGCGCTGGTGGTGTCCGGGGCAGCAATGATAGCAGCATTTTTCACTCCTGCGGCACCCGCGCGGCGCCGCGCTCAGGCCGCCGGACCCACCAGGATGTTCATGAAGCCCCGCGCCTCGGCCACCCGGTCCCAGTTGTCGCACCACCGGGCCAGCTCCTCCGCGCTGCTGGGGGCGAGACGTCCCTCGAGGTGGTCGATAATCCACATCGGTTGCCCCAGCGTCGCCAGCAGTTCGATCAGCGCCCGACCGCTGGCACCGGCCTGCCGCAGGGCGTGGGGCGTCAGTTCGATCATGATCCGCGGCGGCGCGGGCAGGGCCGCCAGCAGCGGCAGTAGTCCGGCCATCACCCGGAATTCCGAACCCTGGGTGTCGACCTTCAGCAGGTCCATGCGCCGCAGGCGCGGCGCCAGGTAGCGGCCGCCGTGGCAGAGGGTGATGGGCAGGCTGCGCCGGTGCTCATCGCCGGCATAGACCTGGTGATCCCCGAGGTTGTCCTCGCTGAGGAACAACTGCCCCTCCCCCGCCGCGTCGGACAGCGCCGCCTCGACCGCCGTGACGCAGTGCGCGAGGCCGTTGAGTACGGCATTGGCGCACAGCAGGCGGTAGTTGTCCGGGTCGGGCTCGAAGGCGAAGACCGCGCCCTGCTCGCCCACCGCGCTGGCCGCGAGGATGGTGAAATAGCCGATATTCGCGCCCACGTCGACGAACACGTCCCCGGGACGCAGGAGCCCCAGCAACAGGGAGGTCTCGAAGGGTTCCCAGATGCCCTCCTCCCGCAGGCGCCGCGATACGTACCGGTCCTGCTCGCCGTGGAGATACAGTTGCAGGGAGCGCGACAGGCCGGGAATGCGCAGGTCGATCGCGGTGGCCGGTTGCACTGTCACGGGGCCGGACGCGGCGCCACTCAGTCGACTTGCATGTCGTGGTAGGGCGACTTCCCGTCGAGGCGCACGGTGTGCCCGCCGACGGTCAGGTGCCGCGCGCCGACCACGACATCGCCGTCAGACAGCACCCCGTGATCGAACTTGTACACCGGGTTGATGGTGCCGGCGATCATCCCGTCGTCATAGGCCTGCTGGCGCTCGCGCACCGCTTCATTCGCACGCTCCCATTTTTTCCACGCGCGGGCCGAGTAACGGGCCTGCAGCATGCGCCGGGTGGTAACGGGACTCATCAGGCTGGCCGAGGCGTTGTTGCCGCCAAAGCCCTTGGCATTGATGATCGCGTAGGTTTGCCCGGCGGGGTCGACCTCGCGGTGGCGGTTGCTGAACGCCAGGTGCTGCTGGCGCACATCGGAGGCGATACTGTCGATGGTGGTGATGCCCGGCAGGATGCCGTGCTGCCAGATGCCCAGCGTGGCGGTGATCTGGTCGCCGGACGCGGCGCCCAGGGAGTGTCCCAGGTAGCACTTGCCGGCGACCACCGGCCAGTCGGGAATACCGAAGGCCTCGGCGGTGCGGCTGAGGATCTCCGCTTCGGTGACGCGGTTCTGCGGGGTGCCGGTGCCGTGGGCCTGCACCAGCCCACCCCGGCGCAGGCCCTGTTGACCGAGAATGGCGCGGGTCGCGGCGACCGCCTTGGCCATGGTGATGTAGTTGCCAACACCGGGGCCGGAAATGGATTTCTTGTGTCCGTCGGCGTTGACGAACACATCGGTCGCCGCACCGAACACGGTAGCGCCCAGTTCCATGGCCAGGGCGTCGTCGCACAACACCACCATCTGGGCGGACTCGGCGATGGTAAAGCCACAGTTCTCGGCGAAAGGCCGGCAGGCGCGGCGAAAGTCCGGCTCCTGCCCCGCGGGCAGGCCGTCCAGCTGGCACAGCCCCTTCTCCGTGGCCAGTGCGCCCATGGCGGAATAGCCCTCCATGATCTCCGGCGTAATCGGCGCCTCGGCGGCGCCGATAAAGGCCACCCGGGCGCGGCCGCTGCGGATATCGTCGATGCCGTGGCGCAGGTTGTAGAGGAACGAGGCGCAGGCGCCGAGGCTGGCGCCGGTAGCGCCGAGGCTCCCCAGCACGTAGGCGTTGATAAAATCGGCGGGCATTTCCGCGAAACTGAGCGGGCAGTACTTGGACGTCACGCGCTGCCCGTTGTAGCGCGACTTGAGCATGCCCCCCGCGCCGGCGCTGTCGAGCTGACCCATGGCGCTGCCGGCGTACACGCTGACCTCGTCCACGGGCACCAGGGCGCTCACCTGTTCCCAGTCCAGCCCGAGGCTGCCCAGCGCGTCGGACGCCGCGTAGACCGTCATCTGCAGGCCCCGGGGATGGTTGCGGGAGGGGTAGAGTTTGCCCGGCTCGAAGCCGGAGGGCAGCTGCCCGGCCGACTTCACGTCGAACTCGCGCGCGGTCGGCAGCAGCAACTCCTGCGTCCCGGTGATGTCCACGTGCACGTGGGTCACCGAGGTCCCCCGCACCACCCAGTGCGGGGGGAGCACGTCGGGCAGGTATTTGCGGTCGAGGTCGAAACTCACCGGCCGCTCGTCGCTCAACACCGGCAGGCGCTGGTTCCACGGCACCGCGTTCACGTCGAAATGGGAGGGCTCGATCCGCCTGACCAGGGTGTGCGCGAGAATCTGCTGCTCGTGATCCGCACCGCCGGGAAGGCCCATGAGCGTGGCCAGCGCGCTGAGCGTGCGCGCGCGTTGCGCGGTACCCAGGGCGGTGTAGGCCATACGGGCGTAGGCGTGGTGTCCCGAGACCCGGCCGGCGGCGTTGACCCCACCAAAACCCACAATCACCGGTAAACGCTGCCTCGCCATGTCACCCCTGTCCTCCCGTCGTGAACCCTGCCAGCAGTGTACGGAGGCGGCCCGGTATCCACCATGCAATATGCGACAGTTTTTATGGTAATTTGGACAGTCACCTCCTCGTGGGACACCAACCGCATGCACACGGCCGCCGCCGCACTCTTCCCGCAGGCCCTTGCCACCAGTGTTACCCTGCCCATGGAGATCCTGCAGGCCGCCAGCCAGATGGCGAGCGTGAGCGATCGCGGGCGGTCGCGGGTGCGTTTCCTGCTGGCGGGGCGGGACCGGCACCCCGTCAAGCTGGTCAGCGGCGTGGTGCTGCAACCCGACAGTGCATTCACCGATCTCCCGCCCCTGGACCTGTTGCTGCTGCCGGCGATCTGGCGCAATCCGCTGCCGGCGGTCACGGCCGCTGCCGAGTGGCGCAACCTGCTGCGCGAACACGCGGCCCGGGGCACGCGCATCTGCAGCGTGGGCACCGGCAGCTACCTGCTGGCGGAGGCCGGGCTGCTGGACGGGCGGGCCGCGACCACTCACTGGAACTATTTCGAGCAGTTCAGCCGGCGCTACCCCGCGGTGGACCTCAAGACCCGCCACCTGATCACCCAGAGCGACAACATCTACTGCGCAGGCAGCGTGAACTCCATCGCGGACCTCATGGTGCACATCGTGGAGGAGTGGTTCGGCAGTCGCATCGCCCGCGCCGTCGAGAACCAGTTCTCCCCGGAGATCCGGCGCAGCTTTCGCGCCGCCGCCTACCAGAACGAGGCGGACAGCTCGCACCACGACGAGGTGGTGGCACAGGCACAGCAGTGGCTGCAAGCGCACCTGTCCGCGCCGATCGCGATCAGCGCCCTGGCGAAAAAATTCCAGTTGAGCCCGCGCACCCTCAACCGGCGCTTCCAGCGCGCCACCGGGATGACGCCGTTGTCCTACCTGCAAAGCCTGCGCATCGCCGGCGCGAAGGACCTGCTGCGGCACAGCAACCTGACGGTCGGCGACATCGCCTGGCAGCTGGGCATACAGGACGTCAGCTATTTTTCGCAACTGTTTCGCCGCACCTGCGGTGTGAGCCCGCTGCGCTACCGGGAGGCGGTGCGCGGCAAACTGTTCAACCCCGAGGCCGGCACGCAACCTTGAGAATTACGGTGGCGTGTGGCTAAATTGGCGCCCCTTTTTGAGCGGCGGCGGCACACGGGCCCGGCGCTCGCGGCCACACCCGCAAACCATCGGAGCCACCCGCATGAGTCTCACTTCCGTAGTCATCGTCGACGGCGCCCGCACACCCATGGGGGGATTGCTGGGATGCCTTGCGGCAGTCCCCGCGCCGGAGCTGGCGGCCACGGCCATCGCCGCCACGCTTGAGCGCAGCGGCGTCGAACCCGGCGCCGTCGACGAGGTGTTCATGGGCTGCGTGCTGCCCGCGGCGCTCAAGCAGTGCCCCGCCCGGCAGGCCGCCATCGGCGCCGGCATTCCCACCACCGCCGGCGCCGTCACCGTCAACAAGGCCTGCGGCAGCGGCATGCAGGCCGCCATCTTCGCTTACGACAGCATCGTCGCCGGCACCAACACGACCGTCATCGCCGGTGGCATGGAAAGCATGAGCCGCGCGCCCCACATGCTGCCCGGCGCGCGCGGGGGCGTGGGGTCGGGCCACAGGAGCGTGCTGGACCACCTGTTCACGGACGGCCTCGAGGACGCCTACACCGGCCGCGCGATGGGCAGCTTCGCCCAGGAAACGGCGGACCGGCGCGGTATCACGCGCCAGCAGATGGACGCGTTCGCCATCGAATCGCTGACGCGGGCCCAGCGCGCCATCGAGGACGGCTCGCTGCGCGCGGAAACTGCGCCCGTCACGGTCAGGACGCGCACGGGCGAGGTCGTGGTCACCGACGATGAACAACCGCACAAGGCGGTGCTGGACAAGATTCCCACGCTGCGCCCGGCGTTCGCCCCGGAGGGCACCATCACCGCCGCCAACGCCAGCTCCATTTCCGACGGCGCCAGTGCCCTGCTGCTGATGAGCGCCACGCAGGCGGCGGCCAGTGGCCTGCAGCCCATGGCGCGCATGCTGGCCCACGCGCGCCACAGCCAGGCGCCGGGCGAGTTCACCACCGCGCCCATCGGCGCGATCAGCAAGCTGCTGGATAAAACCGGCTGGAGCGTGGCCGACGTCGACCTGTTCGAAATCAACGAGGCATTCGCCATGGTCACCATGATGGCGATCGAGGACCTGGGACTCGATCGCGCCAGGGTCAACGTCCACGGCGGCGCATGCGCCCAGGGACATCCCATCGGGTCCACCGGGTCGCGTATACTCGTTACCCTGATGTACGCACTGAAACAACGGGGCAAGCGGCGCGGTATCGCCGCCCTGTGCATCGGCGGCGGCGAAGCCACCGCCGTGGCGATCGAACTGCTGTAGCCGCTCAGCGCGCCGCGTCCACGCGTGCGCCACGCCCTCTGGAGGCAGCAACATGGCATTGAGTAGCGTCCCGGACATTCTCGACGACATCCGCGCCGGCAAGATGGTCATCCTCATGGATGACGAGGACCGCGAAAACGAGGGCGACCTGATCATCGCGGCCGAGGCCGTGACGCCCGAGGTGATCACGTTTTTTTCCAGTGAAGCCTGCGGCCTCATCTGTATGCCGATCACGGTGGAGCGGGCAAAGCAGTTGCACCTGCCCCTGATGGTGCGCGACAACCGCTCGCAGCACGAGACCAACTTCACCGTGTCCATCGACGCGGCCCGGCGGATGGGCCCGGGTATCAGCTCGGTGCAACGGGCGCACACGGTGCTGTCGGCCGTGGCGGCGGATGCGAAACCAGCGGATATCGTGCAACCGGGGCATATCTTCCCGCTGGTCGCTAAGCCCGGTGGCGTGCTGCGCCGTGCGGGACACACCGAGGCCGGCGTCGACCTGGCGCGCATGGCGGGTTTCGAACCGGCGGCACTGATCGTTGAAATCATGAACGAGGACGGCACCATGGCGCGCCGGCCACAGCTGGAGGCGTTCGCGCTCAAGCACGACCTGCGCATGGGCACCATCGCCGACCTCATCCAGTACCGGGCGCTGCACGAGCAATCCATCGAGCTGCGCGACCAGAAGACCGTGCTCACCGAGTTCGGTGAATTCGAGTTGCACACCTTCCTCGACCTGATCGATGACACCGTGCACTACGCGCTGACGCGCGGCACCATCGACGAGAACAACGAAACCCTGGTGCGGGTACAAACGATCAATACCCTGCGCGACGTGCTCGGCACGCGCATCGAGAGTGCCGACCCGGGCTGGTCCTACCGCCGCGCCATGGAACATATCGCCGCGGCGGGCAACGGCGCCGTCGTACTCATAGGGCAACACGCCAGCGCGGGCCAGCAGCTCGCGGAGGTTCTGCAGTTTCCGGAGCCCGCCAGCGTCACCGGCCCCGGCACTTCGGCGGGGGTGCAGAACTACCGTGTCATCGGCACCGGCTCGCAGATTCTCAAACGCATCGGCGTGGGCAAGATGCGCCTGATGTCGGCGCCGGTGCACTTCAACGCGCTGTCGGGATTCAATCTTGAAGTGACGGATTTTGTCCAGCCCTGAGACCCGCGTTTTGACCAACTTTTCGCCGCGCTGACCGCCCATTTTCGGCGCGGCGCTGTGGTATTCACGGCGCCCCGCCGCTACCCTCTATGTTTTGGCCACACCGGACTATTGCGCGTGTTATTACTTCACCATTCGGCACACCGGACAGCAGCGACACTGCTGTTGTTCACGACGGCCCTGGGCGCAACGCCGGGGGCGGCGCAACCCCAACAGGGTGTACCCGTAACAATCGACACGGTCAGGGAGCAGCCTGTCCAGCGACTGGTGCAGCTCACCGGCTCGGTGACGTCCGCCCGCTCCGCCCGCCTTTCCACCGCCACGGGTGGACTCGTCACCGCGCTGGCCGTGGATGCGGGAAGTCAGGTCGCGGCGGGCGATGTACTGCTGGAACTGGACCCGGCGCTGGCCCAATGGCAGTGGCAGAGTGCACAGGCCAGCGCCGCGGCGGCCCGCATCGCCCTGGCGGATGCGCGGCGGCGCCTCGAGGAGGCGCGTAAACTCGCGCTGCAATTCACAGTGGCCGAATCCGTGGTGCGGGACCTGGAAGCCGAGGCCGCCCAGGACGAAGCCGAACTGCAACGGGCAGAGGCGGAAGCCGGCTACCGCCGGGGCGTTCTGGATCGCCACCAGCTGCGGGCGCCGTTCGCCGGGGTGGTCAGCGCCAAGCAGACCGAGCTGGGCGAATGGGTCGACCCGGGACAACCGGTGCTCTCCCTGGTCTCGACGCAGGAACTGCGCATGGATTTTCCGGTAGCCGAGGACTATGTGGCGGACGTCGGGCTCGCTACGCCGGTGACCTATACCCTGGGCGACGACGCCGGGGATATCAGGACGGGCTCGATCACGACCATCGTCCCGGTAACCGATCCCGGCGCGCGCACCTTTCTGCTGCGCGTGCAGGCCGGTGCGGATGATGAACGTATGATTCCCGGCATGTCCGCGCGAGCGCGACTTGCCCTGGCTGCCGGGCGCAGCGGCCTGACAGTGCCGCGCGATGCCATCCTGAAATTTCCCGACGGCCGCGTGGTGGTCTGGGTGATCGACCAGGCCGGTGATGCGTTGCAGGTGAACGAGACCCTGGTGACAACCGGCGAGGTATTCGAGGGCCGCGTAGAAATCCGCGCCGGACTGCAGGCGGGGGACAGGATCGTGGTGCGCGGCAACGAGGCGCTGCAAAACGGCCAGCGCGTCGTCGTGCTGCCGGCAGCACCGGGGTAGCGCCGTGTTCGAGAACATTATCCAGCGCGGGACGCTGATGACGGTCACTGTCCTGATCGTCTGCGTGCTGGGCATCGTGGCCGCGCTGCGTATTCCGGTGCAGATGATCCCCGACCTCGACGTGCGGGTCATCAGCGTACGTACCAACTGGCCCGGGGCGACACCGCAGGATGTCGAGAAGGAAATCCTGGTGGAGCAGGAAGATTACCTGCGCAACCTGCCCAACCTGTCCCGCATCGTCGCCACGGCCAACAGCGGCCGGGCGGAAATCGAGCTGGAATTCCCGCTGGGCACGGACATTACGCAGATGTTGATACGTGTGAACAACGCCCTGAGCCAGGTGCCCTCCTATCCGGAATCGGTGGATGAGCCGCGCATCTTCGCCAACTCCTTCTCCAGCAACGCCTTCATGTTTTTCAGCGTTACGCCCCTGCCGGGAAACCCGCGGCAACTCGACATGGGCCTGTCGCTGGACTTTGTCGAGGACACGGTGAAGCCGCGCCTCGCCAGCGTTGCCGGCGTCTCCGAAGTCAGCGTGTACGGCGGTGTCGAGCGGCAGGTACAGGTACTGGTCGACCCGGCGCGCCTGGCGCAGCGCGGCCTGTCACTGCCGGATGTGCGCGAGGCCCTGCGCGCCCGTAATCGCGACCGCTCGGGCGGCACTATCGATGCCGGCAAACGCCAGTACCTGTTGCGCACCGTGGGCCGTTTCGAGGACCTGCAGGAGTTGTCGGCACTGGTACTGGCGCGCCGCGGTGACACGATCATCAGGCTGGCGGATGTGGCGACCGTGCAGCTGGACCATTTCGAGGAGGAAGCGCTGACCACCTTCAACGGCGACCAGAACCTGTTCATCACGCTGCGCAAGGAATCAGGTGCCAACGTCATCGATATCAAGCGCGAGATGACCCGGGAGGTAGCCGCCATCAATCGCGAGGTACTGGCGCCGGCGGGCCTGCAGATCACGCGCATAGCCGACGACGTCGTGTATGTCGAGGAGTCGGTGGCCAATGTCTGGCAAAACCTGGTGCTGGGCGCACTGCTGGCGACAGGGGTGATGTTCCTCTTCCTGCGGTCGTTGAGGGCGACACTGGCCGGAGTGGTCGGAATACCGATCTGCGTGATCGTTGCATTCCTCGGACTGCTGCTGGCGGGGCGCACCATCAACGTCATTTCACTGGCGGGAATCGCCTTTGCGATCGGCATGACACTGGACAACAGCATCGTGGTACTGGAGAGCATCGCACTGGAGCGACGCAGGGGCGTGGAGCGCTTTCGGGCCGCCGTCGATGGCGTGCGACAGGTGTGGCCCGCCGTCTTTGCCTCGACCATGACCACCGTGCTGGTGTTTGTGCCCGTCGCGTTCGTCGAACAGGAAGCGGGCCAACTGTATTCGGATGTCGCGATCGCCATCTCCGCCGCGATCCTGGCGTCCATGCTGGTGGCGGTGACGGTGGTACCGACCGCGGCAGCGCGGCTGAATTTCGCTCCTGCGCGCGCCGGGGACACCACGGACCGCGCAGGTCGACCACACCCCGGCCTGCGCGCCCGCGACGCCACCCTGGCGATGGTAGCCGCCGTGCTCGCCTCGCCCGCCAGGCGCATCAGTTGCATCGTCGTTACAACAGTGCTGAGCGGCGCGGTGATCTGGTGGCTGACCCCCGCCGCGGAATACCTGCCCGAAGGGGAGGAACCGAAAGTCTTCGCGGTGATGAATGCGCCCCCCGGTTACAGCCTGGCTGCCATGGCGCAGATCGCGGCAGATATCGAAACCTGGTTGCTGCCCCATGTGCAGGCCGACCCCGCGGCTTACCGGCGCGGAGAAACCGCGGTGCCGCCACTGGCGTATTACAACCTGCGGGTGGGAGCCGACTCCCTGCGGATCATCTCGGAACCGCTGGACGCCGGGGATATCGACGCGCTGATGGATGCGCTGGAACGCAAATACCGGGAGTACCCCGGCATGCGCGCATTCGCGACCCGCGGCTCGATCATCACCAGCAACGACGGCGGCACGCGTAGCATCAACCTCGACATTGCCGGCACCGACCTCGATGCGATCTACCGTGTCGCGCAGGCGGCCTACCAGCGTGCCGGCGATGTGTTCGACGCGCCGCGCATCCAGAGCCAGCCGGCCTCGTTGTCGCTTGCGCAACCCATGCTGGAAGTGCGGCCGCGCTGGGATCGGGCGGCGGAACTCGGACTGTCGGCGGAGGACATCGGATTCATCGTGTCGGCGCTGACGGACGGCAGCTACGTCGACGAGTTTTTCCTGGCGGATGACAAGATCGACATTTATCTCTACAGCGACGTGGGTCGCGAGGTGGCGCTGGATACACTGCATCAACTGCCCGTCTATACGCCGGCCGGGGACATCCTGCCGCTGGGCGCACTCGCCGACGTCGTGGAAAGCGTTGACACCAACTCCCTGCGCCGGGTCAACGGGCGGCGCACCGTGACGCTGAACATCATACCCCCGCGCAGCATACCCCTGGAGACCGGTGTGGACATGGTACAACGGGAACTGGTGGACTACCTGCGCGACTCGGGCCAGCTGCCCGCCGCCGTGGACATCATGATCTCCGGCGCAGCCGACCAGCTGGACGCCACGCGCGATTCACTGCTGGGCAATTACCTGGTCGCGCTGCTGGTGATCTACCTGCTCATGGTGGCGATCTTCAATCACTGGGGTTACCCGCTGCTCATCATGACGTCCATACCCCTGGGCATCGCGGGCGGCATCGTGGGACTGGCGCTGCTCAACGGCATCGGCGGCCTGCTGCCGCTGTTCGGGTGGCGGGCTATCGTCCAGCCCTTCGATATGATCTCCATGCTCGGCTTCCTGATCCTGATGGGCACGGTCGTCAACAACCCGATCCTCGTGGTGCACCGGGCGGTGCAGAACGCGCAGGAGCGCGGCATGGAGGCCGTCGCCGCGGTCACCGAAGCGGTCGACGTGCGGCTGCGCCCCATCGCCATGTCGACGATCACCACGCTGGTCGGGCTGGCACCGCTGGTGCTCATTCCCGGCGCGGGCACCGAACTCTACCGGGGTGTCGGGGCCATCGTGATGTTCGGCATCCTCGGCGCGGCGCTGGTCACGTTGACCATGCTCCCGGCACTGACGGTTATCGTGCTGCAGCTGCGCGATAGGGCGCTATTACGTTCTCCGCGTACCAGTTGATCATCCCCACCTTCTCCGCCACCGTCTGGGTATCGGGCTCGGCGTCGTAGGGGTTGCGGAACGCGATGATCACTTCCGTCACACCGGCGTTTACCAGGTTGTGCAGGCCGTCGACCGAGTAGGCCGCCTCGGTCATGGCGTGGTACTCGAAGGGCAGGTGGTCGCGACCGAAGTCCCTGCGGAAGCCCTGAATCGTATCGATCATCTGTTGCAGCTCCATGATGGAAGAACCGGCGGAAATCCAGCCGTCTCCCAGTTTCGCCGCGCGGCGCAGTGCGGGCTTGGCGTGGCCGCCCACCAGCAGCGGAATATGGTGCTCCGGCACCGGGCAGAGCTTGATCGGGTCGAGCTGGAACACCTCGCCGTCGTAACCGAAGTACTCGCCGCTCATCAGGCCGTTGATGATTTCCATCATCTCGTCCATGCGCTTGCCGCGATTTTCCCAGGGGATTTGCGACGCCATGAAATCCTCCGGCCAGGGACTGATACCCACGCCGAAACCAAAGCGGTCGCCAATCATCACCCCGAGGCTGGACAATTGCTTGGCCACGATCACGGGCTGGCGAATCGCCAGTTTCACCACCGAGGTGGTAAAGCGCAGTTTCTCGGTCTTCGCGGCGAGGTAGGGAATGGCGATGAAGGGCTCCAGGAACGGCACGCCGTCGAGAAACTCGCGGGTGCCGTCGTCATTGTAGGGATAGACGTCCGACCCTTCCTTCGGGTAGCAGATGCTGTCGGGAAAGGTGAAGGTATCGAAACCGGCGGCCTCCGCGGCCAGGGCCAGTGGCAGGTATTGGTCAGGCGGGCACATCGTGGCGTGGTAGGCAAATTTCATGGGCATCCCCGGTTGCAATTGCGGTGAACGAAAGGTGCAGTATACGGCCTGCGGCACCGCCTGGATCATGGATGGTCAAAAAGGACCGGGTGATTGCCACACACACCGGTGCGCGAGCGCTCCGGCCGCATTACATTATTGTAATTACAGTAATGATTGTAATTACAATAACGGCGGTATTTAATGCGGTGTTCCCCGCCCCCATGGAGACAACACCCGTGCCCGCCGCGCTCTCCCCCGCAGAATCTGATTTCATCGAACAGCTCGGCCTGGTGGCCGAGTCCGGTGGCTTGACGCGCATCACCGGCAGGGTGTGGGCGCTGCTCATCGTCAGCGGCAAGGCGCTGGCGCCCGCCGACATCGCGCGCCAGTTGCAGGTCAGCCGCGCCAGCGTCGGCACTGGCCTCAAGACACTGGAGTCCCTGGACCTGATCACGATCCGCTCCCGCGCGGGCGACCGGCAGAGCTATTTCGAGATGCGCGAACACCCTTACACGGCGATGATGCAGTCCCAGGTGCGGCGCGCTGCGGCCAACACCGCCATGGTGCGCGACGCCCTGCAGGCCATCAGGAGCCCCGCCTCCCGCAAGGGGCTGCAGGACCTGGAGTCCTTCTACACCATCGTGCTCGAGGGGCACACCGCCATGCTGGCCAGGCTCGAGGCGCTGGAGGAATGAACAGGCAACGTGCAGGAGCGCGGCCACTGCGACCCACCCTGTCCCTGCTGTGCGCGGCCGGCGCGATCCTGCTGGCGGGCTGTGCGCGGGAAACGGATGAGGGCGGCGTTGACTCCGCCGCGCTCGCGACCCCCACCGTTACCGTGACGCGCGTGGTGCAACGCCCGATCGCCGACACGCTCACCGCATCCGGCATCCTGCTGCCGCGGGAGGAGGCCGCGGTCGGACCGGAGGTCGGCGGCTACCAGGTCGCCGAGGTACTGGTGGAGGAAGGCGCGCAGGTCACCAGGGGCCAGCCGCTGGCGCGCCTCGACCCCGACCTACTGCTGACCCGGATAGACCAGGCGCAGGCCGCCCTGGCGCAGGCGGAGGCCGTGGCCGCGCAGGCGCGGGACGAGGCGGACCGCGTGAAGACCTTCGATTCCAGAAACGTCATGTCCGCCGAGCAGATCGCGGCGCGGCGCTACCAGGCCCGGACGTCGGAGGCGTCCGTGGGCGTGGCCCGGGCGCAACTGGCGGAACTGCTGACCCAGCAGCAGCGACTGACCGTGGTGGCGCCCGTGGACGGCATCGTGCTGGAGCGCACCATCCGGCCGGGGGATGTCGCGAGTCTCTCGCAACCGATGTTCCGGATTGCCCGGGACGGCCTGGTCGAACTCGACGCGGAAGTGCCGGAGGCCGCGCTGTCCCGCATCGCGCCCGGTGACGCCGCCACGGTCAGCATCCCCTCCGGGGAAACGCTGCCCGGCACGGTGCGCTTGATCTCGCCGCGGGTGGACCCGCAGACCAAGCTCGGGCGCGTGCGCGTCAGCCTCGCCCGCAATCCGCACCTGCGGGTGGGGGGCTACGCCCGCGTGGCCTTCAATCGTGTGGCGGCACCGGTTCCCGCCGTCGTGGAAAAAGCGGTGCAGTGGGAGGCGAACGGTCCCTGGCTGATCACCGTCGACGACCAGCAGCGCGCGCACCGGGTGCCGGTGCGCACCGGCAACCGCGACGCCGGCTATGTCGCCCTCGAGGCGGGTCCGCCCGTGGGCACCCTGATCGCGCTGGGCAGCGGCGTGTCGCTGCTGGAAGGCGACCGCGTGAACCCGGTGGCAGCGGAACCCGAACCGGAGGCGGAGCCGGCAGCGACTGAGGCGGAGGCGACCCGGTGAGACTGAGCATCTCCTCCTGGTCCATCCGCAACCCCATTCCGGTGTCGGTGCTGTTCATCGCCCTGATCATCGCGGGCGGCTTCGGCTACACACTGTTGCCGGTGAAACTCTATCCCGACGTGTCGTTCCCGCTGATCCAGGTGCATATCACACTGCCCGGTGCGGCCACCAGCGAGGTGGAAACGCAGATCACCGATGAGGTCGAGGCGGCCGTATCCAATATCGCCGGCGTCGACCACGTGCAGTCGACCGTCACCCAGGGCCTGTCCACGACGCGCGTCGAGTTCGAGATTGGCGAGGACCCGCAGAAAGCCACGGACGAGGTGCGCGCCGCGATCGACCGCGTCCGCAGCAGCCTGCCGCGGGGCACCGAGGAACCCATCGTCGAGCGATTTGAAATGGATTCCATGCCGGTGGTCACCTACGCCGTCTCGGGCGAGCACCAGACGGACCTGGAGTTGAGCTGGCTGGTGGATGACGTCATCGCCCGCCGCCTGGTGACGGAGCCCGGCGTCGCCCAGGTCAAGCGCGTCGGCGGCATTGACCGCGAGATCAATGTCACGCTGGACCCGCAGCGGCTGGAGGCCCTCGGCCTGACCGCGCCGCAGATCAACAACGCCCTGCGCAGCGCCAGCATCGATGTGCCCGGTGGTCGCGCGGAGATCGGCGGACGGGAGCAGACGGTGCGGGTACTGGGCGCGGCGAACACCGTCGAATCCCTCGGCGACATGGTGATCTCCACCAGCGCGGGGCGCGAAATCCGCCTTGCCGACGTGGCGAGCGTGGCCAGCGGCGCCGCTGAACGGCGCGGCTTCGCCCAGCTCAACGGGCAATCGGTGGTCGGTTTCCAGGTGATGAAAACCCCGAAGGCCTCGGACGTGGCGGTGGCCCGCGAAATCGAGCGCGCCACCGCGCAGCTGGCGCAGGAATACCCGGACCTGCGTTTCCAGCGCGTCTACTCCATCGCCATCGGCACCCAGGAAAGTTTTACCGCCACCCTGCACTCGCTGATCGAGGGCATGGTGCTGGCGGCGCTGGTGGTGTTCCTGTTCCTGCGCAGCTGGCGCGCGACGGTCATCACCGCGCTGGCCATGCCGGTGTCACTCATTCCCGCGTTCGCCGTCATGCATTACATGGGCTTCAGCCTCAACATGATCACCCTGCTGGCCCTGACCCTGGTGATCGGTATTCTCGTGGACGACGCCATCGTCGAGATCGAGAACATCCAGAAGCGCGTCGAGACCGGGGAAAATCCCTACCACGCGGCAATGATCGGCGCCGACCAGATTGGCCTCGCCGTGCTGGCCACTACCCTGACCATCGTCGTGGTGTTCCTCCCGGTGGCGTTCATGGGCGGCTTCGCCGGGCAGTTCTTCAAGGAGTTCGGTTTTACCGTCGCCATCGCCGTGCTGTTCTCCCTGCTGGTGGCGCGGATGCTGACGCCGCTGCTGGCGGCCTACTTTATACAGCCGGCGCATAATCCCCATCCGCGGCCGCCCTTTGAGGGCGTTTATCGCCAGACGCTGGATTTCGCGCTCGCGCACCGCTGGCTGTCACTGGCGATAGGCGCGGGACTGACCATCGGCTCGCTGTACCTGGCGACGAGACTGCCCAATGGCGTCACACCACCCGAAGACAACGGTATCATCCAACTGACCCTGGACGGCGCGCCCGGTGCGACATTGGCTGACATGCGCAGCAGCACGAATGCCCTGACCAGCAAACTGCTGGCACTGCCGGACGTCGATGCCGTGTTCACGCTGGTCGGCTCGGGCAACCTGGACGGCGACATCCGCTCTGGCAGCGCAACCGTGTTGCTTGCCAACGATCGCGCCCGCACCACCCAGCAGGTGCAGGCCGACCTGCAGCCGCTGTTGATGACGATTCCCGATATCCGTATCGGTTTCGATCGCAGCGGCAGCGGCGGCACCACCACAATCCAGATCGTGCTGACGGGGGACGACACGGCGCTGCTGGAAAACACCGCTCTCACGCTGGAGCGGCAGATGCGCGATGTGCCCGGGCTGACCAATGTACACCAGCGCACGCCGCGCCCGGGGGCGGAGCTGATCATCACGCCCAAACCGGACGAGGCCGCGCGCCTCGGCGTAAGCGCCGAGGCGCTGGGGGCGATCGCGCGGGTCGCCACCCTCGGGGACGTCGACTCCAACACCGCCAAGTTCAACACCGACGGCCAGCGCCTGTCGATCCGCGTGCGGTTGCCCGACGCCGCGCGCGCCGACCTGTCCACCCTGCGCAACCTGCGGGTGCCCACCGCCTCCGGCAAGCAGGTACCGCTGTCGGCGGTGGCCACGCTCTCCTTCCAGGCGGGCGTGGCGCGCATCGATCGCTACGACCGCATGCGGCGCACGATTGTCGAGGCCCAGTTCAACGGTATCTCCCTCGGCGAGGCCAACCAGGCGATCCACGCGCTGCCGATCATGCAGGCCCTGCCCGCGGGTATCAACCAGCCGCTGTATGGCGACAGCGAGCGCATGGCCGACCTCTTCGACAACTTCGGCGGCGCGATGGTGGCCGGGGTCGGGCTCATATTCGCGGTGATGGTCCTGCTGTTCCGCAGCTTTTTCAAACCCATCACCATTCTCACCGCCCTGCCGCTGTCGCTGTCCGGCGCGATCGCGGGCCTGCTGATCGCGCACAATGAACTGGGGCTGCCGGCACTGATCGGCCTGCTGATGCTCATGGGGCTGGCAGCCAAGAATTCCATCCTGCTGGTGGAATTTGCCATCGAGGCCGAACGCGAGGGCGCGTCGCAGCACGATGCCATCCTGCGCGCCTGCCGCGAGCGCGCCCGGCCCATCGTCATGACCACGGTCGCCATGGCGGCCGGTATGCTGCCCACGGCACTGGCCATCGGCGCGGGTGGTGAGTTTCGCGCACCGATGGCGATCGCGGTGATCGGCGGCCTGATCAGTTCCACCGCGCTGTCACTGGTACTGGTGCCGGTTGTCTACGAGGTCATCGACGACTTCGAGCTCTGGGCAAAACCCAAACTCGCCCGCCTGGTCGCTGCCCGCGACACGGACCGGGTGACGATAAAGAACTCGGCCAGCTCCCGCACCTGAAGTATGCTTGCTCCATTGCACTGACGAGGTAACGCCATGACCACCGAGACTATCTACCGCAGCTGCCCCACCTGCGAAGCCAGCTGCGGGCTGGTGATGGAAGTGGACCGCGCCGCGAAACAGGTCCTCTCCATCAAGGGCGACCCGGACAACCACCGCTCCCGGGGGTATGTCTGCGCCAAGAGCCAGGCCTTCCACTACATCTACGAGGACCCGGAGCGGCTGACCAGACCGGTGAAGAAGATTGACGGCCAGTGGCAGGAGATCGGCTGGGACGAGGCGCTGCAGGAAACGGCGCAGCGGCTGGCGGCGGTCCGCGACACCTACGGCAAGGACGCCATCGCCATGTACTACGGCAATCCCAACGGGCACAACTTCAGCACCCAGATCTACACGCAGATGTTTATCACCCTGCTCAACACCGAGCGCTTCTTCTCCGCGGGCTCGGTGGACCAGCAACCGAAGAACCTGAGCTGCGAACTGCTCTACGGCAACGGCTGGGTGTTCCCCATTCCCGACATCGATCACACGGATTTCTTCGTGTGCATGGGCGGCAACCCCATGGTGTCGCAGGGCTCGCTGATGTCGGCACCGGATATCGAGAACCGCCTGAAGGCCATCCGGCAGCGCGGCGGCAGGGTGGTTGTCATCGACCCGCGCCGCACGGAGACGGCGGACGTGGCCGACCAGCACCTGTTTGTCCGACCGGGGACGGACGCCTTCCTGTTGCTGGCGTTTGTCAACGAGCTGTTTGCCACCGACCGGGTGGCACCCGGTCGCCTGCGCGACTTTACCGATGGCATCGAAACACTTGCGGCGCTGAGCGCGCCCTATACCCCGGAAGCGGTGGCGCAGATCACCGGCGTGTCCGCCGCCTGCCTGCGCCAGTTGGTTGCCGCGTTCTGCGACGCCAGTGCGCCCGTCCTGTACGGCCGCATCGGCCTGTGCACCCAGCGGTTCGGCACCCTGGCCTCCTGGCTGGTGGACGTGGTCAATATACTCACCGGGCGCCTCGACGCGCCCGGCGGGGCCATGTTCCCGCGCCCCGCCACCGCCCACAATGATCCGGCGTCCGCGCCGCCGGAACTGGGCTACAACCGCTGGCAGTCGAAAGCGCGGGGCTTCCCGGAATACATGGGCATGCTGCCCGCCTCGCTGATGGCCGAGGAAATGGAACTGCACGGAGAACACCAGGTGCGCGCCCTGATCACGGTGGCCGGCAACCCGGTGCTGAGTGTACCCAACGGCAAGCGCATCCACGCGGCGATGGACAGGCTCGACTTCATGGTGGCCTTTGATTTCTACATCAACGAGACCACGAGCCAGGCGGATATCATCATCCCCTCCACCACCCAGCTCGAGCACAGCAATTACGATTTCCTGTTCAGTGCGACCTGCGTGCGCAATTTTGCCCAGTACTCGCCCCAGGTGTTCGCCCCGGCGCCCGGCGCGCTCGACCAGTGGCAGATTATCAACGAGGTGACCGCGCGCATGCACGGCATGACGCGGCAGGATCTAGAGGGCATGATGCTGGACGGGCTGATCGGCCAGCTGCTGGCCAACGCCCCGGAGCTGTCACACCTGTCGGTGGAGGACATCAAGCAGAGCACCGCCGGGCACGAGGGGCCGGAGCGCCTGCTGGACATCATGCTGCGGGCCGGTCCCTACGGCGACAAGTTCACCGGCGAGGGCCTGACGCTGGCGCAACTGAAGGATGCGCCCCACGGGATCGACCTCGGGGCGCTCGAGCCGCGCCTGCCGGAGCTTCTGGCAACCAAAAACAAGCGCATCAACATCGTCCCGGACATTATCATCGCCGATCTGCCGCGACTGCGGGCGGCGCTGGACCGGGGTCCGGGAGACGACCTGCTACTGATCGGTCGCCGCCACATCCGCGATATGAACTCCTGGCTGCACAACCTCAACAACTATGCCCGCGGGAAGAACCGCTGCACGCTGCTGGTCAATCCGCAGGATGCGCAGCGCCTCGGGCTGCGCGCAGATGGCATGGCCACGATCAGCTCCCGCGTGGGCGAGTTCCGGGCCGAAGTTTCAATCACGGACCGCATCATGCCCGGCGTGGTGAGCCTGCCCCACGGTTTCGGGCACACCTACCGCGACACGCAGCAGTCCGTGGCCAGCAGCGTGATCCCCGGCGTTTCCGCGAATGACCTGGTGGACGACAACGAGATGGACATGCCCTCCGGCACCAGCGTGGTGAACGGCGTGCCGGTGTCGGTGGTACCCGCGTAAAGAGTCGAATGCGTTGAGCCAGTCGGTCCGGGCCGGCACAGCTTAACATCGGACCGGGAAACCCGACCATGGCGAAGGCCGGCCTGGCCGCAGCGCCGAGTAGCCATGGTGCGATCACAGTCTGTATCCGCTTTCCGGGATAACCACCGGAGAGCGTATGCGCACAGTGCAATATCAGAAGCCCTCGTCACCAGTGCGGAAGGACACTCGCAATCGCAACGGCTTATCGATAGACTTTTCGGGTGGGCATTTAACTTGTAGGAGCAGGGCTGGACTATGGATCTTGAACAAAAGAAACAAAAAAACGCGGAGCGGATCAAGCGCTTGCCGCAGGGATTCGGCATCGAGTGGACCTCTCTGCGTTCCTTTCAGCTCGGGGGTTACGCATTCAGCCTGCCCACGTCCTTCGGTCATTTTGATATCAACGTCAAGGCGGAGGAAAACTACAGCGACAATGTGTTTTTTCTCGGAAAGACGCCAAACGTGCTCCAGCGTTACCTCACCCATATTCGTGACACCAGGCCCAGGAAAATCGTTGAATTGGGTGTCTTCCGCGGCGGTAGCGTGGCCTTTCTGCAGTTGATCGCCAAACCCGAGCGATTACTTGCTTTGGAGCTCGCGGAGCAAAGGCAGGAGTTCCTGGATCGGTTCATTGCAACCGAGGGATTGCATGATTCCGTGAGAGTGGAATATGGCGTCGATCAGGCAGATGGCGCTACTGTCCATCGGCTTACGCAGGAATTTCTAGGGGAGGGGCGCTGTATTGACTGCGTTATCGATGACGCGTCGCACCTGTTGACACCGACTCGCAGTTCCTTTGAAACATTATTTCCGTTGCTCCGTCCGGGTGGCACCTATGTGGTCGAAGACTTTGCGGCCGCCCACATCCTGATTTCGAGTACTTTTGAGGGCGTATTACTCGGCAAGGGGCCGGATAGACCACTTTTCAACAAACTACTGGACCACAGTTTGCAGTCTGACAATCAACCACTCCATATCATGGCGGTTGAAGCCTTACTGGCCTCCATTGTCGCACCCGGAGTCGTGCGCAGGGTGGTTGCTGACCGGCAGTGGCTGAGAATCGAGCGCGGTGAGGAGGATATCGACGCGACCAGACCGTTCAGCTTGCGCGCGCTTGCCGCTGATCGATTCGGGTTGACAACAAGTGTTCCCGACCCGGAATTGCAAAATTACCTGCAGGCAAGAACAGAATCCCCCGGAAGCTAAAAATCAGGATGGTGCGCGCCCGTCCCCAAGAGCCTGGAACAATCGACGCCAGGTCGCACACCCGGTAAGGTCCTGCCCTGGCTCATCTGGTATGGGGTCGTGCCGGGATGGCCCAATCGGACTGATCTGCCGGACTGAATGCCGGCTTTGCTGCTGCCGGAAACGCCTGCAGGAACAGGTTAGCCGTACTGCTGCTGCGGCGGAATCCATTCGCCGACCATCAGCAGTGTTTCATCCCAGAGGCGTTGGGCCAGCTCGCGATCGTAGACGTGGTTGGGGCCATCGATCAGTACCGGATTACAGTCCTCAAAATAGGCCCCACTGACAAACTCCAGTGCCGGGGCGGTGGCAACGTAAGTTTGCGTTGCCGCTCCCTCGGCCGCGGTTTTGGTAACCAGAGGCCCGAGATTTTCATACAGCCATGGTACGCTGCTGCGGGCGCATTGCGTGCGATGTTGGTTTGTACAAGCCCGGGTGTACCGCATTGGATGTGGTTTTCTGCGGGTCCAACCGCCGTGACAATTGCAGCGAGAACGGGGCGTTGGCGAGCTTTCAGACGCCCATAGGCTTGATTTGCCATTGAACTCTCCCCCTCACCGCTCAGTTATCGAAGTCGATGCCTTCCGGAGGCACCTCACGGTAGGCCTGCCGACCTACTCACGTGGACAATCCCGTCCATGGTTGGCCACTGGACCAGTGGCAGCAAATTCATGGTCAGTACGAAGTGGCCCAGATAGTTCACCACGAATGTTTCTCAATCCCGTTGATCAATTCGAGATCGCCGAACGAACTGATACGCGTTCAGTATCCGGCATATCCAGATCGGTGCCCATTGCCCCTTCACGGCGGCCGCACAAATCAATCGACGACTGAAAGTCCGGCAAGCTCCATCGCCAGCGAGGTTTGGTGCCGCCACACTCGCGTAGGCCGCCGCGGCTTTCTCCAGTGTCCTGCCCGTACCGATCACATGGGCGCCCCTGAGGAACGCCCGAAACGCGCATGCGATCGTAGCCAATGCCGGAATTACAGCCGGTGACCAGCGCGGTTTTGCCGCGGAGGTCCAGCCCCCGGGTGACATCCTCGGCGGTGGAGCTGGCACCGAAGCTGCTGACAGGCAGGCTTCTGTCGATGCGCAAGCCATGTTCACTGCCACAGGCGGCCACCAGCGGCGCGGTTGCTGCCACTGCGGTCGACGCTTTCAGAAACTGTCTCCTGTTCATCATCGCTATCCTTTGTTGCCAGCCCGTCCAGTATACAGGCTGTCGCGCGAAACTGTCCGCCGTCACCTCGACCGCTCTCTCCGGTTATCTTGAAGACCTGCCTTTCCAATCCAACATGACGCACGTTGGCGACCACCCGGTCAAACGCCGGTCGACCCTTGATCCGGGCGCAGGTCTCCGGCGAGCCCGCGTCAAGCGACACTTCCGAGATACGCACACCACTGGTATAGACTTCGGAATAGGCCCCGTGCAATTCGAGCAGGCGAAACAGCGCGGGGAATTCCCTGAGTATTGCCGGCTCCCCTCCACCCCACTGAATAATTGAATTTGGGGCCAGGTGCCCATCAGCGATCAGTGCCTCAATCGCCTGGTACAGAGGGGCTACCTGGCCAGGATTCTGCAGGTATCTTTCTTCAGGGATGGTATGGCAGTAGTCGCATGCCAGATTACATGCGGTCGAATGCGAGATACACAAAATATCGAAACTGTAGGCTCGAGGTTGCCATTGCTTTACCTCGCGGCAGGCGCACTTCGCGCATGGATCGAATGCATCTAACCGGTTTCCCTGCTGAATCATTCGCCTAACTGCGCTATTCCTGTCTCTGCTGCCACCCGAAACGCACGCATATCCCCGAGTTCACGCCGCACTTTCCTCAGGTACGACACAGGATGTTGTGCAAGCGCAACCCGTTTTCGCCACCGTACCCCCACCCTCCCATACCCATCTAGTCGACCTGGATGGCAATTTTGCCAAAATGGCGGCCACCCTGCATGACGTCGAGGCCGTCCGCCAACTGCGCCGCCGCAAAGCTGTGGCTGATCACTGGCTCGATAGCATGCCGCTCTACGTAGCGGCACATACGCTCCAGCGACTCACCACAGCCGACTGTGATTCCACGGATGTCCAGGTTTTTTTGCATTACCTCGATAATCGATACCGGCGCCTCGCCAAATCCGCTGAGCACGCCAATCACCGCGATGAAGCCGTCGGTCCTGGCGCAGGCGATCGATTTACCCAGCGTCGCCTCACCACCCACGTCGATAATCGCGTCCACGCCGCCGGTCAGTTGCAGCACCTGCTGCTGCCATTGCGGGTGGGTGCGGTAGTTCACGGCGTGGTCCGCTCCCAGTGCCCGCATTTTCTCCAGCTTTTTCATCAGAGGATGAGGTTGCAATGACGCTCGCCCCGACCGCCTTGGCGAACTGCAGTGCGAACAGGGAAACGCCACCGGTGCCCTGCACCAGCACACTCTGCCCCTGCCGCAATTGATACGCTTCCATCAGGGCGTACCAGGCGGTGTGGCCAGCGCACACGAGGTCGCGCACTGCGCGTCACTGAGATTAACGGGTGCGTGTACCCATGCCTGGCGGCGCTGATATTCAGGTACTCCTGCAGGCAACCGTCGGTGCTCTCACCGAGAATGAGGGCTTTGCCCTGCGCGGAGGGACGTCCCGCGCGCCAGCGGGGATAGAACAGGGTGACAACCCGGTCACCAACCCCGAAATTGTTAACGCCCTCCCCTACGGCGGCAATTTCCCCGGCAGCCATCCGACAGCGGGACGCGCGGGTAGACGATACCGGGTGCATCAGCCCCACCAGGGTCACCAGGTCGTGAAAATTAAGACTGGAGGCGTGCAACCTGACCTGCACCTCGCCGGGGCCGGGCGGTACTGCTTCCACTCTCTGTACGAGCAACATGCTCGACACCCGGCCCGGTCATAACATAGCGAAAAGCCATCTGTGCTCCTGGTAACCTGTTATGGGGCTCGCCCTTTTACCGACCCCTTTGCACGCCTGTTCCCGCCACTTGATGGCACAACCCATGCTGGGCCACCGGGTCCGCGGGCCCTTGTCACCACCATTCTGACGCAGGGGTGATTTTCCTGCCAGGCATGTGGACAGCCAGGGGTTTCAACACTTATCGGCCCCCGGCACGAGCGCAAAATTACTGGCCCTGCACGGGAACTGTTTTCGGGTCATCCGCTCCTATACCGGTAGACCCTCCGTGGCGATTGACGGGACCTCGGGTTACCTGCTCCCGGACGGACACACCGGGGCCGGCGTTCGGCCCCGCACGACCCCGGCGGAGAAATCGCCTAACATGGTCTACACTGCAGCTAACCCAACGGGAAGACGACATCCATGTTCGACAAGAGCGACCCTCCGGGAGCGGACTTCAAGATACCCGTATTCCACCGGAACGGACACCTCGATGAGGAAGGCGTGTCACAGGTTTTCGTCGAGCGCTTCGTACACGACCAGTTGCCCTTCCTGCTGAAGGTAAAGGCGGAAATGGACGCCGGGAAAGTCCTCACCGACGGCGAACTGGAGCTGATGACGCGCACCGTCGAGCTGGCACACAATATCAACGCATTCGTCTATATGCACCCCCAGTTAAAGGAACTGGTGGCGAAAGTGATCGACATCCTTCACGACATCACCGGCGAGGCACTGCGCAACGCCACGGATTTGCTTCCGAAGTGAACCATCCAGCTCCAGGTTTCGTAACGGGCAACCGCGCTGCACGTCTACAGTAGCGCGACGTCGACGCGGGACACAACCGCACGCCGATCGCAGGGCTGGCTATGCAATAATCGCCTGTTCGCGCAGCGCCGCGATCGCCGCAGCGCTGAAACCCAACTCTGCCAGTATCTCCCCGGTGTGTTCGCCAAGTGAGGCGCTGGGAAAGCCGCAGCCCGACGGTGTCCCGGCGAATTTCAACGGGCTCTTCGGCTCAACCATTGGGCCCGCTAACGGATGCTCGCTCTGTACAAACAAACCGTTGACCTGCATCTGTTCGTTGTCGGGCAATTCGGGCAGTGCATGTGCCCTGGCACAGGGGACACCTGCCGCCTCAAGCTTTGCGAGGGTTTCATCCACGTCCAGTTCCAGCGCGCGCTCGAAGACCTGGTTGCTGATGCCGGCAATGAGATGGTGGTTGGCCGAACGGTCCATGATGGTCGCCAGCCGGGGATCGCTGGAATCCACACCGAATGCCGCGCACCATCCGTGAAAATCCGAATCGGAAACCGGTGCGGCCTGCGCGTAGCCGTTCCTGAATTTGAGCAGCCGCGGGTCTGCCGATGCCTGCAGGCCAATGCTGGCATCCCCGGACGCGAATTGTGCGGTACCGGCTTTATCGAGCCACAGGAAGCTGGCGACCGCGTCCACCATGGCCAACCGGATCTGCTGCCCGCCGGCACCGCGCTCCCGCGCAAACAGCGCGGCGGTGATCGCCTGGCTGGCCATGTTGGCAGTCAGCTTGTCGGCGAACAGCTGCTGATACTGGGAGGGTTCGCCGATGCGCCTGTCGGTTTGTGTCATCGCGACACCGGCAAAGGCCTGCACGACATTGTCGTAAGCGGCCTTGTTCGCCATCGGCCCTTCGTCGCCGAAACCGGTCACCCACAGATAGATCAAATCCGGGTTGATGGCGCGGAGCGTATCGTAATCCGCCTGTAGTCGCTCGGCGACGCCCGGGCGGAAGTTGTGAATCAGGACATCCACTTCCCTGACCAGGCGGTGCAATACCTGCACGCCGCCTTCGCTCTTGAGGTTCAGCGCGAGACTGCGTTTGCCGCGGTTGACGTTCTGGTACATCCCGCTCACGCCCTTGCAGGTCGCGCCGACATAGCGCATCAGGTCGCCAATACCGGGTGGCTCCACCTTGATGACCTGTGCGCCCTGATCGGCGAGGATACCGCCGGCAAGCGGCGCGGCGATCATGGTGCCGATATCGAGCACCCTGATACCGCAGAGCGGCCCGTTGGAGGTGTCGACGGCGTCCCGGGAACTCATGGGTTGGCCGCCTGCGCCGCTCTGGTCGGGAGTCGCACCGTGGCTTTGCCGGGGGTAGTCACGCCCACGAGGTCGTTCTCCAGGAAAATGTCGAGATCGACGAGTGCGCGACCGGCTTCCACGCGTTTGCCGGTGACGCGCGCATGTGCGCGAACCCGGGCGCCGCTGCTGTTCATGCCGCGCATCTGGAAACTCAGTTTCTCCACCCAGCCGCTGTAGCCGGCCCAGTCGGTAAGCACCCGGCCCAGCATCCCGGTGGTCCAGCCGGTATTGTAGAAAATCCCGGGCATGCCGCTGTCCCGCGCATAATCGCTGTCGTGGTGCACGAGATTCCAATCCTGTGATCCGCTGACCTGGAGCACCATCTCGGTCCAATCCAGGGTTTTACTGAATCCCGGGAGCTGATCGCCCACCGACACATCATCCCAGTAGCGCTCGGCCCCATAGTCGATGTCACTCATGCAGTTTCTCCCGCGGGTATGTTGCTGGCGGAATCCCGCTCGATCTGTTCCGGCGAGCGGTGCACGAGCAGCGTGTTTCGCCACCTGGCCACCACGTCATCCCGTTGATTAAAAAACGCGGTTTCCGTGATGATCCAGACCGCGTGCGGGTCGAGGCTGATCCGTTTTTGGAACACGTCCGCGATGCGCAGTTCCAGTCGCAATTGGTCGCCAACGCGCACGGGTTCGATAAACTCCCACGCAACCTCCATATTGATGCCGCGATCTCCCGGCGTCGGAACCCCGAAGGTGAACACCGCGGCACTGTCGGCAGCCGTACCCGCTGTGGGGGTGGGCGGCCAGGGGCCGCCGGCGGCGAAATAGGTCGGCAGCATCGACGGCGGCACGATCACCGCGCCATAAGGGCCTTTACTGGCGGCGTCCGGGTCGAGAAATGCCGGGTTCAGGTCGCCCACCATATGGCAGTGGCGCCTGATGGGGTCGTGACTCGACCGGGTAGCGCCCGCGCGCTTCGCTGACCAGTTTACCGATCCACTCACTGCGTACCGCATCGAGATCGTAGTCGTCGGGATGGAGGTTATTCATGCGGTGACCTGTCGCTGTCCTCAGTTACGTTACCTGGCTCCGGGGCTAATAAGGGGTCAGAGTCATTTTCCAGGACGCACGCGCTGCCGCGGCACCCTGACCCCCGCCGCGTCAGCGCTTGCGGAAATTCGGCGGGCGCTTTTCCATAAACGCGGTGATCGCCTCGATATTCTCCGGTGACCCGGCCTGGCGCGCCATGGCCGCCTGCTCCGCGGTGATCGCCGCATCGATCGCGGGCAGGTGGTGCATGCGCAGGGTGCGCTTGATTTCGCGCAGCGCGTTTACCGGCCACTGGGCGATTTCCCGGGCCCTGGCGAGGGCGTGGTCGAACAGGTCGGAGTCGGGCAGTACGTCGGCGGCGATACCAATGCGCAAGGCCTTGTCCGCATCGACCCACTCGGCAGTGTAACACACTTCCGCCGCGCGCTGGGCGCCGATATTGGCCTGCAGCATGTAGCTGCTGCCCCACTCCGGCGCCAGCCCCAGGTTGGCGAAGGGCAGGCGCAGACGCAGGCTCTGGCCGACGTAGACGATGTCCGCGTGAAACAGGACCGTTGCGCCGCCGCCGATGGCGACGCCCTGTGCCGCCGCCACCACCGGCTTGTCGAATTCCACCACCGCGCGGGCCGCCGCTTCGAACGGGTGTTCCTCGCCGGGCCCCACGTCGCCGAAACTGGCGAGGTCGACCCCGGAGCAGAAGTGCTCACCGGCGCCGCACAACAGCACGCACACCACGTCGTCATCCGCGGCGGCGGAGTGGAAGGTTTCCCGCAGGTCGATCCACATCTGCGTGTTGATCGCGTTTTTCCTGTCGGGACGATTGAGCGTCACCACGAGCACACCATCGCGGTTATCGGTGCGTACCAGATCGGTCATGGGAATACCTGTTGCCTGCTAGGAATGGAATGTGACGGTATCGGCCACGGTGGCACGCTCGGTGAGACAGGCATTGGCCGGGGCGTCCCAGTCAGGGTAACCAAAGGACAGGCCGAACAACAGCTTGTTGCTGGCGGCGATTCCCAGCACCTCGCGCACGTAATCCGCCTGGAAACTCAACGCGGTCTGGGGACAACTGCCGAGCCCGTGGGCGGTCATTGCCAGCATCACGGTCTGGGCGTACATGCCCAGGTCCGCCGCCTCGCGCAGGCCAAACGGTTCCGGGAGAAAAGAAAGCCACGTGGGGCGCATCGAAGAAGGTGAAATTGCGCATGAACTGCTCGTTGCGTTTCACCTTGTCCTCCCGTGTTATGCCCACGGCGTCGTACAGGGCCTGCGCCGCCCCGTACTGGCGCTCCTTGTAGACGCCCTGGTAGGTGCCGTCGTAGGGGAAGTCCATGGTGAAATCCCCGGACATGAACCGCTGGGGCATGTCCGCGCGCAGTGTTTCCAGTTTGGCACCGGACACGACATGGGTCAGCCAGGGCTGGCTGTTGCAGTTGCTGGGGGCGCGCTGCGCCACAGCGAAAATCGTGGTGAGCGTCCCGGCGTCAACCGGCTGTGGCAGGTATGCGCGCAGGGAACGCCGCGACGCCACGATGTCATCAAATAGGGCAGCTCGATCGGTCATGAATCAACTCGCTTGCTAAACAGGCACTACAGCCTAACAAATTCCGGCGCCACCGGCATACAGCCAGTGGGGTCGCCCTGGTCCGCTCCCTATTGGCCGGTGAAGTTGGCCTTGCGTTTTTCCTTGAAGGCGCGCATGCCTTCCTTCGCATCGGCGGAAGCGAACACCGGGTTGGCAAGTTCGTCCGACAACAGCATCGCGTCCGCCTCTTTCACATCCGCCTGGATGTCGCGCAGCGAGCGCGTGATCGCCCGTAACGCCAGCGGCCCGGTCTCGCAGATTTGTGCGGCGATCTTCCTCGCCTCCGCCAGCGCCTGCCCCTTCGGCACGACACGGTTGACAAGGCCCCAGGACAACGCCTCCTTGGCGGTGACATGGCGACCGAGCAACAGGATTTCCGCAGCGAGACAGTAGGGAATCTGGCGTGGCAGGCGAATACTGGAGCCGGCCATCGGGTAGAGGCCGCGCGCCACCTCGGTGACGCCGAAGGTGGCGTCCTCGGCGGCGACGCGGATGTCGGTGCCGGCCAGGATCTCGGTGCCGCCGGCGAGCGCGTAGCCCTCGACGGCGAGGATCAACGGTTTATTGGGCCGGTTGTCCCGCAACAGCGCCTGCCAGTGCACGTTCGGCACCTTGCCCATGATTTCCATGAACTCCTCGGTGGAGCGGTGGCCCTCGGCGCCCGCTTTCAGGTCCATGCCGGCGCAGAACGTGTCGCCGTTGGCGGTGAGGATCGCGCACATCAGGGAGTCGTCCTCGTCCAGCAGGCGCCAGGCCCTGTACAGGCCCAGCAGCATCTCCGGGCTGAAGGCGTTTTTTGCCTCCGGGCGGTTGAGGGTGACGATCAGGACCTTGCCGTCCTGCTCGACGATGCAGTTCCTGGTGCTGATTGCTAGTTCTGCCATGGTTCGTTTCCTGCTTCTGGTTTGTTGATACGTCTGTTGGTTTTGCCGGGGGGTCGATGCCAACCGGGAGCAGGGCAGGTAGCGCGCCCGCTCCTCGGAAGGCCAGGATACTCATCGCGGGCGCGCCAACTGCCCTGCTCCCTGGCGACGTCCATTGTCTCCGGCATTTTCAGTTTCGTCCTGGTAGCGTTCGCAGCTGCAGGCCCGGTGGGTGTGGCCCGCCCGGGGCGAGTATCCTGGCCTTCCGAGCTCCGGGCGGGCCACACCCACCGGGCCGCCTACACCCACCGATGCAAAGGACTATCAGGCGACCCTGTGCCTGCCCTGCAGCGCGATTTCAAGCGCCTTGGGGTAGGCCGGCTTGCCGCTGGGCGCGCGCGGCACTTCGTCGACCACGTGCAGTTCCCGCGGCACTTTGTAGCCGGCGATGTGCTGGCGCGCATGCTCCTGTACCGACTTGAGGTCTACCCGGGCGTTGCCGCGCACGGCCACCACCGCCGCGACGCGGCTGCCGAAGCGTTCGTCCGGCGTCGCCACGACGAGGCAATCGAATATCGCCGGGTTGGCCTTGAGGGCCTGCTCCACCTCCTCCGGGAAAATCTTCTCGCCGCCGGAGTTGATGCAGTTGGAACCGCGACCGAATACCGTGATGCTGTCGTCATCCTCACGGCGCGCTTCATCGCCCAGCAACAGCCACGGCTTGCCGTCCACCTCGACGATGGTTTTGGCGGTCTTGACCGGGTCATTGTAGTAGCCGACGGGAATATGTCCGCTGCGCGCGAAAATGCCCATCTCGCCGCGCTCGACGTGCCGGTGCGGCTCGCCCTCGACATCGCTGACGACCGACATGAATTCGCTCTTGACCACATTGCCGAGCCCCTGGCCTTTTTTTCCGCCGCCGTCGAAGCCCATGTTGCCGCTCTCGGAGGAGCCGAAGGAATTGGAGATGAAGACGTTGGGGAAGTGCTGGCGGAAGGCTTCCTGCTTGCTCTCGGAGAACACAGCGCCACCGGAGCCGATATTGAACACGCTGCTGAGATCCCAACGCCCGGGGTTGTCGGCCAGCGCGTCCAGCAGTGGCACGGCCATGGCGTCGCCGACGATAGAGATCGAGTTGACCTTCTCCCGTTCCACGATATCCCATACATCCTCGCCCACCAGCGAGCGGCCCGGGTTCAACACCACCGAATTCCTGCCAGCAACTGGATGCAGGCGTACCACCAGCACGCGCCGTGCATCAGCGGCGCCAGCGCCATGCCGACGATCGCGAAATCGCCGACCCGCCCGGCTATTTGCTCGGGATCGGTAATGGCCCCATCGGGTGGAACCAGCCGCCGCCACCCATCGCGGCGAAGAACACCGCCTTGTGGGGCCACATCACGCCCTTGGGCATGCCGGTGGTGCCACCGGTGTAAAGAATGAACAGGTCGTTGTCCGAGCGCTCGGGGAAGTCGCGCTTGTCGCTCTGCCCCTCCATCGACGCCTCGTACTCGACCGCGCCGATCATGGACGGGTCGCAACCGGAGTCGTCCTTCACATAGATAAAGGTCTTCAGCTTGGGTACGGACTTGCACACCGCGTAGATGTGCGGCGTGAACTCCTCGTTGTGGATGCAGGCCACGAGGTCCGCGTTCTCGAAGATGTAGAGCAGTTCCTCCTCGACATAGCGGTAGTTGACGTTGATCGGCACCGCCCGGATCTTGAAGCAGGCGAGCATGCCTTCCAGGTACTCGTTGCAGTTGTAGAGATAAAGGCCCACGTGATCGCCGGCCTTGACGCCACGGGAGGCCAGGTAATGGGCCAGCTTGTTGGCGCGCTGCTCCAGATCGGCAAACGTGGCGCGCTGCCCGCCGCACACCAGGGCGCTGCGCGTGGGCACCTTGTCCGCCACCATTTCGTAGAGGTCGGCGATGTTGTAATGCTTGGCCATACTGGTTCTGCTCCTGTTCCTGTTACGACTTGTGCGATCCCACTACCCACATGGCGAAGAACTGCGCACCGCCGCCATAGGCGTGGCCGAGGGCCAGTTTCGCGCCTTCTACCTGGTGCGCACCCGCATCGCCGCGCACCTGCCGCGCCGCCTCGGCGAAGCGGATCATGCCGGAGGCGCCGATGGGGTTGGACGACAGCACGCCGCCGGAGCAATTCCAGGGGATATCGCCGCCCTCGTCCAGCGACGTGGCGCCTTCCATGGTCAGTTTCCAGCCCTCACCCTCCGGGGCGAAACCCAGGTTCTCCAGCCACATGGGCTCGTACCAGCTGAACGGCACGTAGACTTCCGCGCAATCGAGGTCCTTGCGCGGGTTGGTGATGCCCGCCTGCTGGTAGACATCCGCCGCGCAGTCGCGACCGGCCTGGGGATTGACCTCATCGCGCCCGGCATACATGGTGGGCTCCGAGCGCATGGCGCCCCCGCGAATCCAGGCCGGTGGCTTGGGGGATTTTTTCGCCAGTTCCTCGTTGGCAATCACCATGGCGCAGGCGCCGTCCGACGAGGGGCACGACTCGAGGAAACGGATCGGGTCCCACAGCATGAAGGACTCCTCCACTTCCTGCATGGTGATGTCGGGCTTCTGCAGGTGCGCCAGCGGATTGCGCGCCCCGTGCAGGCGATCCTTCACCGCCACCTTGATTCCCACGTTGTAGGGCGCCCTGGAGCGGCGCATGTACTCGCGAATGATCGGCGCGAAATACCCGCCGGCCCCGGCGTTCAGGTGGGTGGAGAAGGGCTGCGGGTTGGACAGCGCCCACATGGCGTTGGACTCGGATTGCTTCTCGAAGGACACCGTGAGCACACGCTTGAACGTGCCACTTTGTACATGCGATGCCGCCACCAGCGCGGTGGAGCCGCCCACGGAGCCGGCGGTGTGCACGCGCAACATCGGCTTGCCGTTACAGCCCAGTGCGTCGGTCAGGTAGATCTCGGGCATGATAATGCCCTCGAACATGTCGGGAGCCTTGCCGAGAATCACGGCGTCGATGTCCTTCCACGTCAGGTCCGCGTCGTTGAGGGCGTTCACCGCCGCCTCGCGCACCAGGCCGGCGATCGAGACATCCTGCCGCTTGGTGGTGTACTTGGTCTGGCCAATGCCGACCACTGCTGCCAAATTCGCCATTACGCTTTCTCCGCTGTTTCCAGGACCGTTACCAGGTTGTGCTGCAGGCAGGGACCGGAGGTCGCATGGGCAATCCCCCGGCTGCTCTCGCCACTGACGATACGGTTGAAGACCTCCCCGATCCGGGACAGGCCCGACGCCATCATCAGGTTGCCGGCCAGCACCCCGCCGCTGGGGTTGATGCTGGTCTCCCTGCCGAGGCCAAGGGCGCGGGTGAGGATGATTTCCTGGTGGCTGAAGGGCGCGTACAGTTCCGCCACGTCGACCTTGCCGGCACGCATCCCGGCGCGCTCCGCCGCGGTGCGGGTGGAGACGGAATCGGTGAGGTCGCGCATACCGAGGTGGTGGGTTTCGATGCAGTGATCGATGCCGCTGATCAGGGCGTAGGGCAAGCCCCATTCCTTCGCCTTCTCCTCTGTCGCGATGATGACCGCGCTGGCGCCGTCCGACACCGGGCAGCAGTCCCACTTGCGCAGGGGAGACACGTAGGTCCCCTGCGCCAGTACCTCCTCGGGGGAGATATCGCCGGCGAGCTGGGCGTGGGGATTGTTCCGCGCGTTGCGCCGCGACCGGGACACGACCTCGGCCATGTCCCGCTCGGTGATCAGGCCCGCGTCCAGCATCAGGCGCGCCTGCAGGGCCGCGAGCGAGATACTGTCGATCCACTGGGGCGCCAGGTAGTAGGGATCGAGCTGCTGCGAGAGCACGATCGGCAGTTCACCGGGTGAGGACTTGCCGAAGCCGTAGATCAGCGCCGAGTCCGCGTGGCCCATGCGTATCTTCAGGATGGCTTCGTACAGGGCCCAGGCCGCATCCATCTCCACGTGGGATTCCTTGATCGGCGGCACCGCGCCCAGCGCATCCACCCCGGCGACGAAGGCGAACGCCGCGCCCTGCAGGTAGTCGCAGCTGCCGGAGCAGACGAAATCCACGTCCTGGGCGTTGCGCAATCCCACCTGGGCGAAGGTACGCTCCAGTACGGGCATGATCAGTTCCACCTCGTTGACGGCGCCCGCGTCGGAGACGCTGTCGGACTGCTGGTAGGCCACCATTGCAATTTTTTTCATCGATCAGCCCTCCCAGCCGGTCACGGGTAGTTTGCCGATTTTCTCCACCGGCACATCGGGTTCGTCGAGGGGCTTGAAGTAACGGATATTGTCCATGGCGTAATCCCACTCCGCTTCGGGCTTCCACACCGCCTGTACACGCTGACCGATATGCACGTCCTCGTTGACGCACTCACTGAGCAGGTGGATAAAGGAGATATTCGCACCGTCCGGCACCACGTTGGCGATGATATAGGGCGGCTGGATCGGATTGTTGGGAATCGGGATGGACACGATCGTGAAGGACTGCACGGTGGCCTTGTCCGACAGCACCACCTCCTCCTCGGTAGCCACGCCCGCAGGCGCGCAGGAACCGCGCGGTGGCACGTACACCGCCGCACAACAGGGGCAGCGCTGGCCGGTCAACACGCCTTTCCTGATCTGCGTGAGGAAGCGCGCCGGTGCGGTCCCCGCGGTGAAGTTGTACTTGAGGTAGATCGGCGCCTTGATGCCGGTGACCACGTCCTGTTGCTCGCTCATGGCTTGCTCTCCTGTACCAGTTCAAAGCAGCGAATATCGGTGATAAAGCCGCTGGTCTCCGCGGCCCAGACCGCCCGCACCCGCGCGCCGGTGGCTACCGCGCTCTCCTGCGCCGCCGCCACGCAGTGGAGTCATGGGCACATCCGCACCGTCGAGCTGATCATGGCCCAGGCGAAGGGCTCCCGCATGGGGTGGGCCTCCGCGGCTCCTTGACCCAGGCGAAGCTCACGATCTCCCCCTCCTGCCCCACCTCGACAAACTCGCTGAGTTCCTCGGCGGTGTCGGAGTCGTACTCCATGGCTGGCGCGCGATCACTCGACCATCACTGGCCTTGATACCGACGATGTTGCGGTTCTTCAGCGCGGTCAGGAAACAGCCGTACCACCGGGCCGGTGGAACGGGTGTAGGTGAAGCCAAGCTCAAAGGCCTGGTTGAGGATTTCCGGTTGCGACACAGTCACAGCCCTCCCTGGTGAAATGGATTCTGGCCCGCCAGTATCGGCGAGCGGCACCCGTCACTCAATGACGCAAAGGATCACGTGAACATGACATTTCTGATCATGCGTCGCGCATTCTCGCGGCAAAGGTTGCGTTACTTGTACCAGCCGCGCAAGAATGCCTGTCGGCACGTTCCCGAAGCACCAAATCACCGATAATGGCGCCTGTTATCGTCGCCCACTACAGACAAACGAGGAGTACCCCATGTCAGTCTCAGCCGTTGGCTACTTGAGAATCGCCGCAACCGACCCGGCGGCCTGGATGGACTTCGGCACCGGGGTTCTGGGCCTGATGGACGCCGGGCGCCAGGACGCCGCGGGGCGCGCTTCCTGCGCATGGATGACCACCCGTTCCGCTTCATGATCGAACCGGGCGATGCGGACAAGCTGCTCGCGCTGGGCGTGGAATTTCCCAGCGAGGCAGACTGGCAGGGCACCCTCGATGCCCTTACCCAGGCCGGCCACGCCGTGCGCGCGCTGCCTGCGGCGGAGGCGGGCAGCGCCGCTGCGTGCGTGCCGTCGCGACCGTGCTGGACCCGGCCGGCAACACCCTGGAACTGTACTGGGGCCGGAAACTGGACTATGTCCCGCTGGCCTCCCCACCGGCGTCTCCGGTTTCGTCACGACCTACCAGCAAACCGGCGACATGGGCTTTGGCCACCTGGTGCTGCCCGCGCCGGAAATCGACGCCTGCACCGAGTTCTACACCCGTTTTCTCGGCACCGGCCTGACCGATACCCTGTACCCGCCCGGCATGGACGGCATGAAAATCAACTTCATGCACGCCAACAACCCGCGCCAGCACTCCATCGCCCTGTTCAATGGCCCCCACCCGCTGGGCGTGGTGCACATCATGGTCGAAGTCCAGACACTGGACGAGGTGGGCCGGGCGATGAAACGTGCGCAGCAGGCCGGCGCGCACTTCCTGGCGACCCTGGGCCGCCACGTCAACGACAACATGTGCTCCGTCTACATCCTGGCACCCGGCGGCATCGCGGTGGAATACGGCTACGACGGCGTGCTGATCGACTGGGAGAACTACGTACCCACGGTGAGCGTCGAGGGCGACCTGTGGGGCCATGAGTACCACTTTCCCGGGGTGAACGACTAGTTTTCAGGGTCTCGCCGGGCAGGATTCATCTGGCAGGATCACCTGACAGGCCTCACATCGAGCGTGGTTCAGGTGCAGGGCATGCTGCTCGCTTGCTTGAATTTGCCTTCGACGAGTTGCGGTGCCAGGCCCGGGGCATCCAGGGAGGCAGGCAGACGCGGTAGTGGCCGCTCGGCGAATATCCTGGCCGTCTGAGCGAGAGTGGCTACTACCACGCCTGCCTGCCGGGTTCACAAAAAGGACTCTGACCCCAATTACCCGAAATACGCCCTGCCTGCCGGGGCCCCGGGCCATCACAGCGCAGTGCGAATCGCCGCCACCGACCCCAGCTGATCCATCGCGGCATGCAGTCGCTCCAGTGACGCCATCACGTAATTGACCGGCTGCCAGGCGTCCCCCATCGCCAGGGTGACCGCCGCGCCTACCCATACGTAGGCCGCGTGCCACTGGTACTGCTGCCACAGCTCCTCCGCCGGCGGGGCCGCCACGCCCAGGGACAGCAACTCGCCGCGATAGAAGGCCATCATCTCCCGCCCGCTGTCGCGCTGGTCCTGCGGCGAGAGGTTGCCGGCCAGGAAGTAGCCCACGTCGCGCAGCGCCGGACCCCGGGCGACCATCGCCCAATCGAGGAATCCCGGACCGTCGGCGTCGTAGAACAGATTGGCGTCGTGGACATCGCCGTGAATCAGCGTCGGTACGCCGCGGGACCAGACCCGGTGAACGGCGTCGGCATTGTGCAGGTACAGCTCGCCCATGGCGCGAAAAACCGGCGGCATGGTGGCAGCGTGAGTCTCCAGCGCCTGCGCGATCAGCAGCAACGCGATCTCGTGCTGCAGCGGGGGCTGCAGCCAGGCGAGGTCGGAGGTAAAACGCGGTGAGTCCCAGTAAGCGGCGTGCAGGCGCGCGAAGGCCGCGAGCACCTGCCGCACATAATCCAGGGAGTAGCGGGTCGTGGCGTTGTTAAAGGTGCAGCCGCTGTCCACCAGGTTTTCCAGCAGCATGATATAGGCCTCGCCCGTATCGTCGCTGGCGGCAAAATAGCAGCGCGGCACCCGCACCGGCAGTTCGGCGGCCAGTTGCTCGTAAAACCGCGCCTCCCGCCGGCCCATGCCGCTGGAGGTGACGAAGGCCCGCTGCATCTCGTCGGTGGGGGGCAGCTTGGCGAACAGTCGCGGTGGCAGCGCCGACGCCCCCGTAGTCCAGTTCCAGCAGGGCCCGGCCGGTGGTACCGGCGTGGGCATCGAGCACCCTGAAGCCGGTGACCGGCGCGTCCAGCACGTGGGCCAGCCACTCGGCGGACACGCTGTCCAGTTCCCCCGGTATCTGTAACATTGGCACCTCCCCCGCCCGGTTTACCGGCAGCATACCACCCTCTCGCCCCGGCGACCCGCGCCCGGCCGGCGCAGGCTTTTCAGGCCTCGCGCAAAAGACCATAATGCAGCCTTCCAACGCAAACAGCCGGAGAATAATAATGTCCCACAAGTTTTTGCTGGCCTGCCTGCTGGTACTCGTTACCAGCGCCTGCAGCGATTCCAACCACAACAACAACAACGAGCCCCAGTACTCCGCGCAGGTGCGACGGACGGAATACGGCATTCCCCACATCACCGCGCAGGACTGGAAGGGCCTGGGTTACGGTTTCGGCTATGCCTACGCCCAGGACAACTTCTGCGTCACCATGCGCCAGGTGGTGTTCGGTACCGGGCGTTCCGCCGAGCTGATGGGCGAGGCCGAAGGCGACGTGCAGTCCGACCTGCTGTTTCGCTACCTCAACGGGGACAAGGAAAGTTTCAAGAAAAATTTCATGGACGAGCTGCCCCAGTTCGCGCTGGACGTGGCGGACGGTTTCACCCGTGGCATGAACCGCTACCTGGAGGAAACCGGCGTCGAGAACCTGCCCGAGGGCCAGTGGGGCTGCCGCAACGCGCCCTGGGTGTACGCGTTCGATGACGTGGACTACTGGATGTTCCTGCGCCGCATCGCCCTGTGGGGCAGCTCCGACCAGAGCATCTTCCGGCGCGCCCTGTTATCCGTGACGGGGCCGTCTGCCGGCGCGCTGACCGCGGCACCGACCGCAAGCCAGCTCCAGGACGCCGCCGTCGCGCTCGAATCAGCGACCGCCGCACTGCGCAGCACCGAGCGCGGCAGCAACGGCCTGGCCCTGGGCCGCGACGCGACCAAGGACGGCAGGGGCCTGCTGCTGGGCAATCCTCACCAGCCCTGGTTCGGTGACGGCGCCTGGTACGAGGCCCAGCTGACCATACCCGGCGTCTACGATGTCGCGGGGGCCGCGCTGCACGGCACGCCGCTCCTCGGTATCGGTCTCAACAAGGATGTCGCCTGGACGCACACGGTGTCCTACGCCAACCGTTTCAGCCTGTACGAGCTCAAGCTCAACCCGGACAACCCGATGCAGTACGACTACGACGGGCAGTGGCGCGATATCGGCCAGGAACGGGTCGAGGTGCTGGCGAAACAGCCGGACGGCACGCTGGCCACGCGCGCGCTATGTTTTTTACCTCGCACTACGGTCCCATCATCAACCTGAAGAACGAGAACGCGCTGCTGGACGGCTGGCCGATGTTCAACGGGTCGATCCTCGCCTTCCGGGACGCCAACCTGCGCACCGGCCCGCGGCTGGTGGAGCAGTGGAAACAAGAAGGGCCAGGCCACCAATCTCGACGAGTACACCGACGCGCTGAAGATTATCGGCAACCCGGTGTTTCACGATCTGGCGGCGGACCGCCACGGCAACGCCTTTTACGGCGAGGTCTCGGCGATCCCCTTCCTGACCCAGGCGCAGCTGGACACGTGCATCCAGCCGCCAATCGGCACCCTGCTCGCACAGCTGACCACCAACGTGATCGTTTCACTGAACGGCGCCGACCCCTACTGCGAGTGGGGCACCGACCCGGACGCACCTGCGGGCAGCAACCTGTACAGCAGCGGCAAGCTGCCGCAGATCCGCACCACCGACTATGTCGGCAACAGCAACAACAGTTACTGGCTGAGCGACGCCAACCACCCGCTGACCGGTTTCCCCACCATCATGGGCCCGCTGGGTTATGAGCGCCACCAGCAGTTCCTGCGCACCCGGCTCGGTCATATCATGGTCGCGCAGCGCAAGGCCGCGACGGACGGACTCGATCCCCAGCCGCTCTTCGACCTGCAGAACCTGGAGGCCATGATGTACGGCAACCGCGTGTACGGGGCCGAGCTGGTGGTGGACGATATCCTGGAAATTTGCGGCACCGACGAGGCCAGCGGCGTGTTGAGCGCCTGCGCGGCGCTGGCGGCGTGGGACAGGAAAGTCAACCTCGACAGCCGCGGCGCCCAGGTGTTCACGGAATTCTGGCGGGCGATCCGCGACGAACTGAACAACCCGTTCCAGGATGTCGTGGAGAGTGACGAGTTCTGGAAGGTTGACTTCAACCCCGACGATCCGCTGCATACCCCGGCCGGCATCGATACCAGCCTGGCCAGCAACCACCAGCGCGTCATCGCGGCACTGGCCAAGGCGACACAGCGCCTGACCGATGCCGGCGTGGCGCTGGACGCTCGCTGGGGCGACATCCAGGTGCTGCAGCGCAACGACGAGAACGTGCCTATCCACGGTGGCCCGGGCACGGCGGGGGTTTACGGGGCGATCAGCGTCGCGCTCTCCGAAGGGGGCTATATCAACCCCAACAGCGGGAACTCCTATATCCAGGCGGTGACCTGGGATGACAGCGAGTGCCCGGTGGCGGACGTGATCCTGGTGCCTTCCGAGTCCACCGACCCGACGTCACCCCACTACGCGGACCAGACCAGACTGTACTCGAACAAGCAGTGGGTGCGCTGGCCGTTCTGTGACGAGCAGATCAGCGCCCACCAGGTGGGAGACACACTGGAACTGCGGGAGTAGTTACCGCGCGGGCGACGCCACGAACCGGCGCGCAGCTCAGCGCACTTCGACGGTCACCGGTATCCAGCGATTGAGGATGTAGCGCAGGGTGCCGTTGCCTTTCATGGTGCGCAGCGCGGTATTGAGTGAGTCCGCCAGCCGTTGGTCATCCTTGCGCACCGCCCAGGCCAACTGCTCGTGGGTCAGCGGCGCGTACAGGCTGATCAGGTCACTGTTTTCTGCGGTGTTCGCCAACTGCCAGCTGGTAGGGGCGTCATGGATGAAGAGATCGATAGCATCGCTGCGCAATCCGGCGAAGGCGGCCTCGGGATTGTCGAAAAACTTGACCTGCGCTTCCTTGAGTTCGCCCGCGGCGAACTCCGCCCCGGTGGTGCCGGGCTCGACGCCCACCCGCACACCAGGGCGGAAAATTGACCAGGGCTGGCCGAACTGCGCCACCTTGTCGGTCAGCATGATCGCCATCTGCCCCACTTCCATGTAAGAGTCGGTGAAGAGCACCTGCTGGCTGCGCTCCGGCGTAACGCTCATACCCGACATGATCAGGTCGATTTCGCCCGCCTGCAGGGCCGGAATCAGTTTTTCGAAGGGCATATCAACCAGGGTGATATCGTGCCCGATGATGCCGCCCACCGCCCTGGCGTTATCGGCTTCGATGCCGACGATACGCCCTTCCTGTTTGTAGACCAGTGGCGGATAATCCGCCGAGACTCCGGCCCTGAGCGTACCCGCCAGGGCACCTGCGGCGCCGAGGGACAACATAAACAGCAACAGCAATTGTCGGAGCATGGGATTCCCTCATCGGTCGCTGGGTTCGAGGTTCGATGGCGGGGCACAATGTACCACTGCCCCACGCTCCGTGGGAAGCAACCGGGGGAGCGGCGCGCATGCAGCTCGATTTCAGGGGTAAAACAGCTTTGGTTACCGGCGCGGATCGCAATACCGGCGCGGTGATCGCACGCCGCTTCACCGAGTCCGGGGCCACGGTCATCGTGCACAGCAATCACGGCGACGGCCGTGCCGCCCGCGCAGCCGCGGAATTGGCAAACGCCCGCGCCGTCGAGGGTGACATCGCCACCGACGCGGGGTGTGCGCTCGTGGTGGAGCAGTTGCAGGCCATGGCGGTGCCGGTCGATATCCTGGTGAATAACTACGGCACCGCCGGCTACGCGACATGGGACTCCGCCGGGACAGTCGACTGGCTGGATATGTACCAGCAAAACGTCCTGTCCGTTGCGCGCCTGGTGCGCGCGCTGGTGCCGGGTATGAAAACGCGTGACTGGGGACGCATCGTCAACCTGGGCACCATCGGCTCGCACCGCCCCGGCCGGATCATGCCGCACTACTACGCGGCCAAGGGCGCCCTGGCCAACCTCGGGGTCAGCCTCGCCCAGGAACTGGCGGGCACCGGGATTACTGTCAATACCGTGTCGCCCGGCCTGATCCACACGCCGGACCTGGAGGCGGGCTATCGCGCGCGGGCGCGCAAGAAAGGCTGGGGCGAGGACTGGGGCGACATCGTGCGCCACATCGTGAACGAGGAGTTTCCCAACCCCTGCGGGCGCCTGGCCACCCGGGAGGAAGTCGCCGACCTGGTGCTGTTCCTGTGCAGCGACCGCGCCGGGTTCATTAACGGCCAGAATATCCGTATCGATGGCGGCGCTGTCGTCCACGTGTGAGCTGCAGGCGCCCGCGTCAGGCGCCGTGGCGGACACTCGTTACCGCGCGCGTGCCCGATCGCCGCGCCGGGAGTCCCGCGCCCCGGGCAGTCGTCCCGGCCGCTATGTTTTCTTCCCTTTCGTCTTTGCCCGGGGTCTGGCCTTCGCCGCCGTTTGGTCTTGCGCTCTGGCCCTGCTTCCCGGTTTGGACTTGGTTTTTGCCCTTGTTTTGGCTTTTGTTTTCGGTTTTGTTTTTGTTTTTGCTCCGACTTTTGCTGCCGTGGCGGCCGTGCCCGCCGCTTTGCGCTTCGTCCGCGCCCCGGGTTTCGCCCTGGCCGCGGGTTTTCTCCCGGGGGAAGTGATCCCGGCGGCCACTTCCAGGTCCGTCAGCGATTCCTCCATGTAGTCGATCAACCGCTGCACCTGGGGCATGGTCCGACGGCAGGCGATGATGCCGAAATCCACGTTCCTGTCATAGGTCACCAGCGTGATATTCAGCGCCACGCCCTCGGTCACGATGGACGCCGGGTAGATGCCGTTGAGCATGGCGCCGTTCCAGTACATCGGCTGGCGTGGCCCCGGCACATTGGAGATCACCGTGCTGTAGGGCGGGAACCGGGTAGTGAGGCCCAGGGGCATCAGCAGCAGGCCGGGCATCTGGATCATCTGCATGAACAGCTGGGCCTCGCTGGCGGACAGCCCCGCGTACATCGCCTTGCCGGCACGGGTCGACGCCTGGATCGCGGCGAAGCGCCTGGCCGGGTCAGCTACGTTGGTGGCAAGGTCCGCGCTGATGGCGCCCACCGCGTTGGAGGAATCGATGTCCCCCGCGGTGCGCAGGGAGACCGGCACCATCGCCTTCAGGGATTTCGCCGGCAGTTCACCGTGATGCTGCAGGTACAGGCGCAGGGCGCCGGCACACATGGCCAGCACCGCGTCGTTGAACGTGCCGTCGAGCGCCTTGCCGACGACCCGAATGCGTTCGAACGGCCAGGACTGGGCGACGAATCGGCGGGCGCCGTCCACCGGGGTGTTGATCGCCGAGCGCGGCACGTTCAGCCACGGCATCATCAACGGCCCGCCCTTGCCGCGCCACGCGTCGGTGGCGCGTTTCAGCGCGGAGTACATGTTCACGCTGCTGTCGAAGCGCGCCTTGAGCGCATCGGCCACGTTGCGCAGTTCCTGGTCGGTGGGGCGATCACCGTGCAGTTTTTTCAGCGCCGCCCGGTAGCGCTCACCGGACTTGAGCGACAGGGGCGACTCCTTCATGCGCGCTCGCGGGTCGGTGGAGTACATGCTCTGCACGAGGTGCATCGAGCGCACGCCGTCGATGGCGGCGTGGTGGAACTTGGCGTAGATCGCGCACTGCCGATCCTGCAGGCCCTCGATCAGGTGCATCTCCCACAGGGGCCGATTGCGATCCAGCAGGGTGCCGTGCAGGCGCGAGACCAGCGCGAACAATTCGCGATAACGGCCCGGTTTGGGCAGCGCGGAATGGCGAATATGGTAATCGAGGTCGATGGCCGGGTCCCGCTCCCAGTACATGGGCCCGAACACGCCCAGGGGACCCAGCTTCAGGTGATCGCCGAACGGCGGCTGGAATTCATCCGCGTTGCGCAGGCTCCTGGCGACCCCGTGTAAAAATTGCTGCTCGTCAACGCCCCTGGGCAGGGTAAACAGGTTCACGCTGCCGACATGCATGGGAGTCTTGCGGTTCTCCCCCAGCAGGAAAACACTGTCAAGGAAACTCAGTTTTTTCAGCGCCATACTTTATCGTTCCTCGGAAGGTCGGGATTGCCGCGGTGCGGTCGTGTGCACTAGGAGTGTAGCAGACAAGGGCTCGCTAACCGACTGTACTTGACGCTACGGCAGTGGTTTGCCATGCTTCGGGCGGCCCTGTATGGCGGCCATTCTTCCCCACTGCAAAGGATTACCTACAATGAAAACACTCATCAGCGCCACCCTGGCCTTCCTCCTGTTCAGCCTGTCCAGCGCGGTGGTGCGGGCGGATGAATACGATGACACCATCGCCAGCTTCAGGAATGCCGGCGAGAGCGGCACCTATTTCGCCAAGAGTGTTGGCTACGCGGTCTTCCCCACCATCGGCAAGGGCGGTATCGGCATCGGCGGCGCCCACGGTTCGGGTCGTGTCTACAAGAACGGCGTGGTGATCGGCACTTCCGACATGACCCAGATCACCATCGGCTTCCAACTGGGTGGCGAGGCCTTCAGCCAGATCATCTTTTTCGAAAACGAGGCCGCGCTGAACAATTTCACCTCCGGTAATTTCGAATTCAGCGCCGATGCCAGCGCGGTCGCCATTACCGCGGGCGCCTCCGCGACGGCCAATACCGGCGGCGGGGCGTCCACCGGGGTCAGCGGCGGCAAGAACGACGCCACCACCGACTCGCTGGGCTTCCGCAAGGGCATGGCAATCTTCACCATTGCCAAGGGCGGCCTGATGTACCAGGTCACCCTGGGCGGTCAGAAGTACAGCTACGACCCGATCTAGCCGCTCGGGCCATCCCAGGGGGCCGCGACCGCGGGGTCGCGGCCTTTTTTTACGCCGGTCTTTTACCCCCGCCCCTGCGCCGCCACGGCGTTTACCACGATTCCCCGAAGGGCCGGATGACCACGTCAAACGTCCACGCGGAGCGGGGCTGGTGGGCCACGTGGAAGCATTCGCTGGCAATATCGGCGGGGCGGGCGAAGAAGTCGTCGGGGTGATCGGGCAGCGCCTTGCGGGTCCAGGGCACGTCGATGGCCGCATCGATGGCGACGTAGGCCACATGGACACCCTGCGGGCCGAGCAGGCGGGCCGCCGACTCCAGCAGGATGCGCTGAGCCGCCTTGGTGGGAGCAAAACTGGCGAAGTGGGTCCGCCCCCGGTAGGCGGCGGTATTGCCGGTCGCCAGGATAGCGCCCTCACCCGCCGCGACCATGCCGGGCGCAAACGCCTGGATGAGGTGCAGCAGGGCCATGGTGTTGACCTCGAAATTGCGCCGCAGCAGTGCCGGTGCCAGCGCCAGCACATCGCCCGCGCCACCACTCACCGCGTTGTGGATCACCACCCGGGGGACACCGAGGGCGGAAATCGCCGCCACGGTCTCCTGCAGCGCCGCGCCGTCTGCGACATCGCAGGGGAAGGGCAGTGCCCCCGGCACTTCCTCCGCCAGCGCCTGCAGGCGCCCATCGTTGCGCGCGATCATGGCCACCCGGTAGCGCTGTGCAAACTGGCGCACCAGGGCCGACCCGGTGCCGGGCCCCACGCCGGTGATGACGCACAGTTGCGCCGTCACAGCCGCTCCACCGTACCCTTGTCGCCATCCAGCCGGATGCGGTCTCCCGTGCGGAAGCACCGCGTGCCTTCCCGGGAATTCACCACGCAGGGCAGGCCGTACTCCCGGGCGATCACGGCACCGTGGGAAACGGCGCTACCAAGGTCGGTAACCAGCCCCCCGATCAGGCTGAAATAGGGCGTCCAGCCGATATCGGTGATGGGCGTGACCAGGATTTCCCCCGGCTGCAGCTGTGCCGCCTCCGCCAGGGTATGCGCGACACGGGCCAACCCCTCCACGACCCCGCGGGAGGCGGGGCGGCCGTGCAACACGCCGTCGGTGGACTGCAGCCCGCGCGCCTCCAGCGGCTGCGGAATACCCACCGAAATCTCGGGAAACTCAAACTGTTGCTGGTAGAGCAGCGCCGCGCGGCGCGCGCGCCCGGTCGACCGCAGCCGCCTGCGGGCTGGCGACAAATGCCGACAGTTCCTCCATGGCGAAGAAGCCTAACCAGGTCCGCATCGGGGAGCTTGCCCTCGGCCTCTCCAGCAGTGCGCCGAGGCGAAATCCGCGCTTGAAGCGGTGCGCGACTTCCACCAGCTGGGACTTGGTGTGTTCCCGCCGCCGGATCGCGTCATGGGCCTGCGGCAGGACCCAGCGCAGGCCGCGACCCAGGCTGGACCAATCGATGGCGGGGGAGTGCAGCGGTCGGTGTCCGCCGGTGACCAGCCGGGCGTGCACGGCGGCCTGCATGCTCTGATGAGCGGCGCGGGGTCGTCGCTCCAGGCCGGGTCGCGCATGCACAGCTCGCGGTAGCCTCGGTGCCCGTGCGCGTCCAGGAAGGCGGCGAAGGCAGGCGCCCAATTCCGCCGAGCCGCGCAGCCACGACAGGGCCGCCGCCACCGGCGCCTGCTGGAAGCCCGCTGCGCCTGCGGCTGCGCGACCACGCGGTCGATCAGCTGGTCCAGCTCTCCCAGCATCACGGCGCTCTCCACCCCGGAGGGCGCCAGCAACCGCAACTTCGCCTCGCCCTGTTCCTCGCTGGTGCTGTTGTTGGACTGGCCTGACACCATGTTCTCCACGATGGACGACAGGAAACCGGACAACGCGGAAGACTGGATATGCACCGCCATGGCGTGGTCAAAGAAGGCGGCCTTCTGCCGCAACTGCGCGCACATCGCCACGCTGTCCGGTTGGTCGTCAATGACGAAGGCGTCCAGTTCCCGCCCGGAAACGCTCCACCACCGCCGGCGCACGCAGGCAGTAGCGCAGCAGTTTTACCGTATTGATGATGCGGCGCGGCAACGGCTGGGGCGGCAGCGGGCTTGAGCTCCGGCACAAGACGGCCACACAGCGACTGCGCGGTCTGCTCCACGGTAGAGCCGAGCACCGCGGCCGCACATCACCACGTTGCCGGTGAGGTTCAGAACAGGTGTCCGTAGGCCCGTGCGTGACCTGCCAGTCCCGCTGGATTGCCGGTCGGGCGACCGCCACCTGCATGTGCTGTAGCCCGTAATCGATGCCCAGCCGGTGAAAGGAGCTGGTGAGCGGGGCACACGGCGCCCGGGCATCATTTCGCTCACGCTGCTGATGGTCAGCACGTCGTCCGGGCGCGGCAGGCGCGTATCGAACTCGTTGGGATCCGCCGGCAGCGTGGTGATGGGCCGGGCCTGTAACCAGTAAAGCCCGCCGTCGCGGTCGATCGCCCACTGAGGTCCAGCGGATGCCCTTCGGCGGCGGCAGCGGCCCTGCCCACTGCGATGCCGTGATTTCCAGGTCGCTCAGCACGGCCTGAGCGCCGGTTAACTGGCGTCGCACGATGTCGCCACCGAGGTGTACCGCGTAGTGGTCGGGGTGTGGCCTCGCCGCTGACGAGCGCCTCGCCCAGTCCGGCAACCGCGTCGATCGGTATCAGCAGGTCGCGCCGGGCGCTCACCGGGTCCGCGGTGAAGACCACGCCGGCCGCCCGCGCGTCAACCATGGCCTGCACCACGATATGCATGGGCATGGTGTCGCCGCCCGAGTACGCCTCGCTGGTAACTGCGGGCGCGCTCGTTGGCGGCGGGAGGCGACGCAGCGCGCAATCGCCTGGCAACTCCCCGGGGCCGCGCACGTTGAGTACCGTCGTACTGCCCTGCGAAGGAGGCCGCGTCGCCATCCTCCCTCGAGCGCATGAACGGCACGGCCACCGCCGGCTTGCCCAGTTGGCGGTAGCACGTCGAGGGACTCGGGAAAGTGTTCCGCGCTGGCATTGCGCAGCACAAAGGCCGGCGGCACGGGCAGGCCCATGGCCACCAGCCGTGCGAGACCATAGGCCTGCCACCGGCGCTGGCGTCATGGATATCCGCCAGATTGACGATTTCACATCTCACGCTGATTCTGCCCCTGACACAATTGCGGTAGGCGACCCCCGGAATCTGCCGGTTAGCCGCGCCCCATCGCGGCGGCCTCCGCCTCGAGCACCTTGCTCACCGCGGGTTGGGCTCTCACGCGTGCCATGAACCACGAACTCCGGGCCAGCGCGCGGCGTCGACCTCGTAACCGGCGGTAGCCGAGAAGACGAAGGGACTCATCAATGCCAGGTCGGCCATCATGAAGTCCCCAAAAGAAAGCCCTGTCGCGGTACCTGCGTCTCTCCAGATAATCGAGCATGGGCGGCAACTGCTTGTTGATGATCTTCGCCACCAGCTGCTCGTCGGTCTCCTGCTGCAGGACCAGCGGACGCAGGCTGAAACGCTGGAAGAAAATGCCTGCCGCCAGTTCCGCCAGGCGCGTGCCACCAGCCCCCGTACCAGCGCGCCTGGGCCTTGTCCGCGCTGTTCACGGGATAAAGCGGCGGCTGCGGGTGCGTATCCCTCCAGGTACTCGCAGATCACCGTGGAGTCACAGATCGTGGAGATTGCCGTCCTGCAACGTGGGAATCTTGCCCAATGGATTGATCTGCGATATCCTCGGATCCTTGATGAACGGAGTTGCTGCCGCTGCTCGCAGGGCAGCTGCTTGATTTCCAGTGCCACCAGCACCTTGCGCACAAAGGGTGAACCGGACGCGCCGTGTACTATCATCAGCGGCTCCCTCCCGGGATACACTCGTCCATCCACTGCGCCACAGCCCGTCCTATTTCCACCGGGGAATCCTCCTGGATAAAATGCGTGCCCCTTACCGTCACCTCGCGCTGGTTCGGCCAGCCGCGGCAATACTCGCGCTGCCGGCCGGTCAGGATCGAACCGGGGTCCGCATTGACAAACAACTTGGGTAGTTCGGTGCTGCCCTCCAGCCACTTACCGTAAGCGGCCACCAGTGCCACCATCTGTGCCGGCTCGCCCGCGATCGGAATCTGGCGCGGCCAGTTCAGGGTGGGCTGGCGATCGTCCGGCGTGGAGAACGGCGCGCGGTAATGCTGCATCTCCTCCTCACCCAGTCCGCGCATGACGGAACCGGGAAGTACCGCCTCCACGAACTTGTTGCGCTGCAGCACCAGGTCCTCGCCCTTGTCCGAGCGGAAACCCTGGAAAATGCCCCGCGCACCCTCGGGCCAGTCCTCCCACTCCAGGGGGCAGACGATGCCTTCCATGTAGGCGATCCCGCGCACTGCATCGGGGTGTTGCTGCGCCCAGTAGAACCCGAGCGAGCTGCCCCAGTCGTGGAGCACCAGCGTGACATTACCGCGGACGCCAAGCGCCTGCAGCAGCCCGTCGAGGTACTGGTAGGCCACCCCGAACGAGTAGCGATCCGGCCCCTCGCTGGCCGGCAGTTTCTCCGAATCACCCTGGCCTATGAGGTCGGGCGCGATCACGCGCCCTCTCCCCGCCAGTTCGGGGATCACGTTGCGCCACAGGTAGGATGACGTGGGATTGCCGTGCAGCAGGACGATCGGATCACCCTCGCCCGTCTCCACGTAGGCAATACGCTTGCCCAGTACGTCCCGGTACTGCTTCCTGTACGGCATGTCGGCACTGACCATAAACACTCCCGTCCAAATTCACTGTGCAGTATATTGGCACACAGTATGCCATATCAACAAACGGAACCATCCTCCAACGCACCGCGCTACCTGAATTCCAGTACCTTGTCGCGCAGTGGTCGCAGGCGCAGCTGCACGAAGTCCAGTATGTAGTTCTGGTACAGGCGCCAGGGAAACCGGGTGCCCTGCTTGGGAAAGCGACCTACCGAGCGCAGCACGTAACCGGCGGTAAAATCGAGCATCGGCTCTTCCTCCACCGTACCTTCGCGCAGGCGCGGTACGACCACGCGAGTGCCGGTCCTGCGCATGTGGTTCAGCAGGCGACAGATGAAATCGCCGGTGAGGTCGCTCTTCAGGGTCCAGGAGGAATTGGTGTAACCAAACACCTGCGCGAGGTTGGGTACATTGCCAAACATCATCCCGCGATAGACATACAGGTGTGACGGATCAATAGTCCTGCCATCCACGCTCAGCTGCGCGCCACCCATGAACTTCAGGTTCAGTCCGGTGGCCAGCACGATGATGTCGGCGTCCAGTTCCCTGCCCGACGCCAGGCGTATGCCGCCCGCGGTAAATCGCTCGATATGGTCGGTCACCACCTCCGCGCGCTTTTCCCGAATCGCCGCGAACAGGTCGCCCTCGGGCACGGCGCACAGACGCTGGTCCCAGGGATTATAGGACGGCGTGAAATGGGTCTTTACGTCGTAATCCTCGCCCAGTTCCTGGCGCACCTGGTCGAGCAGGAACTTCCGCACCAGCTTCGGGCGCTTGCGCGACAGGTTAAACACGTAGATCTGGAACAGCACTCGCTTCCAGCGGGTCAGCCGGTACACCCAGGAACCGGGCAGGAACCGGCGCAGGCGGGCCGCCATCGGGTCCTGCTGCGGGATCGAGGCGATGTAGGTGGGGGAACGCTGCAGCATGATGGTCTGCGCCGCTTCCCGGCCAGTTCCGGCACCAGTGTCACCGCCGTGGCGCCACTGCCGATCACCACCACCTTCTTGCCGCGGTAATCGAGGTCCTCGGGCCAGTGCTGGGCGTGCAATACCCTGCCCGGAAATCCGCCCGGCCGGGAAACTCCGGCGTGTAACCCTGCTCGTAGTCGTAGTAGCCGCTGCACATCAGCAGGAACAGGCAGCGCAGCTCGACCTGCTCGAGCGTATCGGTCCGCTGCGCCACCACGGTCCAGCAGGTGGCGGCGGAGGACCAGCTCGCGCTGAGCACCTTGTGCCGGAAGCGGATCTGCTGGTCGACGCCGGTTTCCGCCGCGGCCTCCCGCAAATAGCGCAGGATGGAGGGGCCGTCGGCGAGGGATTTTTGATCCAGCCAGGGTTTGAAGGAATAGCCCAGCGTATACATGTCACTGTCCGAGCGAATGCCGGGATAACGAAACAGATCCCAGGTGCCGCCGAGGGTAGCGCGGCTCTCCAGCAGCGTGAAACTGCGCTCAGGGCACGCGCGCTGCAAACGCCGGGCGCTGCCGATACCGGACAGGCCGGCGCCGACGATCAGCACATCCACGAAGTTCGAATCAGTCGATGCTGTCATGCCATTGTGTCCTCTGCGGCAACCGCCTCGTCGGGTTCTTCAGCACAATCCGGGGTGTACTTTGGCCCATCGCCCACCCTGATTCAACCATTAAAGAGCGAGCAGACACGCGGCCTCGCCGAGTTTGCCAGCGGGGACCGGGAGCGCCTCCATCAGGGTGTCATCCCGGGAGCCGCGAGCAGGCCCTGCGCGATACGTGCGCTGGCCTCGCGAATAGGTATCCAGCATTCGAGCGCCTCGGCAAAAGACACGGCGGCCTCCTGGAAGGAAGGCAGCCAGCGCACCACGTCATCACCGGCGGACGTGCGAGGTGCCACCAGCGCGGCCTGCGCCTGTGCGCGGAAATCCTCGAGGAACCGGCGCCAGCCGGGGTGATCGATTACCGGGGAATTCGCCAGGCAGGATTCCAGGGCCCGCAGGGCCGCGGCAGCATCGGTGGCCAGTTCCACCGCGCAGTGCGCAAGCAGCGTGTCCGCGGGGCACTCCCCCATTCCGCGGACCTCGGCCGCGAGCGCGGCCAGCCTGGCGCGGGGGCCGGTGCGATCGCGCGTCTCGATCTTCCCACGCAGGTAGCTGGCCACGGTGCCGAGGCCGCAGCCGGGTGAATACGGCGCACTGACCTGTCGCCGGAGCGGTCTTCCAGTGGCAGGTGGGGACAGTCCAGTCGAAATTGAGCACCGCGGAATTGGGGTACAGGTAGGTCGTCATGCTGGCGAACAGCGCATCCTCGCCGCGCAGCACGGGCGCGTAGGGCGGCAGCACGCGGCTGTTGTCCAGGCCCGTCATTTGCGACATGACCCCGCGCAGCGCTACGGTGGGCCGGCAGTGCCCCAGCCAGCATATTCGACTCCGCGACAGCAACCGGCTGTCGTCGGCACCGCCGCCAACGAGTCGCGCCAGCGACTCGCTCCCCAGCCTGGGGAGCCACCAGGGACCGATAGTGCCGGGGTCACCCGCACTGCCGCACTGCGTCAGGAGCACCGGCGAATCACCGTCCAGCGCCGCCAGCATGTTCGCGTTGCACTGCGCCAGTGTCGCGGCGTCCAGCGCGCGGCCCTGCAGCTGCGGGAACAATTGCGCCAGAGGTTGTCCCACCGCCCGGGCGTGCCTGGCGACGGGGTCGAAGTCAGCCCACTGCGACGCCCGCAGCAACTCGTCCCTGGAGGCATAAAACCATGCCTCCCGCGATTCCTCGTGGCTGAGCCCCAGCCCGGCTCGCGGTCCTGGCGGACGCACCGCGCGGCACGATGTCGTCGTCCAGCACGACGGCGCGCGGCAGCCTACGGACAGCAACAGGGCCAAATTGCGCGCCAGCCCGGTGGGTGGCTGCCGACCACCGCGCGCGATCGAGCAGGAATCGCAGGGCGCGCTCCCGCGCCGGAAACGCCTGTATCAGTCCTGACAGCAGTTCGGCGGCGGCCCCCGCGCCGAAATACACCATGGCTTTTGGGCTGCCTGCATTGAACCTGGCGACGAGATCGCGGTTTTGGCGCGCATGGCCCGCGTCGCGGGAGTCATCGATCAACACGAGGTGTTCATGGCTACCGGCGTTGTCCAGGTCGCGCAGGCTGTCGAGCAGGCGGGCAACGGCGGCCGGCCGGTCACAGGTAATGATAAAAACGCGGGAGGAGGTGCTGGGCACAGGCGACCGCGCGACGCCCAGGCGCGCGACGAACTCGTCACCGGCAGGCAGAATACCGGCTTCCCTGGCGGACGCCAGCACCTGCCGGACGTCCGCTTCCTGGCCGCGCAGCATGGGCACCGCGGCGCATAGCCGGGCAGCGTGGTTGGGCAGGGTATCCAGTCGGGAACACAGCGGCAGGACATCGGCGACCTGTCGCGACACCAGCATTTTGTTACGGTTACGCCGGTTCACGATCATCACGGCCTGGTCGTTGACGGCAACCTGTTCGCACTCCGCGTAGGCGAAGGTATCATGCCCGCCGCCGGAGTCTTCCACCGGACCCGCCAGCCCGCTTGCCCCGCCGACCTGGAAAGAAAAAGACATCTCAATGTTGTCCGTCAAGGCAGGCAATCCCGGTCAGTTTTACAGTTTTTGCTGGAACTCCGATGAACCCTGTCGCTGGCAGGCAGTCAAAGCCGCGAGCCCGGTAGCAGGCTGCGCGGAATTATCGCAGCTAAGACCGGGTTAGGCTACCACCTGCGATGGTGGTATCGTCCCGGGGTCGCCAACCCCCTATCCATTTGCTGCGGTGCACATGTCGTTGAATTTCCAGACGCTGAAGAAGTTGGTGCCTTTTATAAGCCTGCTCCTGTTCGGTCTCGCCGTGTACGTCGTCCATCACCAGATTGCAGGTTACGGCTGGAATAACGTCTGGCAGGACCTGCTGTCCACGCCCGCGAAAACCCTGGAAACCATGCTCCTCATGAGCGTTTTTGGCTATATCACGTTAAGCCTCTGCGAGTGGGTCGCGGTGCGCTACAGCGAGGAAATCCTCAGTTTTCCCTTTATCCTGCTGGGTTCGTTCCTGAGCAACGCCATCAGCCATAACCTGGGCGCTTCGCCCATTACCGGCGGTGCCATTCGCTACCGGTTCTACAGCCAGTGGGGTCTCACCAGCGGAGCCATTGCCAAAATCACGGTGTTCGGCAGCCTCTCCTATTTTTTGAGCGCGTTCTCCCTGCTGCTCATAGGAAGGGTCGTGGCACCGGATTTTACCGTCACCGAATCGGGACTGGTAAGACACGCGATCAATCTACTGACCGCCGTCGGCGTTTGCTTTCTCGCGGGCTGGGCCTATGTCACTTTCCTGCGCCAGGGGCGGATAACCATCGGCAGGATCAGCTTCCTTGCGCCCTCCCCGTCCCTGGCGATCCAGCAAATAACGCTGGGCGCCATCGACCTTACCATCGCCGCTATCGTACTCTACATACCGCTGCTGCATTTCGCGGATATCGCTTTCAGTGAATTCATCGTCTACTACGTGGTCGCGCAACTGCTGGGATTGATCAGCCAGGTCCCGGGGGGAATCGGTGTATTCGAAAGCGGCTTCCTGCTGCTGGCGGGCCACCGTTTTCCGCCGGAGCAGCTGCTTTCAGCGTTGATTATCTATCGAATCGCGTACTACATACTGCCGCTCATCCTGGCAGGCGTGCTGATCGCAGCCTATGAGACGCGCAGTCACCGCCTGATCTATACGCTCCGGATACACCACCTTTTCCGTCTGTTTTATCTCGCGACCCCGAAGATTTTCGCCGCGATGTTACTGGTGGGCGGCTGCGTACTGCTGGTGTCCGGCGCCACACCCGGCGTCCAGGAACGACTCGACTGGCTGGCTTTTTTTGTACCGCTTCCGCTGATTGAATTTTCCCACCTCGTGAACAGCCTGGTGGGGGTCGGCATGATTTTCCTGTCGCGGGCAGTCAGCATCAAACTGGATTCAGCATACTACGCCACGATCATCCTGCTGTGCGTAGGTATCGTGGCGTCGCTGGCGAAGGGCTGGGACTTTGAGGAGGCCTTCATTCTCGCCGCCATGCTGCTCGCGTTCATTCCCGCACGGCGACACTTCTATCGAAAATCCGCCCTGCTGAAGATGGCCATACCCATCAACCAGCTACTGTTTGGCGTCCTGATTATCGGCCTCTCGATCTGGCTCGGTTTCTACTCCTACAAGGACGTTTCCTACTCACACGAACTCTGGCTGCAATCATCGCTGGACCGCGCGGGGGATGCCTCACGATTCCTGCGATCGCTGTTCGCGATCTCGGTGGTGTGCGTCGGCCTGCTGGTCTACCGGATGGTCAGCAGGACAGTCACCAACCTGTCGCTACCGACCAAAGCAGAGCTGGAGGCTGCCACGACTATCGTGCACAACTCCGATACCACAGATCATCACCTGGTATTGACCGGCGACAAGTATATCTTCTGGAGTGAAACACGACGCAGCTTTCTGATGTTCGGCGTCACCAGCAAATTCTGGATCGCCATGAGCGACCCGGTCGGGGACGCCGCTGAATTCGATGACCTGCTGTGGCGGTTCCGGGAGTCAGCCGACATGGTCGCCGCGCAGATCGCCTTCTACGAAATCGGCAAGAATTACATCCCGTTGTATCTCGACCTCGGACTGAGCCTGATAAAACTGGGCCAGCAGGCCCAGATTCCCCTCGCCGCTTTCGGACTCGAGGGAAAGAAGCGACAGAACTTTCGCAGCGCCATAAACAAGTATCACCGGGAGGGCTTCAGTTTCGAAATTCTTCGCGACGACGAGGTCGAACCGGCGCTGCCCAACCTCCGGCGTATCTCAGACGCCTGGCTCGCCGAAAAAAATGCCAGCGAAAAGCGATTTTCAATGGGCTTTTTCAGCGAGGAATACCTGCGGCACTGCGATATCGCGGTAGTGAAAAAGGACGGCGAAATTTACGCTTTCTGTAACTTGTGGACGCTGAATAACCGGCGCCAGATATCCTTCGACCTGATGCGCTACCTGCCCGGTACGCCCAATGGCATAATGGAGTACCTCAGCATCAGCGTCGCGCTGTGGGCCAAAGAACAGGGTTTTGCCTATTTTTCGCTGGGGATGGCACCGTTGTCAGGCCTGGAGGATCACGCCCTGGCGCCCCTGTGGCACAAGATCGGCAATACCATCTTCAAGGTCGGCGGGGATTTTTATAATTTTGCGGGTGTGTATTTTTACAAGGACAAGTTCAACCCCCAGTGGAACCCCGTATACCTGGCGGCACCGCCAGGCCTGCAGACGGCCGCGGCCCTGGTGGCGGCAACCTCACTGATATCCGGGGGAATTACCGGGATATTTTCCAAATAGCACCCCGCAGAATCCTGTACAGAAAGCCGAGAGCGCTCCCCCCACATGCCAGCTTCGTTCAGTTACACACGCATCATCACCGCCACGGCGATCCTGGCGGTGGTGGCCACGGCGATCTACTTCGCGCTCCCGCGCGGAGACGGGCCGGACGTTCCCGAAAAGATGGTCGACGAAATCGTTACCACACCCGGTGGCGACCGGGTCAGGCTGGTCCACCCGAGCGAGCCGGAGAAGGGGCTGATCCTGTTCGTCGGCGAGGCAGCGGCCGCGACCACGACCGCCTATGCGCAGCAGTTCGCCGCGCTGAGCTATAACGTCGCGATCATCGATACCGCAGCCCTGCTGGGGCAGGGCGGAGAAGGCTCGCAGAGCTGCATCGACATCAGCGGGAAACTGCTGGCCATGCGCAATGACCTCGACGCGCAACTCGATATCGCCGCAGACACGCTGCCAATTGTGGTCGGCGCCAACGAAGGCGCCGCTGCAGTGTATGTCGCGCTGGCGCAGGACGACGAGCACCGTTTTCACGCCGCGGTCAGTATCAACTTTTCCCCCAAATTGCAGTCCGGGAGCCGCTTCTGCCATGCGGAAAAATTCGTAAGAAGCCAGCGGGACGGGAGCCTCGTGCTGGCCCCGGTCGCCCACCTGCCTTCGAGCTGGTACGTGTTCCAGGCCGGCGCGACCGCTCCTGTCGAGGAAGCGCGGGAGTTCGCCGACCAGGTCAGCAACGCGAAATTCACCACGCTGGACGCAGGTGACGCGTCCGGCATCACGCCCGTCCTGCAGATACTGCAGTGGCTGGATCCCCGACTTACCGATCAACTCTCCGCGGATCGCGCGGAAGGCGACCTCCCACTCATGGAGGTAGCGGCTGCAAAAGTGGATGGCTCGCAAACGATGGCGCTGTTGATCACCGGGGACGGCGGATGGGCCGCCGTGGACAGCGGCATCGCCGACGGACTGGCCCAAAAAGGCATACCCACGGTTGCCCTGGACTCACTGAGCTACTTCTGGAAACGCAGAACACCGGAAGAGGCCGCCGTAGACATACAAAACACCATGCTGGATTACATGGCCAGGTGGCACAGGAAACGGGTCATCCTGATCGGCTTTTCCTTCGGCGCCGATGTCCTGCCGTTTATCGTCAACCGCATTGATGCGGAATATCGCAAGGATATCGCGCTGGTGGTCCTGCTCAGTATCGGGAAATCCGCGGCGTTTGAATTTCACCTCTCCAGCTGGATGGACGCTGACAAGAGCACCGATCGCCTGCCGCTGCCGCCCGAGGTCGGAAAAATGTCGTGGGCGCGCAGCCTGTGTATTTACGGGGTGGATGACGCGGTGGCGGACTGTGAGAGCCTCGCCGGACTGGGGGTCAGGGTGATCAACATGCCGGGGGACCACCATTTCGATAACGATTACCCGGCCTTGGTGCAGCACATCCTCGCCGCCCTGCCCCGGACCGGCGACCCGGCCGGGGCCCCGGGCAACTAGGCCTCCTCGCCGCCGAGGAATCCGGTGATGTGCAGGAGGCTCATGAACAGGTTATAGATGGACACGAACAGCGATACCGTGGCGATGATATAGTTGGTCTCCCCGCCGCGGACGATGTTCTGTGTCTCGAACATGATCAGGCCGCACATCAGCAGCACGAACACCCCGGACACCGCCAGTGACAGGGCCGGCATCTGGAACAACAGCGCCGCCAACCCGAGCCCGAAGGCCGTGAGTATGCCGATCATCAGGAAACTCCCCCAGCTGGCGGTATTGACGGCGCCGGCGCTGCGGGCATAGGCCGACAAGCCCAGGAATGCCAGCCCGGTTATCCCCATGGTGGTGGCAACCAGTTGCGGGCCGTTCGCCAGGGCCAGGTAATGCCCGATGACCGGTCCCAGGGTGTAGCCCATGAAGCCGGTAAGCGCGAACACGGACAACAGGCCCCAGGCACTGTTGCGCAGGCGAAACGTCAGGAACAACAGTGCAAAGTATCCCCCCAGTGTCAGGAGCAGGCCAGGCGCCGGCAGTCGCAACGCCGCGCTGAGACCGGCCACCACCGCTGAAAACAGCAGGGTCGCCGACAACAAGCGGTAGGTGTCACGCAGTACCTTCTGCCCCGCTTCAAGCGCCGCCGGGGCCGGCTGGGCGGTGGCCAGGTAGTGTTGCTTGTTTGCATGGGTGTTCATACATCAATCCCTCTTCCGGTGGGTACACACTGGATCATAGCGCCCTGTTCGCTGCGGTCCATTCGAACTTATCTACTGGATTCCTCGATTTTATCGATGTATAAACAACACTCCAGTGGCGCGCTGCGCGCTGAAGCGGGACCGAAACCTTGCGACATCTCAACTACAATCACCTGCTCTACTTCTGGACGGTGGCCAGGGAGGGCAGTATCGTCAGGGCCTCCGAGAACCTGCACCTGACACCGCAAACCATCAGCGGCCAGCTCAAGGCGCTGGAAGAAGCGATAGGCGACCCC
>JAWKZM010000010.1:0-85606 GCA_041395965.1 Halioglobus sp.
ACTGGCAGCCCGCAAACACAGACAAGCTGGTCAAGGGGCAGAGCACCCGCAGTGACGTACTCAAGCTGCTGGGGCCGCCCTCTCAAGTGATCTCCCTTGACGGCGAGACAGCCCTGTACTACCTGTTCGAACACTCCGAGGGCCAGGGCCTGATCCTGATCGTCTACAACCGCATGGACATCGACACGCGTTATGACCGGGCCATTTTCTTTTTCGACGAGCACGACGTCCTGACCGAATACTCCACCCGCATCTACCAGCCCGATGAGGGATAGGCTCCACCTGCTGCTCTGCGCACTGCTGGCCTGCTCGCAACTGACGGGCTGTTCGCAGTGGCGTTATACCCTCGGTGCGGCCCTGCCGACCATGGAGCTCCCGCGGCAAAAAATGCCACTTGACCAGGCGCTGGCATTGCTGGGCCCCCCGCAACGCATGTCCGCCACCGACGCGGGGTTCATTCTCGCATGGGAGCACTGGCACATCAGCGAGAATAGTGTGGGGGTCAGCCTTGGGGCACTGGGCGCCGACTTCATGTCCGCGGATTGGGGAGAGATGCGGGCCCGCGGCGAATTCCTGCTGCTGACCTTCGACAAGCAGCACCGGCTGACGAGTGCCACGCGCTCCCAGTGGGATAATTACGGTGGTGGCGGCAAGTCGATCCAGCCCCTGGCCAGCTTTGTTTCCGTAGTGGATTCAGGCGACCTGATCGGCTACCTGCCGCAACACCGGTGGGGCAGCGCCCTGCTGCAATCACTGCCGGGCACACTCAACAGCAAGTCCAACCTTGATACGGGTCAAAACGGGCTGCAACAACGCGGTACACCCACCGCCATCGGGCAGCAATCACTGGGCATGGATTAGGGCAATAGCGCGCGCCCCTGCGGCGTCGCGCTAGGCAGGAAAACCGACGGTCTTGGTTTCGGTGTATTCCAGCAGCCCCTCGAGGCCCATCTCCCGCCCCACGCCGCTCTGCTTGTAACCTCCAAAGGGCGCATCCGCACCGAAAAACCCCGCGCCGTTGATGCTGAGGCTGCCGCTGCGTATGCGCCGCGCCAGCGCCAGCGCCCGCGCCTTGTCGCCACTGTGAATTGCGCCGGACAGGCCGTACTCACTGTCGTTGGCGATACGCACCGCGTCGTCGTCGTCATCGAACGGAATCATCACCATCACCGGTCCGAAAATTTCCTGCCGCGCGATACTCATGGCGTTGCTGACATCGGTGAACAGGGTGGGCTGGATAAAAAAACCCTTGTGGCGGTCCGGCGCCGCCGCGCCGCCCGCGACCAGGGTGGCGCCCTCCTCGACTCCGCGACGGATCATGCCCAGCACCCTGTCGAATTGCCGGCGGTTAATCACTGGACCCATGATGTGCTGTGGGTCGGTAGGATCACCGTAGGGCATCGATTTGAATATGGGCGCGAGTTTGTCGACGGCCTCGGCGTAGCGCGAGCGGGGCACGAGCATGCGGGTCGGGATCGCGCACCCCTGCCCGGCGTGATAGCACACACCCAGCGCGTGCAACACCGCCAGGTCGAAGTTCGCGTCGTCCAGCAGTATCAGCGCCGATTTGCCGCCGAGTTCCAGGAATACTTTCTTTACCGTCTCCGCCGCTGCGACCATGATGCGCTTGCCCACCGCTGTCGAGCCGGTAAACGTGACCATGTCGACGCGCGGGTCGGCGCACAGTATTTCGCCCACGGCGGCAGGATCGCTGGCGGTCAGGACGTTGAACACGCCGTCAGGCAGACCAGCCTCCGCCGCCAGCCGGCCCAGGGCGGTCGCCGTCCAGGGCGTATCCGGGGCGCTCTTGAGCACCACCGTATTGCCCACGGCCAGCGCCGGAAATATTTTCGCCAGGTTGGTCTGCAGGGGAAAGTTCCAGGGCGTTATGGCAGCGACCACTCCGGCCGCCTCCCGCCACACCTGGCGCTGGCTGTGAATGCCCTGCGCCATGACGGTCGGCAATTCGCGCTGCCAGTCGAAGGTCGCGACGGTCTCCAGCACCCAGTCCAGGTGGCTGACCGGCTCGTCGCAGCCCGGCCCGCGGGTGACCGCATGCGGTTGCCCCGCTTCCGCCATGAGTTGCGGCCTGAAGGTATCCTCCACGGCGGCCTTGATCGCGTCCGCGAAGCGACGCAGATGCGCCAGTCGCCGCGCGTGGTCCGTAGACCAGTCGGTGCTGTCGAATGCGCGCCTGGCGGCGGCGATGGCGCGCTCCGCATCCTGCGCACCCGCATCTGCCGCCTGTCCGAGGACGGCCTCGGAGGCCGGATTGATATTGTCGTAAAGTGCGCCCGACGCGGCTGCGACCAGCTCGCCGTCGATATACAGGCGCGCCTCGCCCTTCACGCCGTCACCCATGGGACTCGCTGCCCTGCGGGGGGCGGTCCGCTGACGGCTTCCGGGTAGTGCGCACTAGCGCTCCACAAACGCGTCGGCCAGCTGCTTCATGATGTCGCCGGCCGTGACGATCCGGCGCCCTTCCTCGTGGGGGGACATGCCGCCGACACCCGCCATCAGCGACAGGTCGACGCCCACCGCCTCGCTGCGCAGGGCCTCGACCGTGCAACGCGCCTTCGGGCGCGACGGCTGGAAATCCCACGCGAACGCGCGCATGGCATTTTCATGGGTCATGGCGTTGATATCGGACGCCGGGACCCCTTCCAGGCTCTCCCAGAGAATCTCGGGCGCACGCGGCCAGGTGGTGTCGGAATGCGGGTAATCGCACTCCCACATGATGGTGTCGATGCCGATCAGGTTGCGCATCTGGATGCCGGCCTTGTCATCGATGAAGCAGTTGTAGATATGCTCGCGAAACACCTGGCTGGGCAACTTGTCACCGAAGTCCTGGTGCGTCCAGGCATGATGGTGGTGGTAGGTGTAGTCCGCGCGCTCCAGGAAATAGGGAACCCAGCCGATACCCCCCTCGGACAACGCAAACTTGAGGGTCGGGTATTTGCGCAGCAACGTGGAAAACAGCAGGTCCGCCGCCAGGTTGACGATGCTGATCGGCGTGGTGGTGATCATGACCTCCACCGGGGAGTCCATGGTCGGAAAGACCATCCGCCGCCCGAGCCGATATGGATCAGGATCGTGACACCCTCGTCGACGCAGGCCTGCCAGAAGGGCTCCCAGTGGTCCGAGTGAATGCTGGGCAGGCGCAGTTTATCCGGGTTCTCCGGTGAAACTCACCGCCCTGCAGCCCTTCCTCGCGACCCGTCGCACTTCATCAGCCATGAGCTTCGGATCCCAGATGGCCGGCATGGAGAGCGGGATGAGCCGGTCCGGGTAGCTGCCGGCCCACTCGTCGATGTGCCAGTCGTTGTAGGCCTGCAACATCACCCGCGCGAGCGTCTTGTCCTCGCAGGAGGACCACAGTTGCCCGACGAAACCCGGGAAGGAGGGGAAAACAGATGAGAACCGAGCACGCCGTTGGCATTCATATCGGCAACCCGCGCGTGCACGTCGTAGCAGCCCTTGCGCAACTGCTCGTACGAGGTCGGCTCCACGCCGTATTCTTCCGGTACCCGGCCGACCACCGCGTTGAGGCCAATGTTGGGCAGTTTCTGGCCGTTGAACTCCCAGACATCGCAACCGCTGGGCAGGCGCGACACTTTGGGCGCCTTCGCCTGGTATTCCGCCGTGAGGTGGTTCCTGAACATGTCCGGTGGTTCGACCACATGGTCATCCACGCTGACCAGTATCATATCTTCCATTCGCATACTGCTGTCTCCCTTCTCAGAACTGGGCTGTATTGCTAGCGCATCAGGGCATCAGGGCATCAGGCGAGCACGCCCGCCACCTGCAGCTGGAGCATACGTTCCGTGTCGATGCCGGCCTCGCGCAGAATCTCCTCGCAGTGTTCGTTAAACTCCGGGGCGCGCGAGGTCGCAGCCGGGCGCCCGTCAAACTGCACGGGTGTGGAGACCAGTTCAAACGACTGCCCGTCGCTGGTGGTCGCACTGGTAATGTAGCCGTTGGCGCGGACCTGGGGATCGGCGGCCACCTCCACGCTGTTCTGCACCGGCGCCCACTGCCCCCTGAGTGTCTGGAATCGCTCCGTCCACTGCGCCAGCGTCATCTTCGCGATCTCCTCCCGGATGATGTCGGCGGCGGCACCGGCATTGGTGGCCAGATTCTCCACCGAATCGAAACGCGTGTCGGTAATAAGGTCCTCGCGGTGGATATGGCGGCAGAAGTCCGGCCAGTAGTGAAAACCCTGCAGCATGACCAGTGAGATAAACCGTTCGTCCGAGGTCTTGTAAAGTCCCGTCAGTGGGTTACTGGAGCCGGAAGCGCCGCCACCACCGAGGCTCCAGGGTTTCCCGCTCTGGCCCGACAGCGCGATCGTCGGGCCGAGCGACCAGACGCCGGCCGCCAGCAGCGACACGTCGATAAGGGATGGCTCGCCGGTGCGTTCGCGTTTGTACAGCGCCGCCGCGATACCACCGGCGATGGTCATGCCGCCGATGGAGTCACCAAATCCGGGCCCCGGTTGCGGCAGCACGAAGCCCATGCCGGGCGGGCTGACGCTGTAGGCACAGCCGCTGCGGCACCAGAAGCTGGTCATATCGTAGCCGCCGCGATTGCCATCGGGCCCCCTGGGCCCAGATGCCGTGCCCCGGACATAGATGATGTCGGGATTGTGCTTGCGAATGTCGCGCACATCGATCTTCAATTTCTCCAGCACTTCAGGCAGTTTGTTGGTCAGGAACACATCGCAGGTTTTCGCCAGCGCATACAACACCTCCACGCCCTCCTCACTGGCGAGGTCCAGCCCGATCGAACGCTTGCCGCGATTGGAATGTTCATTGAGCACATGCACACCTCGGGACAGGTCCAGCACCCCGGTGCTGCCCAGGCCACGCATCGCGTCGCCGCGCAGGTGGTGTTCAACCTTGATGACGTCCGCGCCCCAGTCGGACAGGATGGCGGAGGCCGCCGGCACGAACATGTGCTCCGCCACCTCCAGGATTCGAACGCCGCGCATTACATCGGTCATGATTTACACCCATTTATCGGTGGTGCGCGCTGGCGGTTTGACGTCGGCGCCTGACGCCCGGCCCACCCCGTCGAGCACGCAAAAAACGCTGTGGTTACAGGCCGAAAAAAGTATGGCACGGCTGGGAATTGTTTTACAAGGTATTTGTCTTGTAATACACTTTTTCGGCCGCCCGGTCGTATCCCGTAACACTTCACTTCACCTGGAGCCCGCTGATGGATTACCGCTATCCACCCGAGACGCTGCCGTTTCGCCGCGAGGTCAGGCAGTGGCTGCAGGAGCACCTCACCGATGAATTGCGCGGCCAGAGCAATCGCGGCGCGCTCACGACGGCGCAGATCGATGCCCTGCGCGGCTGGAACCGCACATTGGCGGACGCCGGCTACGCGGCGATCTCCTGGCCGGCCGAATACGGCGGACGCGGCGCCGGCGTGATGGAGCAGGTGGTGCTCGCCGAGGAGATGCACCGCGCGGATGCGCCGGCCGCCCTCAATCCCATCGGGCTGGCCAACATCGCCCCGTCCATCATGACCTGGGGTACCGAGCAACAAAAACGCACGCTCCTGCCGCGCATGCGACGCGGGGACGATATCTGGTGCCAGGGCTTTTCCGAACCGGACGCCGGCTCTGACCTGGCCTCCCTGCGCTGCCGTGCCGTTCAGGACGGCGACCATTTCATCGTCAACGGCCAAAAGGTCTGGAACACCCTGGGCCATTACGCCGACTACTGCGAGTTGCTGGTGCGCACCGATCCGCAGGCGCCGAAACACCAGGGTATTACCTGCCTGCTGGTGGACATGCACCTGGACGGGATCACCGTCAAACCGCTCACCACCCTGACCGGCGAGGACGAGTTCTCGGAGATCTTCTTCACCGATGTGCGCGTGCCCATGAGCGCACTGCTGGGACCGGTCCACCCAGGGCTGGCAGGTCGCGATGACCACCCTGAGCAACGAGCGCGCCGGGGTCGCCAACCTGCACCTGGGCGTGCGCAAGAAGATCGCCCGGCTTATCGCGGCCGCCCGGGAGCGCGAGATCGACGGCGTTCCCGTGAGCGCCGATCCCGTCGCCCGCCAGCAACTGGCGCGCGTCTATGTCTATGGCGAACTGCAGAAGGCACTGGCGGATGCCTGCATCGCCGGGGAATTGAACGGCCGGCCACCGGGCGCCGAATCCTCCATCACCAAACAGTGCTGGAGCGACATCGAACACATGATCGGCGAGACCAGCGCCAGCGTGCTGGGCGCACTGGCGCACCGGGGCAAATGGGGCGACAACCGGCTGTTCAGCCGGGCCACGTCCATTGCCGGAGGCACCACACAGATCAACAAGAATATCATCGCCCGCCGCGTACTGGGCTTGCCCAAGGCCTAGCCCGGAGAGATTGCATTGGACACCCGATACACGACCGAACAGGAGTCTTTCCGCACCGCGCTGCGACGCTTCCTGGAGGACCAGGGCGGGACCCGCTTTACCCGCGACCGCTGGTGCGACCCCGCGCCGGCCACCGGTGATACCTGGCGGGCGCTGGCCGCGCTGGGAGTTACCGGGGTGCTCGCGCCCGCAGCGACCGGCGGAATGGGGGGCCAGATGTCCGACATGGGCGTGGTCATGGAAGAGCTGGGCCGCGTGGTCCATCCAGCGCCCTGCTGGGCGAGTTGCGTGGGCGCCACCAGCGCGGCCGCCATCTTCGGACTCGACTCCCTGCTCGCCGCCCTCGCCGCCGGCACCGCGACCGCCACGCTGGCGCTGGAAGAACCGGAGCGACGTTTTACCAGCTGGGGGCAGGCGCACGTGGCGGTCGCCGGGGAGCGGCTCAGCGGTCGCAAGGTCCAGGTGCCGGATGCCCTGGGTGCCGACTACCTGTTCGTTACCACCGACAAGGGCGTCTACCTGGTGCCAACGGATGCGGCCGGACTGTCGATCACCGGCGAGGACTGCCTCGACGGTTCACGCCGCTTCGCCACCGTCGATTTCCACGATGTCGCCGGGCACTACCTCGGCGACAACGACCGCCTGGCCCCGGTAGTGGACCGTATGCTGGTGGCCCTGTGCGCCGACGGGGTAGGCGCAGCCCAGCGCGCGCTCGAACTGACCGTCGCATACGCCAGCGAACGACAGCAGTTCGGCCAGCACATCGGCTCGTTCCAGGCGATACAACACCTCTGCGCCGACATGCTGCAACAGCTGGAACTGGGTCGCGCGGGACTGCACTATGCCCTCTGGGCCCTCGATGCCGCGGAGCCGGGCGAGGCGCACCGGGCGGCCGTCATGTGCAAGGCCTACACCGCGGAAAACTTTCCGCAGATCGGCGCCACCGCGATACAGGTCTTCGGCGGCGCGGGTTTTACCTGGGAATACGATATCCAGCTGTTCTACAAACGCCTGCTATCCCTGCAAATCACCTGGGGCGGCAGCGAAACCTGGCTGGAGGAACTGGCGACCCTGGTCATCGACCGCGAGGCGCCGCCCATCACCGCCGACGCCTGAAGCGGCGCACGATCAGCGCAATACCGCCTCGGCAAATCGTTCCAGTCCCGCCACCGCCTCGCTGCCGCGCTGCCACGGACAGACCACCACCCGGGTGACCCCCAGGTCCTCCCAGCGCTGCAACTCCTCCCGCGTCGTGATGTTCGCGCCGGTAATGATCTCCAACGTATCGGGATCGCGTCCCTCGGCGCGCACACAGGCGCGCAGGTTCTTCAGCGCGGGCCCGATGGTAGCGAGCGTGTGCCCAATGCCATACCAGCCGTCACCATGGCGCGCCACCCGTCGCAGCGCGGCGTCCGATTCACCGCCGATATGAATGGGCGGGTGAGGGCGCTGCAGCGGCTTGGGTTCGAACCGGACAGGATCAAAGGCGTAGAACTCACCCCGGTGCTCGACCACTTCCTCGGTCCACAAACGCTTGCACACCGTCAGTGCTTCATCGAGCCGCCTGCCGCGGGAGCGCGGATCCATACCTGCCGCGCGCCACTCGCTGTGCAGCCACCCGGCCCCTACCCCGACCTCGGCGCGACCGCCGGAGGCGATATCCAGTGTCTGGATGGCCCGCGCGGCGACAAACGGATGACGCAGGCCCATGAGATAGACGTTCGTGCCCAGGCGTATCCGGCTGGTCTGGCCGGCGAGGAAACACAGGTAGGCAAACACATCAAACAGGGGTGTTTCGGGGGGCACGGGGGGATGGGAGGGCGCCCCGTCCTGCGTGGCAAACGGGGAGCCCGCCATCTGCACCGGAAACACCAGGTGCTCCGGCATCCACAGGGATTCGTAACCGAGGCGCTCCGCCGCGAGCGCGACGTCCTGGAAATAACGCGGATTGAGCATGCCAATCGACGTCCCCACCCTGATCGCCATAGCGACCTCCTTTCCAGCGCACTTGGAATTGCGGATAGTAGCACGCGCCCCGCTATCGTTACCGTTGCGGTCCCACCGCGGGGCGGCAGGTAACGGTGGTCAAACCACGGGTCCTGACTTATAGTCGAAAGCGTGGCGTAAAAATGCACCCAGGAGCTGGCATGAGTACTCCCCTGCTGTTGTTTCTACTGACCGTCGTGGTCGGCATCGCCGCATTGGTCCTCGTTTTGCGCTCCACCACCGATGGATCCAAAAAAGCCCGGATGCCGCGAGCGGAACAGGGCAGCGCCAAAACCAGGGGCCCGGCGAAACCCAAACCCGCAAACCCCTTTCGGGCCGCGTCGATAAGCCCCGCAGAAAATGCCTGTGCCGCGGTAATGGCGCTCGGGGAGAAACGCTTCCTGGTCGCCACCGGCGAGGTGCCGACCCTGCCGTTGCCCAACTGCGATGCCCCCAAGTGCGACTGCACGTACGTGCATCACGAAGATCGTCGCGATAACAGCGAATTGCGGCGGGGCCCGGTGAGCCTGCGCACCACGCTGCACAGCCATAACGAGGGCACGGAACGGCGGGCAAACAAACGGGGCCGGCGCGCCAGCGACTACGAGTGACACCGCTATAACCGGTGTGCGCACATCCGCTTGAGCCGTCGTCACCCGGAGCCAACCACCAGCCACCGACAACCCATTCGCCGGCATAGAGGTATTACAGCACCGGGGTACGCAGGTGCCACGCGGTCGCCTGTTCATAGGCGTGTCCCACGCGCAACACCGTTGCCTCATCGAAGGGCCGTCCGACAATCTGCAAACCAATCGGCAGTCCGGCACCAGTGAGGCCGCAGGGCAAGGACAGCGCGGGCAGGTGCGTGGCATTAAACGGTGCCGTGCAGCGGATCATCGCGCCCAGTAGGGATTCCTCCCTCTCACCACGTCGCACCCATTCCTGCCCTATCAGGGTCGCGGTGATCGGCGTGGTGGGTGTGAGCAGCACATCCACCGTTTCCAGCGCCATGCGCATGGCCGCAGTCAGGGCATCGACCGCGCGCAGGCCGGCCAGCAGTTGCGCGGTGCCCGGCGCCGGGCTGCTCAGTATGGCGCGCACGTCGGGCCCGAAATCATCCGGGCGATTGCGCAGCGATCGGGCATGGATATTCTGGGCCTCCGCGAGTACATAGCCGAAGACACCATCGACACCCGCGCCAATCCCGGGGACCAGCACATCGCGCACCGTGGCGCCGAGGTGCACCAGCTGGTCCACGGCAAGGTCAAGTGCTGCGGAGATCTCGTCCTCGAAGGGATCGAAAACTTCATCGCGCAGGATACCGATCCGCAGTCCGCGCACACCGGCCCCCAGCGCGGCGGTGGCGTCCCCGACGGGCAGCCGTACCGTGGCGGGATCGGACGGATCGTAACCGGCCATCGCGTTCAACATCAGCGCGGCGTCCTCGACGGTGCGCGTCAGCGGACCCGTGTGGTCGAAGCGCAGGGACAGCGGCAGCACACCCGCCTTGCTGACGCGCCCATAGGTGGGCTTGAGCCCTACCACGCCGCAGAGCGAGGCCGGCATGCGAATACTGCCGCCCGTATCCGAGCCGGTGGTGGCGGTAGCCAGCCCGGCGGCAATCGCGGCGCCGGAGCCCCCGCTGGAGCCCGCCGGAATCCGCGCCAGATCCCAGGGGTTGCGCGTCGGCCCGTAATGCGGGTTGTTGGTCGTCACCCCGTAGGCGTACTCATGGGTATTGAGCTTGCCGAGCAGGACCGTGCCCGCCTCCCGCAACTTGCGCGCAACGGTGCAGTCGGCAGCAGGCACGTGGTCCCGGTGAATCAGGAACCGCCGGTGGTGCGGATGCCCGCCGTCTCGTAGAGGTCCTTGTGCGCGATCGGTATACCGTGCAGCGGGCCGCGTATGTTTCCGGCAGCGAACTCCTCCGTGGCGCGCCGGGCATCCTCCTCGCCCGTGCCGCGGTGACGGTGATATAGGCGTTAATACCGGGGTTCAATGCCGCAATGCGGGTGAGGTAGGCCTCCGTCAGTTCCAGTGGTGAATCTCCCGTCGCGCAGCGCGGCGGCGGCGCGCAATCGAAAGATTGGCAAGCTCGATAGCGGGCATGGATTACGGCCAACCGGCGCGCGCGGACTGCACCCGCACCGTTTCCACTCTCCCCGTCGGCTGCGCCGCGGCGTGCTCCAGCGTCAGAGGACTGCGCGGTGACGGCGAAACAGCGTTTTCCCGTCGCGGCCCCCGAGCATGCAGGCGTAGCAGGGCTGGGTAGTGGCAACCCGCTGCACAATATCACCGCCGGCGGCGACCAGAATCGCTTCGGGGCCGATGGCATTGGCCACCCACACCTGGTTGTTGTCGTTGAGGCAAATGCCATCCGGCGCGACCCCCGGCACCGCGGCCCAGACACGACGGCCGCTCAGCGACCTGTCGGCATTGATCGTAAACGCCGTCAGGCGTGAGGCCAGCGTCTCCGCCACGATCAGCGTCCTGCCATCGGGCGTGATGACACTGCCATTGGGGAAGTGCATATCCGCGGCGGCCAGGTGTACCGAGCCGTCGGGGTCGACCCTCACCAGGTTGGTCGTGGGGTGGTCGTTGAGCACTTCCATGCCGCGGGACCGCAATTCACCGTCGAGGTCGAAGCCAAAATTCCCCACCCAGGCACTACCCTGCGCGTCCACGACCATGTCGTTGCACAGGTGCGCGGTCAGGTGACTGATGTCCGCGTGCAGCGCCAGTCCGCCCGCATCGAGGCGCCGGACGGCCCGCGCTTTCATGGCCACGACCAGCAGGCGCCCGTCCGGCAGCCAGCCCAGCCCCGAGGGCTGGTCGTCCAGTTCCAGCTCCGTGCGCACCACACCGGCCTCATCCACGGATTTCACAGCGTGGGCGTAGAAATCGCTGAACCACAGTCGCCCCCCGTGCCAGCGGGGACCCTCGCCGAAGTAGAGCCCTTCCGCCAGTGTCGTCGTATCGCTCATAATCACATGCACCCGTTGAGGTCGTTTCATTTATCCGTTGCGCGCGCGGCGTCGGTGGCAACGCGCGCGGGCAGTCCCATCGCGCCGTGTTACGCGAATATCCGGTAGGCCATGTACACCGCCACCACCACCAGCGCGGCGAATACCAGACGACCGGTGCCCATGTCGTTTCTGGGCAGTCGGTCGCCGGGCGAAGCCGGGAGGCCCGCAATGTAAGCATCCACGGCGTCTTTTGCGTCCCGAAGGTCCATGCTGCACTGCTCGCGCAGCAGCTTTATCGCCTCTATCTTGCGACCCGCCCGGATTTCCGCCACCACGTTTTCCGGTAGTTCTCCTGGAGTATTCATCGTCTGGCCCTCAGGTACACAACCACCCACCGTCGACCACCAGGGTCTGCCCGGTGATGAAGGCGCTCGCCGGTCCCGCCAGGAAGACCACCACGCCCTTGATATCGTCCTCGTCACCGGACCGCTGTTGCGGAATGGCGCTCTCGAAGGCGCTCAGTTTCTCCTCGTCATGGCGCAGGTGGTTCATCATGTCGGTCAGGAACGCACCGGGGGCGATCCCGTTTACCCGGATATTGTCCGCCGCCAGCTTCACCGCCATATCGCGAGTCAGGGAAACAACCGCGCCCTTACTGGCATTGTAGGCCACGACCGGCTCCTGCGCGTCGGTAGCACAGCGCCACGCGGCTATGGAGGATCTATTGATAATGCTGCCGCCGCCCTGTGCCTTCATCCGCCGGGCCACCTGCTGCGACAGGTAGAACAACCCCCGCACATTGAGGTCGAATACCTTGTCCCATCCCTTGAGAGGATACTCCAGGGTCGGCGCGGCCCACACCATGCCGGCGTTATTGACCAGGACATCGAGTCGCGCCACCCGCTCCGCGAGCGTAGCCAGCATGACATCGATCGCACCGGCGTCGGACAGGTCGGCCTGCAGCACCCACGCCCGCCGTCCCCTTGCCTCGATCGCCTCCGCCACCTCCTGCAGCGGCGCCAGCTTGCGCCCCACGACCACCACGTCCGCACCCGCCTCGGCCAGCCCGATACTCAGGTGCCGACCAATCCCGTGCCCGCCGCCGGTGACCAGCGCCACGCGTCCATCCAGCCTGTACATGTCCAGGGTATGCATTGACTCAACCGTACTCCACGTAGTTCATCCAGCCGGGGTGGGAAAGGGACTGGAGCCAGAGCCATCAAATGATGGAACTTGCCCGCCCCTGCCAGTACCGCTCCCGAATTTTCCGCTTGAACAGCTTGCCCGCGTCGGAGCGCGGCAGCTTTTGCTGGAAATCGATACTCCTGGGACACTTGATATGTGACAGGCGCTCCCGGCACCAGTCGATCAGCTCCCGCTCCAGTTGCGGACCGGCGCTGGCGAAGTCGACCGGTTCCACCACGGCCTTGACCTCCTCGCCCAGGTCCTCGTTGGGCACACCGACCACGGCCACATCCGCGACCGCCGGGTGCATGACCAGCGTGTTCTCGGTTTCCTGCGGATACACATTGACGCCGCCGCAGATGATCATATTGGCCTTGCGGTCGGTGAGGTAGAGAAAACCATCCGCATCGACATAGCCGACGTCACCCACGGTGGACATATTGCCAACGCGGCTTTCGGCAGTCTTCTCATCACTCTTGTGGTATTCGAAGGCGGCGCCGCCGGCAAAATACACCGTGCCCACTGCTCCGGCGGGAAGTTCCCGGCCCTGGTCATCGAGAATATGCACACTGCCGTACATTGGCTTGCCCACGGAACCGCGATGGGCCAGCCAGCTCACTGAGTCAATCTGCGTACCGCCATGCCCCTCGGTGGCGCCGTAGTACTCGATCAGGATCGGGCCCCACCAGTCGATCATCTGTTGCTTCACTTCCACCGGGCAGGGCGCCGCCGAGTGCGTCACCACCTGCTGGCTGGACACATCGTAGGATTCGCGCACGGCGCGCGGCAGCTTGAGCATACGAATGAACATCGTGGGCACCCACTGGCTCAGGGTAACCCGGTACTTCTCGATAAGGTGCAGGGCCTGTTGCGCATCGAAATGCTCCATGATTACCGCGGTCGCGCCCACGCGGTGCATAATCATGCAAAACCGCAGGGGTGCCGCGTGGTACAGCGGCGCCGGTGACAGGTAAACCGTGTCCGCGCAAATCCCGAAGCTGGCCATGATGCCCTTCTCCAGCGGGCCGGGTGTCCCCATTTCGCGCGCCGGGTTGGGGTGCTTTATCCCCTTCGGGTAGCCGGTGGTGCCGGAGGAATACAACATCACGCAGCCTTCAGTTTCCTGCGCAATCGGCGTGACGGGAAAGCCATCCAGCCGTTCCTCGAGGGACTCGAATCCTTCCACCGTACCGCCGACCATAAACCAGCTGTGCACCCCGGGCAGGTCGTGCCGGAGCTTGCGGATGACCTCCCGCAGGGCGTAGGACGCCACCACCACCTGCGCCTCGCAGTTGTCGACTATGTAGGCGATCTCCTGCGCCGCCAGGTGTGAGGAAATGGGCGTGTAGTAAAGGCCGGAGCGCTGGGCGCCCCAGGCGGCGTAAAAATACTCGGGGCAATTGTGCAGGAACAGCGCGACGGCGTCGTCCCTGGCCAGCCCGAGGCTGGCGAAGAGGTGCGCGCACTGGTTGGAGCGCTCATCCAGCCGGCGGTAGGACACGACCTCGCCAGACCCCATGACGATGGCTGCCTTGTCAGGATCGGACTGGGCATGGACGGCCGGGTACATGGGGTTGCTCCTGGTACATTTTTTGCGCTACGACTATAGCTTTGATCGCGCGAAACGGCAATTGACATGACGGTTGCCTTGGAAAAACGCCTGGCCGCCCGGCTGGTCGTGTGACAATTTGCCACATTCACCGCGCATACCGCTTCCGGTACCCTCGCCGGCTTCATAAACGACCAACGACACCGGGTGCAGCATGCCGTTGAATCACCAGCCAACCGCACTGGCAATTGCCTGTGTTTTTACCGCGTCGATGCAGGCCCTGGCACAGCCGGCGGCCGATACTGGCATCGAGGAAGTTATCGTCAGCGAAACGGGCATCGGAAGCGGCCCGGTAACGCCTTTGCCTGCCAGCACCAGCGACACGGCCAGCCTGTTGCGCAATGTACCGGGCGTGAGCCTGCGCAGTGCCGGCGGCCTGTCCAGCCTGCCTGCGATTCACGGCATGTCGGGCGACCGCATCCGCACCAAACTCGATGGCATGGACCTCATCTCCTCGTGCGCCAATCATATGAACCTCCCCTGTCGTATCTCGACCCGAACAATGTCGATAGCATCGATGTGGCTGCAGGCATCACGTCGGTCACCGTGGGCGGCGACAGCATCGGCGGCACCATCGCGGTCGAATCGGTGCGGCCGCAATTCGCCGGCAAGGGGGAGGATGCGCTTATCAGCGGCGAGGCCGGCACGTTCTACCGCAGCAACGGGGACGGCTACGGTGGGCATCTGGCCACGACGCTGGCAAGCGATACGCTCAGCTTCAATTACGGCGTATCGACGGCGCAATCGGACAACTACAAGGCCGCCAACAGTTTCAAGCCATCCGGACCGGCCGCCCCGGACAGGGGCTTCCTGCCGGGCGATGAGACAGGGTCAACCTATTACGACACCACCAACCAGTCCCTGACACTGGGCTGGCTGGTCGAAAATCATGTGGTTGACTTCAAGGTTGGCTACCAGCACGTTGCCAACCAGGGCTTTCCCAACCAGCGGATGGACATGACCGACAACAAGGGTCGGTCATTCAATCTCAGCGACCGGGCCACGTTCGAGTGGGGCCAACTCGATACGCGGCTGTACTACGAGAAAACCCGCCACAGCATGAATTTCGGCGAGGACAAGCAGTTCACCTACGGCGACGCTCCCGGCATGCCCATGGAGACTGACGGCAGGACAACCGGCGCCCTCATCAAAGGGAGCGTGCCGCTGACTGGGCGCGACACCCTGCGCGTCGGCGTGGAGTACCAGGCCTACCAACTGGATGATTGGTGGCCGCCCTCGGGAACCGGCGTGATGATGTCGCCGAATACGTTCGAAAACATCAATAATGGACAGCGTGACCGCTACAGCGTCTTTGGTGAGTGGGAACGACAGTGGGAGTCCCGCTGGACAAGCGTGCTGGGGCTGCGCCCGGAAATCGTCAGGATGAACACCGGTGATGTCCAGGGATACTCGAATACCAACGGCGGCGGCATGGGCATGGGCACGGGCATGGGCATGGGCATGGGCACGGGCACGGGCATGGGCACGGGCACGGGCATGGGCACGGGCATGGGCATGGGCATGGGCACGGGCATGGGCATGGGCATGGTCCACAACTACCTCAACGAAGCAACCGCGTTCAACGAGCGCGACCACCAACGGACCGACAACAACCTCGACCTCACGGCGCTGGCACGTTACACCCCGGGCCCCCATGAGACCTACGAACTGGGAATTGCCCGCAAGAGCCGCTCGCCCAACCTGTATGAGCGCTATACCTGGTCGACGAGCGGGATGTCCATGCTGATGGTCAATCTGGCGGGCGACGGCAATGGCTACGTGGGCAACCTGGACCTGGACCCCGAAGTGGCTAACACCCTCGCCGTTACGGCAGGTTGGCACGACGCCCTCAGGACACGCTGGGAACTGCAGCTCACCCCCTATGTCACCTACGTTGACGACTATATCGACGCGCAACGCTGCAGCTCGGAAACACCCGCCTGTGGTCCTGGCAACCAGACCGCCACCGATTCGTTCGTGTACCTCCAGTTCGTCAATCAGGATGCGCGCATCTACGGGCTCGACCTGTCGGGCTCCCTCCTTGCCCTGCAGCTGCGCGACTATGGACGCTTTACAGTCACCGGCGTGGCCGCCTACCTCAATGGCCAGAACAGGAAGACGGGGGACAATCTCTACAACATGATGCCGCTCAATGGCAAACTCTCACTCACGCATAACCTGGGCAACTGGACCAATGTACTGGAGGCGCAGTTTGTCGCCAGCAAGGATAACGTCTCGCAGGTACGCAACGAAATCCGCACCGGCAACTACAGCGTGTACAACCTGCGCAGCAGCTATCAATGGCGACAGTTCCGCATCGATGTGGGAATTGACAACCTGGCGGACGAGTTCTACGACCTCCCGCTCGGTGGCGCCTACGTCGGCCAGGGCGCGACCATGTCGGGCAACGGTGTGCCCTGGGGCATCGCCGTGCCGGGCGCGGGTCGCTCGATCTACACAGGTTTCACTGTCACGCTGTAATGGCCGTAAAACAGGCTTTGTCATACGCTCGTTGCCGATAGCGACGGCAATCGCGGCCCTGCGATTACGCGCAATTACTGCGCGAACGCTGTAATACGTTGTACCAACCAGAACGCAGCAATGCCACCGATGGCGTAGGGCGGCACAGACCAGGCCCAGCCTGGCGGCGACAGAGCGACATTGCGCGTGAGCCGGCGAACCAGACCGACAATCACCAACACGGCGGCGATAAACAGGAGCTGGCCTGCCTCGACCCCAAGGTTGAAGAATAGCAACGCCAACACTATCGCATTGGGTGGCAAACCGACTTCACTGAGCGCGCTGGCAAAGCCGAAGCCGTGCAACAAACCGAAAGCGAAGGCCACCAGCCACGGCCAGCGTTCCGTCAAGCCCGGCCGGCCCTGCCGCGAATGCACGATTTCACACGCGACGAACATGATGCTCAGTGCGATAGTGGCCTCCACAGGCGACTGGGGCACGTGCACGAAGCCGAGCGTGGCCGCAGCAAGCGTCAGGCTATGTGCAACCGTGAACGCGGTAATGGTCGCGACCAGCCGGCGGGTGCCCCTTACCAGAATCAACAATGCCAGGATGAACAGGAGATGATCCACGCCCCCAGGATGTGTTCAATGCCAAGGCGCAGATAGGCACCTGCCACCTGCAGCATTGACTGGTCGGCGGCGATCTCCACCCAGGGTTGCGAAGGACGGGCGACAGCTGTCCACTTGCGGCCGTCCAGCATTTCAACACGAACCAGGACATCGGTGATCGTCAGTTGCAGTCCGGGAAAGGCGATACGCGCACCGGCCAGTCCGTCTGCGCCGGCCTGGATCGTGCGCCGCTCAAGGATTGAATCCGCCAGCACCTGTTCGACGGGCTCCTGCAGGTTCACCACGGTGTCGGGCAGCGCCAGCCTGATGGGCAAACGCATACCCGCCAGTACCGGCGTACGCCAGAGCACGTTGAATTGACCGGGCCCGGTTTCCTTGAATTCAAGGTATGCGGGACGGGCTTCGTGTGCTTGCGCCCATGGGAGTGCCAACAGGAGCACCAGTGCGATGCCAGCAACAGGCTTCGGCAACCGCAGGAAACCCATCATTGCGCGACTGTACCCGACCTATCCAAGTCGGCGGCTACCGGTGGCGCTGCTGCTTCGACATCCTCCGGCGCCCTGGGCAACAAGACGGTGTATTTGTCCCGCATCTCCTTGTAGGCCTTGTCCCAGGCCAACACCTTCTGCTGCGCAAGCCAGGCCGTTTTCACATCCGGCTCGATTTCTTCAAACGCCGGCACACGACCGGGAGTGGCGTTATCAACAAACACCAGGTGCCAGCCGAAGCCGGATTGTATCGGCCCCTGCCAGAAACCCGTCGGCAGTTGTTCCACCGCCATGGCGAATTGCGGCCCGAATTCCTTCCCGAGATAATCGGTCGCCCGGTCGCGGTAATACTCCTGAAACATGAAAGGGTCCGCGGCTCCTTCGGGCAGCGTCACCACCTCGGGCTGGCCTGCCAGTTGCGCAAGCAGCCTGGCGGCATCCTCCCGGGCATGGCTGCCGCGTTGGTCCGGCGAGAAGTAGAGATGCCGGAAACTGACTCGCCTGGGCATGGCAAACTTGTCCGTGTTCTGTGCATACCACGCCTGCAGTTCTGCGCTGGTGGGCTCCTGCGCGGCAGCGACGTCCTCGGCGAGGAATTGCATCTTCTGGGCCATACGCCGCCTGACAATCTCGTCGTTTTTGTCAAGGCCCAGCGCCAGTGCCTCGCGGTAGAGCACCTCGGATTGGACCTTCTGCTCCACCAGCAGGCCGAGTTCGCCAGTGGTGGGTTCCCGTCGCCATTGGGACTGGAACAGCATGACCAATTGTTCGAGGTCGTCCACCGAGAGTTGGATCTCCCGCGACGACGGCTCGGGAGCGCTGGCCGGGCGCAGGTAACCGTAGGCGACAAAAAGGGCTGCCCCGAGCAGCAGGAAATGAATCAGGGGTTCACGCAACCATTGTTTCATGAAGAGTATGGATTCCGCCGCGCAATTTGGAGCAATGGCGACATTCGAGTGCTTGCACGCTGCAACAGAGGGACCACCACTACATGTCACGTTTTAGCAACGGCGGTCTCGGCAGCAGCGCATTATGGAAATGAGGGACAAACCTGCCCGGGCTATATCCACGCCCTTTCAAGCTTGCCCTGTAGCGCCTCCAGCGCCTGCTTCATCTTTTCCACCTGCTCGTCAGCGTCCGCTTTCAACTGGTCAGCCGCCCCACCGGCAATCGCCGCCAGCACATGGCGACGGAGCGCTTCACGCAACTCCAGAAACCTCGACTGCTGTCCCGTATTCAGAAGCGGCTTGACCTTGCCATCGAAAGAAACGCCGATATCTCTCAGCGCCTCGAGTTTCTTCGGGCCACTGAGCGTGGTATTTCCCTTGAGCGCCGTCACTTGTTTGATCTCGTCGTTCAGGATGGGAATGATCTGATCCTTCTGCTGCTGCGTCAGCCCCAATTCGGTCGAGAACTGGTTGGCTATTTCCGTCACCGGGTTCACCGCAATTTGCGGGGCCGCGATGATCTCGTAGTTGGCATAGCCGAACTCATTGCTTCGCGCGGCGTAATAGGTGTCTCCGAGTTTGTGGAAAGTCCAGGCGTAGGGGTCCTGGGAAACCCAGGTGATGAGCTTGTCGCCGTCAATCTTGTAAGCGCTGGTTATGCCATGGTAGCCATCGCTCGCCACATTGCCGAAACCACTGGGCATGTCCGCATTCGCGCCGACCCGGAATACGATCATGCGACCATCCTCCGTGAAGTTTTCGCTGAACTGCTCGCCGGTGACGTTGTTACGTAGCCAGAAAGCCTTGCCCACTACCAGTTCCCTAAGCTGCGCGTTACCCAGAGCGGTGGCACCTTTCGCCTTGAGGTCCGCGACAGTCATCCCTGTGGAAGCTCCCTGTGCCGCTTCCGCGGAAGGCGAATACCAGATCGGCGAACTCCAGGCGCGTTCCTGCCCGGTAAGAGGCACCACATCGGGCGGCGGAATACCGGCCTTGACGGACTGGATAAGCGTCCACCGCGGCGTCGGAATCTCCAGGACGCGGGCGTAGTAAAAGGCCTGCAGGCTGGCGTCGAATTCCGGATCGGTCCACACCGTCTTGAGCTCCGTGGCGCCGACCGAATTTTCGTAGGTGGCGTTCTCGATATTCACCGTACTCTGGATTGCGGGAACCCGGCCGGACCACTTCTCCGGCTTGCGGTCGCCGGCCCAGGCCACATCAAATATCTTCTCGAAGCTCTGGCCGTCTTTCGTCCAGCCCTTGATAATCTGAATGCGGTCCAGGTTAGCCGAAGTGGGATCTTTCACCGCCCAGACCACAAAGGACGGCGCCACTCCCAATCCGCTGGCCGGCATCACCGGCAGGTCTGCACCCATGGGGACACCCCCGGCGTAGGATTGCTTTACCCAGTCGCCCGCCTTGAGAATGTTCCTGTCGTAGTCCCAGCCACCGAATAAACGCACCTTGATGTGGGGGCCGCTAACGCCGAAGGTCTCCTTACGATACATGGCATCCCAGATCGAACCCCGGGTATTTTCCTCGGCCCAAACGCCGGTCAATCCGCCGGGATTTTCCAAACGCACGTCCATGGTGCCGCCGATAAGCACACCGGCAAAACGCCTTTCGATGGAACCGTCCGCGTCCGCGTGCAGACCATAAAAGTTCTCCTGGCGATACGGGCTGCCCGTGTTGTGCGAGTCGGAGCCGCCTGCCATTCCAAACTTGTAGGGGTTGTAGCCGCGGGTAGCCTGCATGGCGAGCCCGTCTTTCAACGCCTGGCGGGCATAGCTGCCAGTGATCCGGTCCACCCGGCCCACGTCTGCCGGGAGCCCGAGGATTGCTTCGTACATTTCGTAACTGGCGAACTCGTCGGTTGGCGACAACAGGGGGTGGGTTTCAGAGGCACCCTTGCCCTGCTTGATCTCGATCAGCCGCTCATTGCGCATGCGCGATTCTGCCCAGGCAGCGTCGATGGGCCGGCCCGTGGTGTTATCGACGTCAGTGGGATACATCCACCCGTCGCTCACGTTGGCGTTGTGCGAAATAGCCAGCAGTTCATTGCCCGCTGCTCGTTGGCTGTCCATCCACTTCCATAGTTCCGTCGGGTCGGAGGAATCCAGCGCGCTGAAGGGCGCGGGCGGCACCTTGTCCCCCCGGAAGAAAATATTGCGGTGCAGGTTGCGTTGGCCCGGCATGGAAGTCCATTCGTACGAGCGGAAAGCCGTGAACTTGCCGGGGTGATTGTTTTCGTCGGCAATCTTGCAGTTCTCCGCCCACACGGTGTTCGTGACTTCAGGGTTCAGGAACGCCTGCACCGGTGGCCTGCTGGCGAGGCTGAGCAGATACGAAAATACCCGGTTCTGTTCTTCCTGGCTGTTCGGGTCGTCCATGATCAGGGGTTTCGCCTCGGGCAGCTTGTTGACGTAGGAACCCGGGATATTGGCCTGTTTGGTGACGCCCACGTACTCCGAGTGGTCAGTCACCCCCATGAAGTCGAGGGGTGTCTCAATTTTAATGTCGTAACCCAGCGGGTGCTTGATCGTCTGCCCCTGGGCGTACTTGTAGGCCTCATCGGGCCCGGTAACCCGGTTACCCATGACCCATGCATCCACCGACCAGCTCGTATGAATGTGGGTCTCACCGAAATACGCGTTACGCTCGGGATTTGGCTGTGCGAGGGACCCCGCGTTTGAAAAAAGCCCCAGCATCAGGCCAAACGCCAAGAAGTTGGCTTTCGAGCGCATTATCATTTTCGGCTACTCTCATATTGATTGTTTTTCTGACGGTGTTTGTGGCGGGGTATCCCAATCCGGTTTCCTCGCCTACGCCATGCAGCTGGACTCACACATCGACTTGCACAGGGCGGACGCTCACTGGTTGAGCGTCACCTGCGGCACGTCAGGTTGCCTTTGGGTGTACCTCAATCTGCCGCCATAATCTGCGCCTAAAATCGCGCCTTTGCAATACACCGGGGAGAGGAGGCTACTGCCGACGTGCCGACCAGTGGGCAGCTGTCGTCGTCTGCCGATCAAGCGAGTGAAGCAAAGTGGTCGGTGAGCAGGCAATCGTAGCGCCGCGCGTCATACTCAGCCAGTGGCGACACATCCTCCTCGCGGATAATACCGGCCACCGCCGCCTCTCGCAGCGCATCCTCCAGGCCGTCAGCATCCACTTCACCCCTGCTGCGGGCACGGCAGAAGGCCTGCCACGCCTCGTCCACCTGCAGCAGTAACTGGTAGGTGCTCTCCAGTCGGCCCACCGCCTCCTCCGGATCGAGACTGACATAGACCATTTCCGCCAGCGCCTGGCGCACGGGATTCGGCGTCATGATCTGTTCGCCAAGTTCGCGCACGTCCCGGTCCGATGGTGCCGCCACGACACTGCCCGGCGGCAGGCAGGCCGCGCGCAAGACCACGCCCAGCCACCGCACCGGAAAGTTGCTGCAGAAAGCCGACAGGGCTTGCTGCGCCGCACCGAATGAACGCCGCAGCGCATACTCCGCGTGGGCGGACGCTTCGGGGCTGCGGTCACCGACGTCGTGGAACTTGAGGATACTGCAGGCGATAAACAGCTCGCTGTGCGCGTCGCCGAGGCGTGCCGACAGCAGTTCCGGCGTTTCAGGTCACCGCCGAGCACGGCAATCGCCACGTCTGCGCAACAGGCCAGGGCCACGCTGAGCTGGTTGCTACGCTGGTACCAGCGCTTGCTGAAGGCGCCCGCCCCTTGCGGCACCGGACTGAATCGCGCCGCAGTGACGCCATACCACAGTAAGCGCGCCACATTAGCGGCGACGTGCCCAAGGTGCTGCAAAAACAGTGGTTCGAATGCGTCCAGTCCGGACTCCTGTCCTCGAGCGCCCGCATCTCCTCCAGCAGGTAAGGGTGACAGCGCAGCGCGCCCTGTCCGAAAATCATCAGCGAACGGGTGAGAATGTTCGCCCCCTCTACCGTGATCGCGACCGGCAGGGCGTGATACCCGGACGCCATGAAGTTGCGCGGCCCCAACTGGATGGCGCGTCCACTGACCACGTCCATGCCGTGATTCACCAGTTTGCGCATCCGCTCGGTTGAATGGTACTTGGCCATCGCGGTGAGCACGCCAGGGGCACCGTCTTCCAGCGCGCGGGTTACCATCTGGCGCATGGCTTCGAGCGCGTAAGCCCCCGCCGCGATTTCCGCGGTCGCCTCCTGCACCCCCTCGAACTTACCGACCTCCAGGTTGAACTGGCGGCGCACACGCGCAAAGGCCCCCACGGTCAGGTAGCACATCTCGCCACTGGCCGTGGCCAGCGCCGGCAGCGAAACCCCGCGCCCCGCGCCCAGGCACTCGATCAGCATACGCCAGCCCTTGCCTGCCATCTGCGGGCCGCCGATGATCCAGTCGATAGGAATGAACACGTTTTCACCCCTGATGGGGCCGTTCATGAACGGTGCGCCCGGGTTGTGGCGACGACCGATTTCCACGCCGGGATGGTCGGCCGGCAGCAGGGCGCAGGTGATGCCGTAATCGATCTTCTCGGGATCACCCAGGAGGCCCTGCGGATCCCGCAGCTTGAACGCCAGTCCCACCACCGTGGCCACCGGCGCCAGGGTTATCCAGCGCTTGGCGAACGTCATTCTCAGGCCGAGGACCTCTTTCCCCTCGAACTCACCCCTGCAGACGATACCCAGGTCGGGAATGGCGCCGGCATCGGAACCCGCCTCGGGCCCGGTGAGCCCGAAGCACGGCAGCTCTGAGCCGTCGGCGAGGCCGGGCAACCAGCGCTGCTTCTGCTCCTCGGTGCCGTACTTCACCAGTAACTCCCCCGGCCCCAGTGAATTGGGCACCATCGCGGTGACCGCCGCGGTGATGGAGCGGCTGGCGATCTTGCTCATCACCCGGCTCTGGGCATAAGGGCTGAAATGCCTGCCGCCGAATTCCTCGGGAATAATGAGCCCGAAAAACCCTTGTCTCGCAGGTACTTCCAGGTGTCCTCGGAGAGATCGTGCCGCTGCTGCACATCCCAGTCGTCGATGAGACGACACAGTTCCTCCACCTCCACATCGAGGAACGACTGCTCCGCCGCGGTCAATTGCGGCAGCGCGATGCGATCAAATTTCTCCCAGTCAGGACAACCACTGAACAGATCCTTTTCCCACCAGGTGGTGCCGGCCGCGAGTGCTTCCTGCTCGGTTGTGCTCATGGGCGGCAGCACGCCTTGCAGGCGGGTATACACCGGTTTGACCAGGAACCGGCGCCGCCACGCCGGGACATTCAGCAAGGCAACCAGCAGTGCGGTGGGTAGCAGCAAAATCCACATACCGGGCGTGGCCAGGGTAAGCAGGCCGGCGCCAGCGAGGATAAGCACCGATCCGGACGACAGCGCCGGCCGGCGATAAAAAACAGCGAGGACGAGCAACAGGAACAGCGCAAGCGAAAGCATGGTATTCACTCCGGGGACGGGGGACGACAGCACCGGCGATCGGCTGTCATCTAACCTTAGTCGATGCCTCGCACTTAGTAAAATGCACATCGCCGGCGCAGCGGCGACCAGCAGGCCAGATGAATCGCGTCAGGGCACCGGTTGGGCGCCGTCCCGCACCAGCAGGGGCAACATATCCAGCGGCGCTGCCAGAGGTAATGGTGGCAGGTCCTGTCCAGGATTGGTTGGGGTCCCAGAACAGGCGCCAGGTGCCCGCGGGAACGAGCACCTGCCGCTCCCGCGACCCGACCTGCCAGATGGGCGCCACCAACAGGTCGGGACCATACATGTACTGGTCCCAGCTGTCGGCGAAGCGCGGGTCGTCGGGAAAATCAAACACCATGGCGCGCGCGATCGGCAACCCCTGCGAGCTGGCCAGGTCGGCCTGGGCCGCCGTGTAGGGAATGAGATCGTGGTGCAGCTTCACGTAGCGGGCGTAGATAGCAATCATCTCCTCGTCGAATGCGGGGTCCGTCGGCATCGCCCAGGGTGCATGTGAACCGATGCCGCCAATTTCCATGATGGGTGTGAGGGCACTGAACTGCAGCCAGCGCGCAAACACCTCGCGCTGCCGGAAGGGATAGTAGCCTCCGGTATCCGAGCCCCAGGTGGGGAAGCCGATAAATCCCGCGCGTTGCAGTTTGACGATGGCGCTGCGCAGGCCGAGTTCGGTGCCGACGTCGTCACCTCCCCAACTCGCCGCCCACTGTTGGGAGCCGCTGTAACCGGCCCTGGCGATCAGGACAAAGTCATTATCGGTGGCGCTTCGCAGGGCATCGTGATGCACCTTGGCCTGCAGCACCGGAAAGGCGTTGTGCACTTCCCTGCCACTGCGTCCGTCACTGTAAATATCCGCCGCCGTGCTGGGGACATATTCCTCACCCCGATCAAGCTTGATGGCGCTGATGCTGAACTGCTTTAGAAAGGCTTCCAGTTTCTCTCGCCACCAGGCCTGCGCGTCCGGGTTGGTCAGGTCGATGACGCGGCTGTTGCCGGGGGCCAGGTAACCCAGCGACGCCGCTTCCGCGCCGTTGCTGCCCGGACCGTTATTGCGCGCCCAGGCCGCGCTCCAGACGGCGATCCTGAAACCGCGCGCGCGCAGCGATTCAAGCGTCGACTCTATATTCGGCAGGCGCTCCGCGTCCCAGGCGAAGGTGTGAAAGCCCTCGGATTCCGGATCCTGCGCACCCACCAGGTAGGGTCGGTCGAAGAGATAGATACCCGGCGGAATCGAATACTGTTCATACATCATTACATCAGTGGCGATCTCCGCATTCACCGCGTTGCCGTCAAGCTTCGCTGTGACACCGGTCGACAATTCATCGCGCCAGAGCCAGTGTCGAAATGCCCAGTCGGGCACGCGAATGGGAAAACCGACCCTCTGGAAATAGCGTTGCAATATCTGCTGGTAGCGCGGACCAGGGAACAGGTCAAACGTCAGGTTCTGCGCGGAACCGGTTTCCATACGGAAGCGCAATTCCTCACGGTCGCTGGCGCCAACATCGAAGACGCCTGGATTAGTGCCCTCTACCCAGAGTCCATAGCCCCTGGAGGATTGATAAAACGGTGCGTAAAGCGAGATCGTGGGCCGCACAAACATCTCGACGATTTCCCCGCGCCGATTCAGGGAGGATACAGCGTCCGGATTAAAATCCTCCAGCAGCGGACCGTTGGTGGGTGCGTTGAGCACCGGGGAATCACGCAACCGCTCGGTCAGGCCGTAGATGAGTTCACCCTCTTCCAGGCGCAATCCTACCGAGACCGCCGCCGCAGCCACGCCCCCTATGGAAATCCTGAAACTGGCATCGTCCGAGACGGACACGGCAACAGTAGCCACCTGCCCGGCCTGTGTTTCCACATCATAGGTTGTTGTGCCACCATCGCTGTGCTGCGCCAGCAGGGTGACGAGTTCGTCCTCGCGCCCGTCAGCCCAAACCAGCCTGACAGGTCCGGACAGCTCTGCCAGTGGGGTCCCGCCGGTTTTCAACCCTAACCTGAAAGGTTGGGCCTGGACATCGACGCTCCCGCTTACCGGGCCAGCCTCATCCGCATCAGCGCCGTCGCGACCGGACGAATTCGAGTTGAGCCCGCAGGCGCTCGCCGCCGCGAGGGCAACAAGCAGTACCAACCGCAAAAATACACCCATCATCTCGGCAAGGCAGGCATGGACACCGTTTCCAGGGCAGGACTGTGAGGCGCCAACGATTTAACGGGGCAGAGCCCTTTATCTCCCCATCGTGGCGCGGTTAAACGTAGCGCAAACAGGGGTGCCCCGTCCACGCCCGGGCGCCTCGCCACCGCGCCGCGCCGGCGGCAGTTCGCTATAATGCCGCGATCGAGTTTCATTGGCACGGGCGCGCACGCATGCACACTTCGATTTGTGATCTCCTCGGTTGCAGGGTACCGATCGTACTGGCCGGCATGGGCGGCCCCGCACGCGCAGAACTCGTCGCCGCCGTCACCGCAGCTGGTGGCTATGGCTTCCTGGGCATGGTGCGCGAATCGCCCGGGAGAATTGCCCGTGAGATCGCGGCCGTACGCGAGCAGACCGCACTGCCCTTCGGCGTCAACCTCATTCCGGCAGCGACGGACAGGGCGTTACTGGACGCGGAGTTGCAAGCCTGTATCGACGCAAAAATCGCCTCGGTCACCCTGTTCTGGGACCTGGCGCCCGACATTATCCGCAGGCTGCGAGACGCCGGCATCACCGTGCTTTGCCAGATCGGCTCCGCCGAGGAGGCCGAGGCGGCCAGGGATGCCGGCGCGGATATCCTGATCGCCCAGGGCTGTGAGGCCGGCGGGCATGTGCGTGGCCGTACACCCGCCCGCGACCTGCTGCCGCAAGTGCTGGCCGTCGCTGACTGCCCGGTACTGCTATCGGGAGGCATGACCGATGGCGCCGACCTCGCCTGGGCGATTACCGCCGGCGCCGCCGGCGTCATGATGGGTACCGCATTTCTCGCCACGGAGGAATCCTACGCCCATGCGTATCACAAACAACGGATCGTGGATGCCAGGATCGACGATACCCGCCTTACCGATGTCTTCCATATCAACTGGCCGCGCGGTGCGCGCGTGCGCGTGCTGGACAACAGCGTAACCCGCGGCGCATGGGGCGATCCCTTCGACCCGGCCAATGCGCGGACTATCGCCAGGCAGGGATGCATGCCTATCAGCCTTTTCAGCACCGATTCGCCCCTGCGCACAACGGAGGGCGAACTCGAACCGATGGCACTCTACGCCGGGGAGGGCTCCGCTCGCATCGGGCGGATCGCCAGAGCCGGAGATCTCGTGCGCGAGATCGCCGCGCAGGCGCAGGCTTTGCTGACCGCGACCACCGCCGGCGCGGCCGCGCCGCTGGCAGACGAGCCGGCTTCACCGGTTTGTTACGCCGGCGAGGTGAATCCGTCCTACAACGGTATGGCCTCCCGGGACGAATTGATCGCAGCGCTGGAGGAGCTGCTGCAGGCCGAGCGTGCCGGTGCGCGCGTAGCGGGCCAGTCCGCGCGTGACCTGGCAGAGGGCGACACCGGTAAGCTGCTGCTAGACATGCAGCGCGACGAGGCCAAATGGTGCGCCATGCTGATGGAGGCATTGCGCCAGCTGCACGCGGCCCCGTCGCGGACCGTGGGCGCCTTCCATGGCAAGGCCATGGCTATCGTGGACCTGGACGAACGGCTGGCCTTCCTCAACCGCGGGCAGGAGTGGGTGGTCAGGCGCCTGGAAAAGCTGATTCCGCGTGTGCCGGCGGAGAAACTGCGACAGGACCTGGCAACCATGCGCCGGGCACACCTTGACAACATCAGCTTGATCGAGGGATGGCTCACCCGGCGCAGGGAGAGCTGACGCCTGTTTGCCCGGCGTCGCCGCACCCCCAACCCCTGTTTACCAAGACTGCAATTCACCGTGTTGGTGTGTCACGGGGGAGCGCAAAAAATGGGCCTGGAAGGGTTTACACCCCCGGAGTCGGATGCTACTTTAAAACCGTACGTCCGGTTTGTTTGTCGAAAAGAACCGGGCATGCCGCAGCCTGATCAGCCAGCCGGGCCGGGCTACCGACACCGTGCGTGACGGTGACACTGGCTGTCACTTTCAAGGTAGCAACGCTCGCGTCCAGGCTGCCCGGATGTAGTGAAACCTTAACTACCACGCTGTAACTATAACGATAAGAGAAGGTTGATATGATCAAGAAATACGCCATGGTGCTTCCAATTTTTATCCTGGCCAGTGGTGGCGCAATGCCAGTCACTGCACAAGCAAAGAAAAACGCCCTGCAGCTCGAGGAAATAATAGTTACCGCCCGCAAACGCGAGGAGTCCGTGCAGGATGTCCCCGTGGCGGTGACTGCACTGAGCGAAGTCGAACTGCAACGCTCGAGCATTCGCGACCTGCGGGACATCACACCCTACGTACCCAATCTGCTGGTAGACAAAGTAACCGCTCTTCAGGGAGGCGCCGCCATAGCAATCCGCGGGGTTAGCTACCAGGAGATAGACAAGAGCCTGGACCCCGGTATCGGGGTATTGCTCGACGACGTCTACCTCGGCACCAACGCAGGACAGATCCTGGAAAACTTTGATCTTGAGCGGCTTGAAGTCCTGCGCGGACCACAAGGCACCCTGTTCGGGAAGAATACCATCGGTGGTGCCATCGCCGTCTTTCGCACGACGCCCACCAGGGAGTTCGGTGGCAAGGTCCAGGCCACAGCGGGCGACTACGGGCGCCAGGACATTCGCGGCTTGTTGAATTTACCGATGACGGACAACGGGGGTGTGAAACTGTGGGCGGCAAAGCTGAAGAGCGACGGGTATATCAGGAATACCACCTTTGGCGACGACGTCGGGGGCCAGAATTATGAGGACGCCGGGGCGACGATCGCCTACGATATCAACACTGATTTCAACCTGTCATTCACCTACGAGCGCACCCAGGATAAATCCGACGTAGGCGCCTGGGCCGATTTTAACAAGTACTTTGACGAGTTCCCCTACCCGACCGAAGACGCTCCGGCTGATCTGGCCGGTTTGCTGCCTTTGGCTGCAGGTTTGGGTAACACCGGGTTCCGGCAGTTTGACACTGGCAGTGACGAAAACCACAACTCACAGAACGGACGCAACGACGGTGACACCAACCAGGACTACTACAACCTGACCCTGCGTTACACGATGGGCGACTGGTTGATGACGTCGATCACCGGCTATATCAATCGCAATGAATATGCGCGACTGGAGTATGATGCGAACCATTTCGAATTCCTGACCGTCGAAAGCAATACCGATTACGAACAGTTCAGCCAGGAAATCCGGTTCACAGGCAATATAGGTGACGTGGCGCTGACCAATGGCCTGTATTACTGGGACTCGAATTATGATACCCATTCCGCTACCTATGACCTGTTCGAGTGGCTGGCAGGCTTACCGGACGGAAGTTACGGCACGATCAGTCAACATGGCAAGACTGAGTCCTATGCCGCTTTTTCCAGTGCAGACTGGGCCGTCACGGAAAAAATCACGTTGAGCGCGGGGCTGCGTTACACCTATGAGGAAAAGACGCTGGAGCCGGTAGGCCAGCAATTCTACCTGGCCGATGGCACACCCTTACAGCCACCCGTGTCCGCGGTTCATGTCAGCGCGGACTGGGACAAGTGGTCGCCCCGCGTGGACGCACAGTACAACTTCACGGAAAACCTGATGGCCTACGCCTCCTATTCAGGAGGGTTTCAAAAGTGGCGGCTTTTTTCGGTCGGATCACATCGGGCAGCAACGTACGCAAATTCAATCCCGAGGAGGTCAACACCTATGAAATCGGGCTCAAGAGCATCTGGTGGGATCAGCGACGCTCGTCAATACGGGCAATCTTCAGCAGTGATTACAAGGACAAGCAGGAAGAAATCATCGTATCCGATCCCAATGGCAACGTTGACACTGTGGTCGTCAATGCCTCCGATGCCAGCATGGACGGCGCCGAGCTGGAAGTTTCGGCCCCGCTGTATGAAGGCCTGACCGTCTTTACGCAGGGGGGCTACCTGGACGCATCCTATAAGGAGTTTCTCATCGATGACATACCCGGCGTACCCACGGATGGGAGTACCCTGGACATGCGTAACGCACCCAAATATACCTTTGGTGCGGGAATCAATTACGTGCAGTATTCGGAGACAGCCAGATGTCGTATGACGTCACCTATAACTGGCGATAGTTACGTGACGATCTTCAACAACGACCCGCTGGGACAGAAGGACGCTGCCGATTTTGAATGCGAACATCGATTTTCGTTACAGGGATATGCTCACTGTTTCGGTATTCGGACGCAATCTCGGGGATGAGCGTTACTATCGCGCGGTGGCCATTCCGCCAATTTCGACATTTGGTCAGTGGAACGAACCTTCCGCAATTACGGCGTCACGGTGACCTACCTGTTCTAGGAGCGCCCCGCTTTCCTGCCACGCAGCCGGAGAACCGTTACCGGGATGCCTCAGGCAGCGCCAGGGTCGGGTTTAAATGGCCCCCGCTGCGCGGCTTCCATGAGGCGCCGCCGGTACCAGCGACAGCACAGTCCAGCCGGCTCTTACCCGCTGGAAATCGTCGTCGGTGAAGGCGCGCGCAGGTTGGCGTTCCTGTCGAGGGCAAACAGAGGTATATGACTTTTGCCCTGGACCGCTTCAGTCGGCCATATCGAAGTTTTCTGTCAGCAGTGTCGCCTTTGACCTCGGCGCCTCTGGGCGCACCAGGCTGACAGCCGTAGTCACGTCCGGCGAACAGGTGCGGCAGGTGAGCCTTCGGCCACGCGCTTTTCGACGCTTTCGCCGAGCGAGGGAATCCGTTGCGCCCGACCTGCTGAACTTGATCGTGGCCAGCGTGTTGAGTGCGGGCTGACGCGACATGGCGAACAGGCGATCCCCTCCAGCTCCAGCTGCCGGTCCGGGCGTAGGCCGACACCGGATCGCCGTAGTAGGTGTCCATGCCATCCATCCGTGCGGCCTGGATTTCCGACCAGGTGGTATCGGTCAGTTTGACCTGAACCCTGCTGTTGCAGCGCCTTGCCGATGGCTCTGGCCACCGGGTTGGCCCCCACAATCAATATGCTCCCGGGGCTCCTCTTCCGCCAGTCCCAGCAGGCGCGCCGCCCAGGCGGCAAAGTGAAACTCTGGACCACGACGGTGACGATAATGATGAGGAAGGCATAGGAAACCAGTTGCCCGCCTCGCAGCTCACCCTGCAGTCGCAGCGCGAAGAGTGAAGACACGGTCGCTGCGACGATACCCGAGGCGCCACCCACGACACCAGTACCGCTCGCGCCAGCTGTGTAATTGCCACCTACCGTACAGGCCCAGACCACGACCGGCCGCGCCAGCAAAACCACCAGCAGCACACCAAACCCGCTCCAGCCCGTGGCGAGGATGTCTGCCGGATTGATGCGTGCCCCCAGCACGATAAACAGCATGGAGATGATAAGGATCGACAGGCTTTCCTTGAAGCTGAGCACCTCGGTCATATCCACGCCGCGCGTGTTGCCCAACCAGATACCCATCACCGTAACGGCCAGCAGCCCCGACTCGTGCGCCAGGTAGTTGCTGGCGGCAAACGACATCACCACCCACGCCAGGGCCACCACGTTGAGGAGGTATTCCGGGATCCAGTGCCGTCGGATCAGGTAGCCCAGTGTCAGGGCGGCCGCGCCGCCGGCGATCACACCCACCGCGATACTCTTGAAGAACACCAGGTAGGACCCGGTTTCGGCCACGATGAACTGGAATACCAGCACCGCGAGCAGCGCCCCCACCGGATCGATCAGGATGCCTTCCCAGCGCAGCAACTGGCTGACTTCCGGCGTGGCGCGCATGGTGCGCAGCAGCGGGTTGATCACGGTGGGGCCGGTGACGATCACCTGTGCGGCAAACAGCAGTGCCATCTCGATGGAAAAACCCGCCAGCACCCAACTGCCGGCCGCGATCAGGGCCCAGTTGAGCAGCGCGCCCCAGCTGACGAGGTTGCTGACCGCGGCGCCGTGGCCGCGCAGGTCACTGAAACGCAGGGTCAGGCCCCCCTCGAACAGCACCAGCGCGACGCCGAGAGACACCATGGGGAACAGGATGTCGCCGAACATCTCGTCCGGACGCAAGACACCGGATACAGGGCCGGCGAAAATGCCGATGACCAGCAAAGCGAGGATCGAGGGCAGCTTGAGTCGCCAGGACAACCACTGGGCGGCGACCCCCAGCACGATCACCGCGGCAATGACATAGAGCAGTCCGTCGTTCATCAGGCGATATTCCGGGAGGATTCAAGGCGCACGATGCGCACGGTGCGATAGCGGCGGGTGAATGTCAACAAAGCGGCTTCCTGTGGCCGGGACAGCCGGGGCGGACAAGGGGGAAGGAGGGTCGGACTCATGCAACACCCACCGGCTCGGCGCGGAACGACGCGACCCTCGGCAGGTACAGAAAGCCCGTCCGACGCCGCCGGAACGGCGCAGGACAGGCCCCTTCACTTGACCGTGATTACCGGGATTAATTATTCCCCGGTTTGCTGGTGACCGCTTCCATCACGTTGTCGAGATTGAAGCTGCCCGGCTTCTGGCGGGGCGGAAAGTCGCGGAAGCTCTGCATCCAGCGGCCCACAAAGCCGGCACCGGGGGCGATCACGAACATGTGCTCGACATACCACTTGTCGTAGCCGATGGACTCGTACTCGGCACGCTCAAACGGATCCATGCGCAGGTTGGTCAGCATGGGGGCGCGCAATTTTTCAAACGGGGACCGCCATACGTCCAGGCCTTCCGCGTTCTGCTTCAGGAACGTGATTTTCCAGTTGTCGTAGCGCAGCGCCGCGACATTGCCGTCGTCGGTCCAGTACATGAACTCGTGACGCGGCCACGGTGCTTCACCTTTGAAAGCCGGTATCAGGTTGTACCCGTCCAGGTGCACCTTGTAGGTCATGGAGCCGACCCGCTTGCCCTTGAGGAGTTCCTCCTTGACATTGGGCTCACCGGCCGCGGCCAGCAGGGTGGGTAACATGTCCTCGTGCGCCCCGATATCGTTGATCACCGTGCCGGGCTTGATCACCCCCGGCCACCGGATGGCGCTGGGAACGCGAAAGCCGCCCTCCCACTGGGTTGCCTTCTCGCCGCGGAACATGGTGGTGCCGCCATCGGGCCAGCTGAACACCTCCGCCCCATTATCGGTGGAATACATGACGATCGTATTGTCCGCCACGCCGAGCTTGTCCAGCGTGTCCAGCAATTGTCCAACCATACCGTCATGCTCGACCATACCGTCGGCGTAAACGCCCAGCCCGGTAACCCCCTCGGACGACGGCTTGAGGTGTGTCCAGATATGCATACGGGTGCTGTTCCACCACACGAAGAAGGGCTTGTCCGCCTTGACGGCCTTCTCCATGAACTTGATAGCCTGTGTGGTCACTTCATCGTCAATCGTTTCCATGCGCTTTTTGGTCAGCGGGCCGGTGTCCTCAATCTTGCCATCGGCATAGCTGTGAATGACACCGCGCGGGCTGAACTGTTTTTTCAACTCGGGGTTCTTGAAGTAGTCGGGATTCTCCGGTTCTTCCTCGGCATTGAGGTGGTAGAGGTTGCCGAGAAACTCGTCGAAGCCATGGGCGGTCGGCAACATGTCGTCACGGTCACCGAGGTGGTTCTTGCCGAACTGGCCTGTGGCGTAGCCCTGCGCTTTGAGCAGTTCCGCAATGGTCGGGTCCTCCTTCTGCAAACCTTCCGGAGCGCCCGGCAAGCCGACCTTGGTCAGGCCGGTCCGGATAGGCGACTGGCCGGTGATGAACGCGGCGCGCCCGGCGGTACAACTCTGCTGCCCGTACCAGTCGGTGAAGATAGCGCCCTGGGTGGCAATACGATCGATGTTCGGCGTCTTGTACCCCATCATGCCCATGTTGTAGGCGCTGATGTTGAACTGCCCGATATCATCGCCCCAGATGACGAGGATATTCGGCTTGTCGGCGGCCTGCGCGAACTGCAGTGGGCACGCTACCAGCAGTGCCAGCAACGCCCTGGATAAGTATGAGTTCATGGAAGAAGTCCTGTTGTTCCCTACCGGAGCCAAGCACCCTAGCAGATTATTGCGAAATTTTACAACCGCGCGAGGCTGTCCACCCTGGCAGGGCCGGCCAGATAGCTCCCTGGCTGGGCGCGGACTGGCGCGCTGGCCACCGCGCGACCCGGCGCCGCCAGGGCTTGCAGGTAGGCCGGGTAATTTCGTCCATCCGGCTGCCGCCCTGGGTCTTCTCATGGGACCGGGCTTGTACTATCATCGCAAGACAGATGCCTTGTATAAATTTCCGCCCGGAAGCGGGCCGGCGATGGCGCAGCTTGCGCGATACCGAGGCGTCCCCGGTAGACCACCCCCCGAGGAGTAGCACGTGGATTTTGACTGGAGCCCTGAGGAAACCGCGTTTCGCGACGAGGTTCGCGAGTTTATTCGCCGGGAGATGACCGACGAGGTCAAGGGCAGCATCTTCATCGACACCCCCGCGCGGGTGGAGTTCGTCACCAAGATGGCGCGGCTGGGCTGGCTGGGTATGGGCTTTCCGGAGAAGTACGGCGGCTCCCCCAACCCTTTCCCCCTCGCGCAGTTCATACTGAACGCGGAACTCGACCGCGCCGGCGCCCCGATTATCGGCAAGAACGTGGGCACGATCGCCAGCACGATTTTTCACGTCGCCAGCGAAGAGATGAAAATGGACTTCCTGCCGAAGATCTTCCGCAACGAGGGCCAGTGGGCCATTACCTACACCGAGCCCAATGCCGGTACGGACCTCGGCTCGCTGCAGTGCCGCGCCGTGGACAAGGGCGACCACTTCGAAGTCACCGGCATGAAGCACTACATCACCTCCGCGCATTTCTGCCGCTGGCACTGGATGGCCCTGCGCACCGACCCGGAGGCGCCCAAGCACAAGGGCATCAGCATCTTTATCGTCGATCACGACACGCCCGGCTTGCGTCTTGCCCGCATGGACACCATCGGCAGGGAGGGCACGACCCACCGCACCAACCAGGTCTTCTTCGACCAGATGAAGATTCCGCGTTCCCGCCTGGTGGGCGAACTCAACAAGGGCTTCTACTACATGATGGAGGCGCTGGACTACGAGCGCTTCGCCATACTCTCCTTCGCCTCGCGGGTGCGGCGCTACAACAAGATCGTGAACTGGTACAGGAACGCGAACTTCAATGGCGAGCGCCCGGCCGAGGATTCCTACACCCGCCGGGCGCTCGCGCGCATGGCGGCCCGCGTCGAGGTAGGCACCATGCTCGAGCGCATGGCGATCTGCAAGGCGCTGTACGAGGTACCGGCCGTGGAGGCCGCGATGAACAAGGCCTGGGGCGCCATGATCGGCGATGAATTCGCGCAACTGGCGCTGGACCTCATGGGTCCCTTCGGCGGGCTGTGGGGCGGCGAGCACTCGCCCTTCGGCGGTGGGCTGGCGGACGAACACCTGATGGCCGGGCACGCGCGGGTGGCCGCCGGGGGCGTCGACACCTCCAAGGCGATTATCGCCCGGCGCCTGCTGGGCCTGCCCAACGCCCTGGGTAAACCGGAACTGCCCCAGCGCTAGTCTCCCGAGTGTAATCACTTTTTTGCGAGGAACCCGCACGTGGATATCAAACTGACAGAGGAACAGGCGCAGTTGCAGGACATCGCCAGCAAATTCATGGACAACCACTGCAGCTTCGATTTCGTGCGCCGCATGGAGAAGGAGTCCGAGCTGGGCTTTTGCCGCGACATGTGGCGCCAGTTCGCCGACATGGGCTGGCTGGGCATACTGGTGCCGGAGGAGTTTGGCGGCATGGGCATGAGCCTGCTGGACACGGTGGTGCTGATGCGCGAGCTGGGTCGCCACATCTGTCCCAGCCCTTTCCTGTTCACCAGCGTGCTGGCCGCCGACCTGATCGCCCAGGCCGGCACGCGCAAGCAGAAGGCCGCATTGCTGCCGCAGATCATTGCCGGCGAGCAGGTTTACGCCTTCGCCTACCAGGAATATTCCCGCAAGTTCCAGCCCGAGCACATCAAACTGCAGGCGAAGAAAAGCGAAAACGGCTACCTGCTCAATGGCACCAAGCTGTTCGTGGAATTCGCCGATGGCGCCGATACGCTGCTGGTGGTGGCGCGCACCGGCAGGGCCAACTCGCGCACCGGCCTGACCCTGTTCCTGGTGGACCGCAAGAGCGCGGGCATCGGCACGACCCACATGCCGACCATGTCCCGGGACCGCCACTACCAGGTCAACTTCGACAACGTCGAGGTGCCCGCCTCGGCCAGGCTCGGCAGGGTCGGCAAGGGCTGGGAGACGCTGGAGCCCTCCCTGCTGAAAACCGCCACCGCCTTTTGCGCCTACACCAATGGCGCCGGGTTCGAGATGCACGGCTACGCCACCCGGTACGCCAGTGAACGGGTCCAGTTCGGGCGTCCCATCGGCCAGATGCAGACTATCCAGGGCTACCTCGCCCAGATGATCATGGAATTGTACGGCGCGGATATGCTGACCATGTTCAGCGCCTTCCAGATCGACAAGGGGCGTCACGCGCGCGGCTATGTCGCCAAGGCCAAGGCGTTTTCCGCGGAGACCGTCGGGCACGTCATGGATGTCAGTTCGCAGATCTTCGGCGGCATGGGCTACATGGAGGAACAGGACACCACCTTGTACCTGCGCCGGGGTAAACAGTACCAGCTCGCGCTGGGCGGCACCGAGTACTGGGAGGACGTGATCGCCGAGGAGATCATCGACCGCGAACCGGTGGTGCTCACCTGAGCGGGCCCGCGAACAGGCGCGCCGTTGCGCCGGGAGACACCCGTGTCCCTTGAGGAAGACTTCACCATCGGCCTCTACGAGGCACAGTCCTGGCTGGACCGCAACCGTTACGAGGTGGTGGGCGAGTTCGATGTCGAGCGCGGCTACTTCTGGACCGCGCTGGCAGCGGTGCAAAACGGCAACCCCCTGTACTGGGACGACGAACTCGCGCAGCAACTCACCGGCGGGCCCACCGCCTCTCTAACCCTGCTCTCCGCGTGGTTCCGTCCCCACTACTGGATGCCGGGGCGGACAGCATACCGCTGCCCTGGCAGACACACTTCGACCTGAAGGAAATCCTGGCCCTGCCGGAAGCCGTCGCCACCGACAGCGAGGTGGCGTTTGGCGCACCGGTGCGGCCGGGGACCGCATACGCTGCTGCGAGACACTGCGCTCCCTCAGCGACGTGAAAACGACGAAACTGGGCACCGGTCGCTTCTGGGTGATCGATGCCGTGCCGCAACCAGCACGACGCCTGGGTCGGAACCGAAACCATGACCGGCTTCGGCTACCGCAACCTGCGCAAACCGTAACGACCGACAGGAGTCCGGGAGTGTCCGCACCGCATTACGCCAGCCTGCTGTTCGACCAGGTAAACGTCGGCGACCCGCTGCCCCCGCTGCTGCACGAGGTCACCACCACGTCCATCGTCCTTGGCGCGCTGGCGAGCCGGGACTGGCGTCCGATGCACCACGACCGGGACTTCGCCCAGCAGCGCAACGGCACCCGCGACATCTTCATGAACACACCCAACCAGGCGGCCTGGCTGGAGCGCTTCATCACCGACTGGGCCGGGCCGCGGGCGCGTATCGGGCGATACAAATTTCGCATGGGCGACTCCATCTGCCCCGGGGATACCATGGTATTTGCCGGCGAGGTTAGCGGCACGGAGACGGATGACACGGGTTGCTGCTGGGTCAGCCTCGACATTGCGCTCTCGGTCGGGGAGCAGGTAAAAACCCGGTTCAGCGCGCGCGTCGCCCTGCCCCGGGACGCCGCCGACAATCCCTGGGTTCGCAGCGGCGAGCGCTGGCAGCCCTGACACACTCCCAACACATCGCAGGCACTACGAGAGACGACACATGGCAAAGCTTCCGCTGGACGGCGTAAAAATACTCGACCTGGCGCGCCTGGGTCCCGGCCCGCACGCCGCCCAGATCCTGGGCGACTTCGGGGCCGATATCATCAAGGTGGAACCGCCGAGCAGGGGCGGGATCGAGCTGACCATGCCGGACGTGCTGCGCCGCAACACGCGCAGCATGCGCCTGAACCTGAAAAAGCCCGAGGGCCGGCAGGTGTTTGAGAAACTGGTGCAGCAGGTGGACGTGGTGGTCGAGGGTTTTCGCCCCGGCGTCGCCGCCAAGCTCGGGATGGACTATGACAGCCTGGCCAAAATCAAGCCGGACATTATCTGCGTCTCCCTGTCGGGTCTCGGCCAGCAGGGTCCCTACAGCCAGGTGGCCGCCCACGATCTCAACTACCAGTCGCTGGCGGGCATACCGCACATGACGGGGGACCGGGACGGCCCGCCGAAAATACCCGGCAACGCGATCGCCGACGACGCGGGGGGCATCAGCGCGGCCCTGAGTATCATGATCGCCCTGTTCCACCGGGAGCGTACCGGCGAGGGGCAGTACGTGGACTTCGCCATGGTCGATACGCTGCTGAACATGATGCTGCTGCAACTCAACGAGGTGCAGGAGTCCGGGAAGTCGCCGCGGCGCGGCGAAACCACCCTGAGCGGCAAGTACGCCTTCTACAACATCTACGAGTGCGCGGACGGCAGGAGCGTGTCGCTTGGCACCTTCGAGCCCTGGTTCTGGTCGCGGGTGTGCGAACTGCTCGGTGTACCGGAATTCGCCGACCGGCAGTACCCGGAAACCGCAGCGGAGGCCGAGGCGCAAAAAGCCACGCTGCGCGACATCTTCCTCACCCGCGACCGGGACGCCTGGGTGGATCTCCTGATGTTCGAGGACACCTGCGTCACGCCGGTACTGTCTCTGGACGAGGTCATGGCGGACAGGCACCACCGCGCCCGGGGTGCCATACTCGCCGGCGCCGAGATCGGGACCGGGTTTGCCGACCAGGTGGGCATGATCTACAAGTTTTCCAAAACCCCCGGCACTATTCGCCGGCAGGCCCCGGCGACCGGCGCGGACACCGCCGATATCCTGCAGGAGTTGGGCTACCCAACGGCGGATGTAGCGGAACTGAAACGATTATCTCCACCCCGTAGCGCACCCTGGCGCGGCGAACTGCGCGGGGTTGGCGGCGGCGCTCCGGCTCCGCAATCACGCCATCGCGCGCCAGCCGCATCACGCGTTCCGGTACAGGCCCTTCAGGCGCATAAACGGCTTTTCAACAATAAACCAGGAGCCGACCGCCAGCGCCAGCGACGAGACCAGAGTAGCGGCGGCCACCAGCCACGGATTACCGGGCCCCAGCAGCAGGATATTCAACTGGGTCATGGGGAAGGCATAGAGGTAAAGGCCGTAGGAAAAGTCGCCGTGTTTCCCCAGGTCGGGCAAGCGGATGCGCCGATGAAAGGAAATATACAGCACCACGTAGGCAAACCAGGTAGCGAACACGAGATTGTACGCGACCGTGCGATGACAGAAATACAGCAGCACGCCCAGCCCCAGTACGCCCGCCCAGTGGTAGACGATCTTTTCGCGGTTCATGTACAGCAGCGCGCCGAGCAGGAAATATACGCCAAGCCGCATATCCTTGATGTTGTGTAACAACACGAAGTGGTCCGGGGCCAGCAGATACCAGGCGATCACCAGCAGGGCAGCCAGGTTGAAGACGTCACTGCGCTGCAGGAAGCCGAGCACACCGAACAACGCCACAAGGATATACATGCGCACCTCGACGGGTAGCGTCCAGAGCGAGCCGTTGACGCCGCCCGACCAGGGGTTTTCGACAAAAACACCGGGCAGGTTGAAGGCGATATCGGGAAACAGTTTGGCGTTGTGCAGCAGGTATTTCCATGTGCCCTGGTGGGTGAAGTACGCTGCCATATCCAGTGTGGTCACCAACGGGCCCAGTACCAGCACTGTCAACAGCAGCGTAACCCACAGGGCGGGAAATATCCGCAATACGCGGGCCTCAACGTAGGCGAGCAGGCTGTGTCGATGTTCGAAGCTGCGGGTAACGAGGTAGCCGGACAGCACGAAAAACAGCGCCACACCAATGCCGGGCAACTTGGCGTGGTATGCCGTTACCCCCATCAACAGTGCCGAGATCGGATCCACGCCGCCTCCCGGGCCGTAACACAACTCGAAACTGTGGCCGAACAGCACGAGAAAGGCGCCGATGAAGCGCAGGGTATTGATGTTATTGTCGTGCATAGTGGTCCCCGGCTGCAGCTGCAAGTATCCCGCGATCACGCATCCGCCCGTCTGCACACTGGCGGGACAGCGTCGGCGTTCGGCGCTGACCTAAGCCTGTGTCTCGCTGCCGCCCATGAACTTGGGCTTGAGTACGGGATAGTCGCGCGCCAGCCAGCGCTTGCCACGGCGCAGGTCGTAATGCCGCGAGCTGATATAGCCCCGGGGCGCCACCTTGCGCAGGTGGAAGTAATCGGTAAAGGTGCTGAACTTGGGCGCGACGTTCACCGGACAGTAGTGCGTCACTATGGACCGTCGGGTGTTGTCGTTTTTCATCCGGGTACCGCCATGCACCAGGTCCGACGCCCAGATCAGTGCATCTCCCTTTTTCGGTAAGAACGACTCCCTGGGCAGCCCGGCGGCCTCGCTGCGCTCGACAATGGAATCCAGGAAGCGCGCATGGATTTCGCGACCATGCACGGCGGGCGTCCAGGCCTTGGCGCGTTCGTCGCCAAACAGGAAATCGTCCAGCCTGTGGCTCCCCGCGTAATACATCAACTCGCCGCTACCGGGAGTCACATCTTCCAGCGCTATCCAGGACGCCATGAATTGCAGCGGCTCGGAGACCACCACGTACGCGCCGTCCTGGTGCATGCGCTGTTGGGAGCCATGCTTGAACGTCAGGCACTGGAACGCGTTGGCGGGCGCTTCGAATACCGCGTCCAGCACCTGCGCGATAGCGTCGCAGTAAATCGCCTTACCGGCGTGGCGCGAGTTGACGTGAAAATCAATTATGCGAAAAGTGACATCGTTCACCACCTCTGCCGTCGGGTGCGCATAGGCCGCGCGATCCCGTCGGGCGATGAACTTCTCGGGTTGCGCGGTGACCGCCGCCATTTCCGCGAGCAACTGGTCCGCCAGCCCGTGGGTTATCGCCCCGGGGATGATGACGTAGCCGTTCTTGATCAGGAACGCGAGGCGCTCGCCCAGGGCCGGCGCGACGCGGCCGGACGCGAGCTTGTCCTGCAGGATGGCATCTGCATCCGCTCGGTCAATCCACAGGGGTTTAAACGGGGTGGCGGCACCGGGCATAAGGGTTCAGGGCGCAGCAGCGCGTGACGTGGGCGAGAGCGCATTAAAATACAATTAGCCGGGAAGCGCCAGTGTGCCGCTGCACGTGTAGGCCGGGCCCAGCTGGGTATCGATACGAATATCCATGTCCACCAGGTGCTCGTCGCCCTCCTCCCATTTGCGGGTGATCACACCGCTCATCCGGTAGTCCTCCCCGGCTCCGATAGTGCGCTTCATCTGCAACTGTATCCGCCGCACGGTACTCAGTGGCCCACCGTAGTCCGTCATGAAGCGCGACAGCATACCCAGATTGAAATGGGTGCCGAGAAACATCTCGCGCGTGCGGCTCCTGTTGTGGCAATACCAGGTATTGTGATGCTGGGGAGCGAAATCGCGGCTGGCGGAGGCCATGAACACGCAGCGCGTCACGGTGATCGGCATCACCAGCGGCGGCAGGGCGTCTCCGACACTCACGTCACGCCAGCGGGTATCCGCCGGTGGTTTACCCAGCCACCCCGTGCGCCAGGATTCCAGCATTTCCTCCGTGGCGTTGTGCCACCCGCCCTGCAGCCAGCGGCCCGGCGGCGGTTCCCGCGGTGCCTGGTCCTCCAGCGTACTGGGCCTGGCGCGTTTCTGCAGCGCCGCGGCGGCGCTGGCGTCATCCTGATCGCTGTTTACACCCTCGCGCTGTTTGCCGCCATAGGAAAAGAGGTTGGTGTGCGCGCGACTGACCAGCTCATCCCGCTGGTTGTAGTAGCTGGTCTCCAGTCGCGTGAAATAGCCCTCGCCCAGGCGCGTGCGTTTGAAATCCGATATATCCACCAGGCGACCCGTGGTGCTCAGGCGGTCGCCTATCTCCACCGGTCGATAGAAGAAGGTCTCGTAGTTGGCGAGGATGCCGACCGGCAGTTCCAGCAGTTCCTTCACCTCGAAGTGCAACAGCTGGCGGGTCTTGTGAAATTCGGCCATGGGCCACCGTAGGGCATGACCAGCGTGCAGATGATCATGCCGGGCTGCGCGATGATGTCCCGGAACCCCCTGCTGCGCGCGTACTGGCGGTCGTTGTAGAGCGGGTTGGCGTCCTCGACGGTTTCGAGCCAGTGCCGGATCAGGTATTCACTGCACTCGACGGGAGACACCTCCTTTTCATTGGGCTGCGCCAGTTCAAGAATGCGGCGCCGGCTGGCGGGCGTGACATAGTCGGGAATAGTCAATTGCGCCTCCGCTCCCGGCGCTCCGGTGCCTGCGTCAGTAGTGCTCATGGTTACCTGTATCCCCTGTGTTGGCCAGCGCCCGAACCGCGTGCCGGAAGCGCAGCGGGCAGCAATTTCTGCAGTATGGTCGCGCCATCCCGTTTATTCAAGACAGGCAACTTATTTAACAAGGCTGGCAACTGGCGGTCTCTTCACATGACGGGTGCCTTGGGATAAGATCAACGGCTCATCGCAGGAGAGAGCAGCATGCAACTAGACTGGAGCCCCGAGGAGGAAGCCTTCCGCCAGGAAGTGCGGGAATTCCTCGCGCGTGAACTCACGGATGACGTCAGGGGCAGCATGTTCGTGAACACCCCGGCGCGCGTCGCCTTCGTCGACAAGCTCGCCCGGAAAGGCTGGCTCGGCATGGGTTTCCCCGAGGAGTACGGCGGCTCACCCAAACCGTTCCCCCTGGCCCAGTTCATCCTCAATACGGAGCTGGAGCGGGTGAACGCACCGACGGTGGGCAAGAACGTCGGCACCATCGCCAACACCATTCTCCACGAAGCCAGCGAGGAAATGAAGCGCGAGTTCCTGCCGAAGATATTCAACAACGAGGGCCAGTGGTCCATCACCTACACCGAACCAAACGCCGGCACGGACATCGGCGCCCTGCAAACCCGCGCCGTGGACAAGGGCGATTACTACGAGGTGACGGGCAACAAGATTTTCATCACCTCGGCGCATTTCGCGCGCTGGCACTGGATGGCGGTGCGCACGGACGCGGACGCTCCCAAGCACCAGGGCATCAGCATCCTGATCGTGGACACCGACTCGCCCGGCATCAGCATCACCCCCATGTGGTGCGTCGGCAGCACGACGGCGGAGCGCACCAACGTATTGTTTTTTGACAAGGTCCGGGTGCCGAAGAACCGCCTCGTCGGCGAGTCGAACCAGGGGTTTTACTACCTGATGCAGGCGCTGGATTATGAGCGCTTTGCGATCATTGCCGCCGCGCAGCACAACCGCCGCTTCAACCGGGTGCTCGAGTATCTCAAGCAGGCCGAGTTCGACGGCGAGCGCCCGCTCCGCGACGACCCGGCGGCACGGCGCAGGGTCGCGCGGCTCGCCGCCCGGGTGGATGTAGGAAATATGCTGGAGCGTCTGTGCATCTGTATCGCGGCGGAACGCGTGCCCTCCGCCGAGGCCGGTATGAACAAGGCCTGGGGCTCCTGTATGCAGGACGAAGTCTGCCAGGTCGCCCAGGACATCATGGGGCCCTTCGGCTTTGTCACCCACGGTGAACACGCGGGACTGGACGGCTACATGGTCGAGGAGGGCTTCATGGCCGGCCACGGCAAGGTGGCCGCGGCCGGTGCCGATGTCGCCAAGAGTATCGTCGCCCGGCGCCTGCTGGGGCTGCCGAACGCCCTGGGGAAACCCGAACTGCCCAGGCGCTGAACCGCGCCCCCGCCGCCGTCACGGTTGTCGTATTGTGTGGCAGCGGTGGCGGGGAGATCCGTCAAAACCCGGAAAAATCCGCCGGTCGCCGCTCCAGGAAGGCGGCGATGGCTTCCCCGAACTCGGGTGAGTTCAGGCAGGTCGCGAAGGAGGCGTTTTCCGCTGCCATGGCCAGCTCGATCTCGCGCAGCAGCGGGGCGCGCAACAACCGCTTCGACACCCGCAGTGACGTCGGCGGCTGCTGCGCCAGCCGCTCCGCCAGGGCCAGCGCCCGCGACTGGTAATCCGCCGCTGGATGCACGGCATTCACCAGCCCCCATTCCAGGGCTTGTTGCGCTGCCAGCTTCTCTCCCAGCAACAGGAATTCCGCGGCCCGGTGATACCCCATGCGCAGCGGGATGGTGAAACTGGAGCCCGCCTCCGGGCAAACCCCGAGCTGCACGAAGGGCACCTGGAAATAGCTGTCCTGGCCGGCGATCACGAAGTCGCAGTGCAGTAACAGGGTGGTGCCGACACCGATTGCCGGTCCGTTGACCGCCGCCACCACCGGCAGCTCGCAGCGGGCCAGCGCCTCGAGAAACCGGACCGGCGGCGTTTTGCCGTCCGCGGTCGCCTCCATCGAGGTAAACGTGGTCACGTCGTTCCCGGCGCAAAAACAGGCCTGCGTCCCCGTGAGGTAAATGGCGCGCACCTCGCTGGAGGCGCCGGCCTGCTCGATCAGCTCCGCCATGCGCAGGTACATCGGCGCGATCAGGGCGTTCTTCTTTTCCGGCCTGTTCATCGCGATGTGCAGGACGCGGTGCTCAATACGCGATTGTATTTCCGCTATCGTCTGGTCGTGGGGCATGTCCGTATCACCTTGCATGGGAAAGTGTCATTGGGCCGGCGCCGTGCCCTCCCGACGGCAGGGCACGCAGGCTGCTCAGGCGCGCTTGTACATCGCCACCACGCAGGCGCCGCCGAGGCCGAGATTGTGCTGCAGCGCGGCCCGCACATTTCCCGCCTGGCGCTTCTGCGCGGCGCCGCGCAGTTGCCACACCAGCTCCGCGCACTGCGCCAGCCCGGTGGCGCCGATCGGGTGCCCCTTGGATAACAACCCGCCGGACGGGTTGACCACCCAGCGGCCGCCGTAGGTGCAGGCGCCGTCCTCGACCAGTTTCTCCCCCTCCCCCGCGCCGCACAATCCCAGCCCCTCATAGGCGAGGAGTTCGGCGGTGCTGAAGCAATCGTGCAGCTCGATCACCTGCACGTCCCGCGGCCCCAGCCCGGATTGCTCGTACACGGCCTGTGCCGCGCGTTCGCACATACCCACCCCCACCGTGCCGATGGGACCGCGGGCGTAGTCTTCCGCACGATCCGTGGTCAGCGCCATCGCGGCGATTTCGACCGCGCCGGGATGCGGGTGCCGCTGCAACCAGGCTGCGGACACCACCACGGCAGCCGCGGCGCCGTCACTGGTCGGGCAGGCCTGCAGCAGGGTCAGGGGGTCGTGGATCATGCGCGACGCCAGCACTTCCTCGAGGGTACAGGCCTCCTGGTACTGGGAGCGCGGGTTGTTGACGGAGTGCTGGTGGTTTTTCACGGCGATTTTGGCGAACGTCTCCGCCCGGGTGCCGTATTTTTCCATGTGGTCGCGACCGGCGTCGCCGAACAGGCGGGCCGCGATCGGCGCCTCTTTTCCCTGGCTGTATCCCTGGCGATGTCCTCCAGGCCGGGCATCTGGTTTTCCAGCGGGCCCTTCTGCATTTTCTCGAAACCCAGCGCCAGCACACAGTCATTCAGGCCGGCGTGATGGCGTTGTACGCCAGGTACAACGCGGTAGAGCCGGTGGAACAGTTGTTGTGCACGTTGAACACGGGAATCCCCGTCATACCGATGCCATACAGCGATTGCTGGCCCAGTGTGCTCATGCCGTTGATGTAACCGCAGTAGGCCTGTTCGATACTGCCGTACTCCGTGCGGGCGTCCCGAGCGCCGCCCTGGCGGCGGACTGGGCCAGTTCCTTGATTGGCGTTTCACCGCGCTTGAAGTCGGTCATGCCGACGCCGGATTACGAATACCCGGGAAAAATTTGCCATTGCCTGCCTCCCGCCGCCGCCAGCACCTGTGTCGTACCGCTCAGTTTCACTTCGCCGTCCTGGCTGAGCAGGGCAACCCGGCAACGATGACCTTGCCCTCGTCGGTCGTCTCCTGCCGGTGACCACGATTTTCGTGCTCAGCGTTTCCCGGGCCAGGTCTGCCGGGTAAAGCGCACGCCGTACACCTTCAGGTTGCCGGCGCCGGCCCAGTCGGTCACCGCGCGGCCCAGCAGGCCCATGGAGAACATCCCGTGACCGAACACGCTCGGCAGCCCCGCTTCCTTCGCCGCGACCTCGTCGGTGTGCATGGGGTTGAAGTCCCCGGAGGCGCCGGCGTACCGGACCAGGTCGGTCCGCGTCAACTTGTGGCTGACGACCGGTGCTTCGTCGCCGACCGTTATCGCCTCGTAACGGAGTATTGGCGCCGCGGCGCCGTGTGTCTTGGTAGTTGTCTTACCCATGCTGCGCTCTCCCTGGGGGTGTCAGTATTCCGCCGGCCTACTGGCCGCGGTGAATCAGGTTGAAGATCTCGGTCACCACGGGCTCGCCGTCCTGGTTCTCGAACACGTTTTCCATCACGATGAAGGTCATGACCTTGCCCCTGGATTCCTTTTCATAGATATCCGTGATCTTGCCGTGCCAGTGCAGCACGTCGCCGCACTGCACCGACCCGTGATAACGAAACTCCTGTTCCCCGTGCAGCACGAGGCCGCCATTTTTCATCAGTTGCTGCATGATCTTCATCATCGGGTTGCCCTCACCACCGGTCGGGTCGGCCGGCTGGTCCTCCGGCCGCGCGCCGAGGAATACCGAGGAGAACGTCCAGGTGGGCGGTACCGGCGGTGCGTCAAGCCCGGCTGCATGCGCCGCGCGCAGGTCGTGGTAGACCGGGTTCGGGTCAGTCACCGCGTGGGCGAAGCGACTGACCGAACCGCGTTCCACGTGCACCGTGCCCGCGCCGGTGGGCTTGCCAATATAGTCCTTCAATTCCATCTTCCTCTCTCCTCAATAGACAACCAGTGTGAACGTCGTTCCGGGCGACGGATTCAACGCCCGGCCGGGAACAAATCAGCAGCCAGGCAGCGGGCATGGTAGTCCGACGGGCCCATAAAAGCGTCCCCCGCATAGGCCCGCCGCAACCAGAAGTGCAGCCCGTGGTCCCAGGTGTAGCCGATGCCCCCGTGCACCTGCAGGCTGGTGCGCGCGCACCTGCGCGCCGCGCTACCCGCCTCCAGCTTGGCGCAGTGCGCGGCGGATTTCGCCTCGGGGTCGCCGGCATCCTCGCACATGGCGGCCCAGGACACCGCGGCGGCTGCGCGCTCCAGTTCCAGCGCGGCGTCGACCAGTTTCCACTGCAGCCCCTGGAAGGAGCCGATGGGCCGGCCGAACTGTTGCCGCTCCTGCGCGTAGGCCACCGCGCTGTCGAGTAACCAGCGCCCGACGCCGACCAGTTCAGCCGCTGCGGCGACCAGCGCGCGGCGCACCGCCTGCTCCCACGCCAGCGGATCAATCGCCTGTCCCGGGGGCAGTGCTGACCCGGCGACCCGGTACTGCCGGCGCAACTGGTCCATATGCTGGACTTCGTCCATCGCCAGCCCCGCGGCGGGCACCACTGCGACCCGGGGAGCCTGCGGGGATCCGCTGACCACCACCAGTTGCTGCGCCTGGTCCGCCGTCAACACGAAATGCCAGTCTGGTTCCCCATGGGGGATCCAGTAGCCGTCCGGGCCGGCGACGGCGACGCTGGCGGCGCCGGTGATGCGCGCGTCGACGGTGCCGGCGACAAACGCGGCCAGCAGCGAGGCGAAGTACGCGCCGGGCACGACCGCGCGGCCGTACTCCTCCATGAATAGCGTGATATCGGTGAGCGGTTGCGCGGCGAGCTCCAGCCAGTCGATGAGATGGTTGTCCCACAGGGGCCGGGCCGCCTCCGGGTCCGCCCAGGCGCGGCGGACCAGGTCCAGTGTGCACTCCCTGCCAAACAGCGTCCGCGCCGTTTCCCGGATCATGCGCTGCTCGTCTGTCAGGGAAAAATCCACGTCGATACTCCTCAGCCCCGCGGCAGGCCCAGCACCTGCTGGGCGCTGACGTTGCGCTGGATCTCCGAGGTCCCACCGCCGATCGTCGCCGCCAGCGCGTTGAAGAAAGCGCGCTGCCAGCGCCAACCTCCTCGGCGACCGCCGGGTCGGTCACCGCCAGGCTGCTACCCTGCACATCCATACCCAGCTCGTAGAGCGTCTGCTGCAATTCGGACATGGCGACTTTCATGAAGGAGTGCTCGGGCGAACTGCTGCCCTGGGCGAACGACGCGTAACCCTTCCAGCCCATGGCCCGCAGGCTGCGGGATTGGGAGTACAGCCTGCGACCGGGCGGTGATGCCGGCGTCCCGCTGTAATCCCAGCCGACCGACCATGGCGACGATGTCATCCACCGCGCGCAGGCACCCGGCCACGCCTTCCACCCACAACCCGCCGCGCTCGTGGGCCAGGGATCCCATGGTGATGCGCCAGCCACCGTTCAATTCACCCACGAGATTTTCCCGGGGCACCTGCACGGCGTCGAAAAAGACCTCGGCGAACTCGGCGTGTCCCGCGAGGTGCCGCAGCGGGCGAATCTCGATACCGGGTGAGTCCAGGTCGATAATCAGCACCGAGATGCCGCGGTGCCGGGGCGCGTCCCGGTCGGTGCGCACGTAGCAAAAACATTTCGAGGCGACCATGGCGTAGCTGGTCCACACCTTCTGCCCGCTCACCGAAATGATCGCCCTTGTCCTCGGCGCGGGTCGAGAGCGACGCCAGGTCGGACCCGGCGCCGGGCTCGGACATGCCGACACCACACGGTGTCGCCGCGAATTGCCGCGGGGGCGAGCGCCCGCTGCTGCGCGTTGCCGAACTCCAGCAGGGAAGGCGCGACAATTGCGTAGCCGCCAAAGTGCACGGAGCGGCAGATGCCGCTTTGGGCCAGCGCTTCCAGGTACAGGAGCGTCTGTGTCGGGGTCGCGTTGCGGCCGCCGAGTTCGGGCGGGTAGGACGGGATCATCCACCCGTGGTCGAACAGCGTGGCCTGCCAGCGCCTGGCCCACTCGGGCAGGACCATGACGCCGCGCTCGTCCACATCGTCGGTGCCGATCGTGTCCCGGGCGTGGCGCGCCTCACTCGGGCAGTGCTGTTCGAGGAACGCGAGCAGCTCGGCCCGGAACGCCTCGTCCCCCTGCGGCGAACTCGAGCTTCACGGCGAGTTCCTGCGCAGGTTGGTGAGCTCCCGGCTCAGGGGACTTTTCGTTGGCTATGGCGTCTTCCAGGGATGCGGACGCACCGAGGCGCAGTGCCTTGCGGGCGGCGGCGAGCACCTCGGGCCGGACGCGCGCCATGGCCAGCGCCAGTTGCCGCGCCTCCTCGTAGACTTCGCCCGGCGCGCAGACGCGCTGCACCAGCCCGATGGCGCAGGCGTCGTCGGAAGAGAGTTTGGCACCGCTGAGCACCAGCTCCAGCGCCTTGCCCATGCCCACCAGGCGCGGCAGGTGATAGGTACTGCCCAGGCCGGGCAGTACGCCCAGTGTGGTGAAATTCAATCCCAGCGTAACGGCCCGCGGCGGCGCAGCGCACATCGCAACCCAGTGTCATGGTCACACCGACGCCAAACGCCGCCCCATTGATGGCGGCGATGACCAGCTTGGGGTAGGCGACGAGGTCCAGCGGCCAGCCGTTGACCAGGTGTTCCTCACCGAGCTTCGGCCCCGGCCCCGTATCCTCGCCGGCCATGTGCGCGCGCAGAAATCCAGGTCGACGCCCGCGCAAAACGCGTCACCGCGCCCGGTGAGTATCACCACGCCACCGCGTCGTCCGCCATCGCCGCCTCCAGCGCGGCAACGATCTCCACGCCCATCTGCGGCGTATAGGCGTTCTTCTTGCCGGGGCGATGCAAAAAGACAGTCGCGATGTGCTCCGCGACTTCGTAATCCAGGTGCTGGTACATTGGTGCTGCCGCTCCCCCGTCCATGCTATTCGATACCCAGGATCGCGAGTCCGCAGGTTTGCGGTGCGCCGCCGAGGTTGTGACTCAGGGCGATGCTCGCCCTTTGACCTGCCGCTCACCGGCGCGCCCCTGCAGTTAGCAGAACGTTCTCGTAGATCATGCGTACCCCGGTTGCGCCGGTCGGGTGACCAAAGGTCTTCAGGCCGCCATCGGTATTGACCGGCAGTTGACCGTCCAGCGCAAAGGTGCCGCTGGCAATGTGCTCGCTGGCGGAGCCCCTGGGTATGAATCCCAGGTCCTCGTAGGTCAGCAGTTCCGTCATGGTGAAACAGTCGTGCACCTGCGCCAGGTCGATGTCCCGCATCGGGTCGGTGATGCCCGCCTGCCGGTAGACATCGCGGGCCGCCGCGATGGTGGGTTTCCACGAGAGGAAATCGAAGGTCGGGTCCGACTGCGGATTGGCGGACAGGGCGATACTCACCCCCTTCACATAGACCGGGTCGTCGCGGAAACCCTTCGCCAGGCTGCGGCGCGTGATGATGGCCGCCGCCGCGCCATCGGACTGGGCCGCGCAATCGTACAGGGTGAAGGGCCAGGAAATCATGCGCGCGGACAGGACATCCTCGACGGTGATTTCCCTCTTGAGCATGGACTTCGGCGCCAGTGTGCCGTTGTGGTGGTTCTTCACGGCGATACGGGCGAGGTCCTCGCGGCCGGCGCCGTAGGTTTCGAAATAGCGCGCGCAGCACAGGGAAAACCAGCCCGCCGGTGTCATCGGCAGGCCGCGCGCGGTGTTCATGTAAATACTGGGCCCGGACACGCCGCGGTCCTTGGGTTTGTCGTAGCCCACTACCAGCACCGTGTCGTGCATGCCCGCGGCGACGGCCGCGACGCCGTAGCGGAAGGCATCGGTACCGGTGGCGCAGTAGTTCTGCACCAGCGACACCGGGCGCTCGAAGAGCTTGAGGGACTCGGCCACCTCGGCAGTCCCCCTGGAGGGGTAGACGGAGCCGCAGAAAACCGCGTCGATCTGCTGCTGGGGGTCGTCGATGCCCGCATCGGCGTAGGCCTCGTAGGCCGCCTCGACGATCATGTCCTCGGGGCTCTGGTGCCAGTTCTCGCCGAACTTGCAACAGCCCACCCCGACCACGGCGACCTTGTCCCGGATGGACTCCGTCATGCGGCGACCTCGCTGGCGCCCGGCGCCGGTGTGGCATCCACCGGGCGGCTCTTCCAGAAATAATTGGGTTTGTTGCCGGCGTCGTGGATCTTGCGAAAGACGAACTCCACCGGCAGGTCACAGCGCAGCATGTCGGTCGTGGCGTCGGTCATCTGCAGGTAGACCCGGGCACCGTTCTCCACCTCACACATGCCGACGATCACGGGCGGTTCGGGGCTGGGGAAAAAATAGTCGAAGCTGTAGCTCATCACCCGGCCCCGTTTGTCCGACAGCCGCTCGGGTTCGAACTGGTCCCGCGCGTAACAGACATAGCAGACGCGACAGGCGGGGAAGTGCACGGTGCCGCACTGCGTGCACCGCTGTCCCAGGAAGTTGATGTCGGAATCGCGTTCGCGGTAGTGCACGGTGGCGGGCACCCCTTCGCCCGCGCGGCGGTCGTGCTCGCCGGCATCCAGGTGCCGCGACTTGAGGAAGCTGTCGTAGGAGCGCAGGGGCCTGCCCCGCGCCAGCTGGGAGTCGATACCGTGCACGGGCTTGAAGCCGCCGGCCCTCACTTCGAGGGCGAGGGCTTCGGCGCCATCCCCGTGAAAACAGGCGAGCAGGCGGTCACCTGCCTGCGCGGTCTCCAGCGCCGCCACCAACAGCAGTGGCGTGAACGCCGCGCCGCAATTGCCCACCCTGCCAAACAGGGCATCCTGCAGGCGCTCGCGCGGTATTCCCGCCTGGCGGGCCGCATCCGCCAGGCTGCGGGCGTCCGGCCCGGCCAGCACCGCCTTGCTGTAGTCATTTGCCGTGGTGCCCGTCCTCGCGAACAGTCCCCGGCAGGCGGCGAGTACGTTATCCGTGTACCCGTGCATTACGTTGAACCGGTCTTCCCAGGCCCGGAGGTAATCGTCGTGCTCGGCGCGCCAGACATCGTAGATTTCATCGGCGTGCGCGAACGTATCGGTGACCACCGCCAGCACCGCGCCGGCGCCGACGAGGAAGGCCGCCGCCGCGTCGCCGAGGTTCGTTTCGCCCGGAGAACGCGGCGGCGCCAGGCGGGTGTCGGCGGCGATAACCAGCAGCCGCTTACCCGGATCGGCCCGCACCGCGTTGATCGCCGCCAGCAACGCGCCGGCACCGGCGCGCAGGGTACCGGTGAAATCAATGGTCGCGATGTCATTCCGCAGATCCAGCGCCCGGGCAATGAACACCGCCGCCTGTTTCTCCCGGAAGGGCGAGGTGGTCGTGGCGAAATACACGCCGTCGATCGCGTCGCGCTCGATCCCCGCCAGGCAATCGGTGGCCGCGGCGACGGCCAGGGTGATGGCGTCCTCATCGAAGCCCGCTACCGCTTTTTCCGGACCGCCCTCCTTTACCCTGCCGCCGTGGATCAGGGCGAGCGGCAGGCGCGTCGCGGGAATGTAGCTGCCGAAGGCGAGAATGCCTGCTGTCGGATCCGCCATGGTTATTCCCTCAATCTCTCAGCCCGCGTACATACATCGCCGCGCCCCTACTTTGCCGCCGGCGGGACCACGCCGGCGGCAAACGGGTACGGCGGCTTGGTAATACCGATCGGCTCCAGCTTGTTACCCAGGTTGGGTTTGAAATGCTGCTGCACGGCCTCCAGGGTCCAGCCGCCCGGCATGAACAGGGTGTGGCCGTACTTGGGCTGGTCGAGCAGCGCGATGCGCTCGCCCCCGGTGCCCAATACCTGCCCGGAGATATAGTTGCCCTCGTCGCTGCACAGGTAGACGAGCACCGGCCCGTTCAGTTCCGGATCGATAAAGGGCATGGGGTGTTTCTTGCCGTCGGGACCGACATAGGTATCGGACATACGCGTGGTGCCGGAGGGGGAAATGGCGTTGGCGCGGATACCGTAGCGCGCCAGTTCCAGCGCCATGGTGTAGGTCATCGAGGCGATCGCGCCCTTGGCGCCGGCGTAGTTCACCTGACCGAAGTTGCCGAAATGCGCGGCCGATACCGTCGCCACGAGACAGCCACCGGTGCCCTGGTCCTTCATCCGCAGGGCGGCGGCCTGGTGACACAGGAAGGTGCCCTTGACGTGGATGTTCATCACCGTGTCGAAATCGTCCTCGGTCATCTTCAGGAAGGTCCGATCCCGGGCGACACCGGCATTGGCCATCATGATATCGATCTTGCCAAAGGCCTCGACACAGGCGGCCACGATGCTGTCCGCGCCGGCCTTGTCCCCGACGTTACCCGTATTGCCGATCGCCTCGCCGCCCAGTGCCCTGATCTCATCGACCACCGCCTGCGCCACGTCCGCGTCGATATCGTTGACGACCACGCCTGCGCCGGCCTTGGCCAGCTGCAACGCATGACCCCTGCCGATGCCACGACCGGCGCCGGTAACAACCGCTGCCTTCCCGTCCAGTACGCCCATGCTGCAACGACCTCCCGTCAGTCAGTAATAATCAAAACAGCCTAGCGCCCTGTCACCGTCGCATAAATCATGCGGGCACAGGTGCGCACCAGGTCTTCGCGGTCGGCGTTGAAATAGCGCAGGGTCTGCGCATACGCCGACAGCTTCTCCAGAATGGATACCAGCGCCGAAGCCGCCAGATAGGGGTGTAAATCCTCGGGCACCCGCCCCTGCCGCTGCGCTTCAAAGACCAGTTCCGCCAGCTTGTCGATAAGCGGCTCGAGGGCCTGCTTGCGGATCTTGAGAAACACCTTGTCCCCGCGGTCCGCCGCCTGGTTGCGCAGCAGCAGCACGCCGTGGTTGCGCTCCCAGTGTTCGAGGTACGCAGCGGACAACTCCCGTGCGCGCTGTAATCCCTCGTCCCCGTCCCAGTCGCCATCGATCAGGGTGACCATGGCGGGCACCTCCGCCGACGCATCCCGCGCCAGTTCCTGGGCGGCGTCCTCGACGCTCTTGAAATAGTGGTAGAACAGGCTCGACACGCTGTCGACCTGCCGCGCGATTTCGGTGACGGAGATATCCAGGATACTCCGCTCCGCCAGCAGTTTCGCGGTGGCGTCGAGAAACCGCTGGCGGGTTTTCTGCGCGCGGCTGCCCAGGTTGCGTCCGGCTTTATCCTTGACCGCCCGCTTGCTCATAGCGTGTGGCACTCCCTCTCGACCCGGCGCGCGCGCATCTCAGGCATCGGTCGCATTGGTTGGTATCTTGAAGCCATCCGTGCTGGTAATCGCGGCGAGGTGGTCCCTGACATCCTCCACCGAGGGTGTGGTGCCTTCCGGCGCTGTCCAGCCGGGTGCCGAACCAATGAAGATGCGGGAGTAGCGACCGGCTCCGACATTGAAGATCTCGTGGCTGTACTCACAGTCCTCGGATACGAGATAAGCCACCATGGGCGCGATGTATTCCGGCGCGAACACTTCGCCCAGAGCGCCCATCAGATCCTCGGTGAGACGGGTCCTGGCAACGGGCGTGATGACATTGGACTTGATATTGTACCTGGCGCCCTCGATGGCGGTGACGCTGGACAGGCCCACCAGCCCCATCTTCGCCGCCGCGTAGTTGGCCTGCCCGAAATTGCCGAACAGCCCGGCGGCCGAGGCGGTGTAGACGACCCGCCCATAACCTCGCTCCTTCATGACCGTGAAGGCCGGCTGGGTGACATAGAATGCCCCTTTGAGATGCACGTCGACCAGGGCTTCGAAATTCTGCGGCGACATCTTGGCCAGGGTGCCGTCGCGCAGGATGCCGGCGTTGTTGATCACGATATCGACGCAGCCATAGCTATCCATCGCCGTCTGGATGATCTGCTTGCCTCCCCGGGCGGAGGACACCGAATCGTAATTGGCCACCGCCTCACCGCCGAGGGAGCGGATTTCCGCCACCACCTTGTCCGCCGCCCGGTTGTCGTGTCCCTGCCCGTCCGTCGATCCGCCGAGGTCGTTGACCACGACGCGTGCGCCGCGCGCGGCCAGGTACAGCGCGTAACTGCGCCCGAGCCCGCCGCCGGCGCCGGTGATGACCGCGACCCGGCCGTCGTAACGAATGTCACCCATGTACTCCCTCCGCAAATGCCCGACAGACGGTTCTTATACCAGTTTTTGACATTGTGTCAATTGTTTAATCGGCTCGCGGTCACGGGGCAGTGGTGCTGCGCTGCTTACCGACCGGCTCCGCGGGAGGGCGCGGCCGTTTGCCCGGCGCTCAGGCCAGCTCGTACTCCTGCAGTCCCGCCGCTTCGTGCACTTTCTGGTATTCCCTGAAAGTGCCCGCGAACAGGAAGGAGGCGTGGCCGGAGTCGTTGGTATAATAGCTGTGGCAGTCGGGGGCGCCCCAGGAGAAGCGGGAAACCGCTCATCCAGCCACCTGTTGTAGCGTTCGAACTCGTCCTGCTTCACCGCGAGCGACTGCTTTCCCGTTGCGCGCAGCTCGGACAGCAGCCGCACGATGGTCCGGGCATTCTGCTCGGCGGTGATGAAATAGGAGACGTTCAACACCAGGCCATTGGGACCGACGGCGCAGAAGAAATTGGGAAATCCCGGCACGGCGATGCCCTTGTGGGAGCGCGGCTCATCGCCCGCTGACCACACCGAGGTTGCGGCCGTCGCGACCGATGACATCGAAGCGGTCGTAGTCGAGGATGCGGTAACCGGTACAGTAGATGATTACGTCGGCGGCGATCTCCCGACCCGAGCTGGTGACGATCCCGGTCGGGGTCACGCGCGCCAGGCCCTCGGGAACCAGTTCCACGTTCTGCCGGTTCAGCGCCGGGTAAAAATCATCGGACACCAGGCCGCGCTTGCAGCCGTAGCGCGTGTCCGGCAGCAGGACCTTGCGCAGGGCGGGGTCCGCCACGGTTTTGTCGATGTGCTTCGCCACCATCGCCTCGAACTGGCTCATGCGCTTGTGCCCGATCGTCACCGCGTAGGCCACCTGCCCCATCAGCAGGCGCTGGAACGCCCGCGTCAGCGTGAGCAGCGCGGGGAAACGGCGAAAGCGCCAGCGCTGCGCGGCGCTGTACTCCTTGCGCCCCCGCGGCATGATCCAGTTGGCGGAGCGCTGCAGGACTGTCAGGTGACCGGCCACCCTGGCCACCTCGGGCACGATCTGCACGGCGCTGGCGGCGGAACCGACCACCACGACCCGCTTGCCCTGGAGGTCGACGTCGTGATTCCAGCGGGTGGCATGCCAGCTGTCGCCCCGGAAACTGTCCATGCCCTCGACCTTCGGGTAGAGCGGCGTGTGCTGGTTGCCCATGGCGTTGATGAGGATGTCGTACTCGCCCAGCGGCCCCTGCTCCGAGGTGAGCTGCCAGCGGCCCGGCTCCACATACTCAGCCCTGGTGATACGCGTGTTCAGTTGCAGGTGCGAATCCAGTCCGAAACGCGTCACACACTCGGCCAGGTAGGCCTGGATCTCGGCGTAGCCGACGAAATTCGCGCTCCAGTCCGGGTTGGGCGCGAAAGAAAAGGAATAGGAATGCGCCCACACGTCGCAGGCCAGGCCGGGATCGGAATGCAGGCGCCACGTGCCGCCCGGCGCGTCCAGCGCGTCATAGATGGTGAACTCGTCAAACCCCTGCCTGAGTAATTCGTGGCCCGCAGCAATTCCCGCGGGTCCGGCCCCGATGATGGCTATGCGCATTTTACCTGTCCTGCGGCAACTATAAGTGGAGAAGATCGGTCGTGTTCGCCGGCGGCGGTGCTACCGATACGCCCAGGCTTTGCCGGGCGCCGTGCCCTTTTCGTATTCGATGACCTGGATATCAAACCAGATAGGCAACAGGTATTGCACGTAGAACGCGTGGGTGACCGTGGGGCTGATGACGAGATCGTCGTATTCCTTGAGTAACAGCCGGTCGTCCTTTCTCTGCCACGCCTTGCACTGTGCCAGCTTCTCGTCCACTTCCGCACGGCTCTGGTACAGGAAACCCAGGTGATCATAGCCCGGTGAGTGCAGGTGTTTTTCCTGCTCCATCAGCAGCAGGAACTGGCTGACTTCATCGTCGGTGCTCAACAGCAAACCGGTGCTGTCGAACAGGGGCACATCGATCGCGTTGAAGCCGAACACCTCGCCGTAGAAGGCGACGATGGCCTCCCGGTCACGGGTCAGGGTGCCGGGCGGCAATGTCAGTTCCATGTGATTAAAGCGTAGTGCGGGCATGCCGGTTTCCTCTTGTGTCACTTGTTCGCGGGGGGATAAATAACTTTCCAGTCGTCCTTCATGTCGACCACGGTCCAGCCATTCGTGCGCGGGTAGTTGAGCAATTCGAGCATCGGCTGGTACACCATGCTGGTGAACAGGCGCCCCGTTCGCGGGTGTCGCGCCGTGGGGAGCGAGCCTTTGACGTCGCCCCTGAGCAGGGAGGCAAACGGCTCCCGGATGTTCCATTCAGGGTGCTGCGGAGCCAGGGCCTTCACCCGGTCTATCGCAAAGAACAGATGGGAGGTTGCCAATACCCACCATGCGCGAGCGTATGTTAGGTCAGGCATCACGCGGCTCCTTGTGCCAATAGCCTCTGGGTGGACAGCGCGCTCCACGTTGGCGGTACGCTACTGCGGGCCATAATACTTGTATTGGGAAAAAGAATCCTTTCCGGTCAGTTCAAGCGGATCGGCGGTTTGCACCAGGTATTCCGTCAGCCGCTCGCGCAACTCGTTCAGCGCGGTGGCGTAATCCGGGTCGTCCACCACGTTTTTCATCTGGTAGGGGTCGACCCGCAAATCATACAGTTCCTCCGGCGGGCGCTTGGCCGTCAGCAGGGAAAAATAGGGTTCGAGGTATTCGTGGGTGTCCGGGTCCTGCAACAACCAGGGAATCGACTCGACCCATCGCGGCGGATCGCCGACCGGCCAGCGGTCGGGGAAAAAATTCCTGATGTAGGTGAAATCTCGCGTGTAAATCGCGCGGCTGGGATAGCCGACGTTGTCCGGACGAATGCCCCCCGCGTGCCGTTCGAGACCGACGACGACCGCGTCGCGCCGCGGGTCAACCTGTCCACTGGCGGGGGATTCGAGAATCGGGAGCAGACTTTTACCCGTCATGGCGGCGGGAATCTCCATCCCGGCCGCCGCCAGGAACGTCGGCGCGATATCGGTCAGCAGCACGAAATCGTCGATGGTCCGCGCGGGCTTGACCAGCTTGCCCCAGTAGATCGCCAACGGTACGCGCACGCCGTAGGCGTACAATGTCGGCTTGGCGCGGCTGAATTCCATGCCGTTGTCGGACGTGACGACGATAATCGTGTTGTCGAACAGGCCCTCGTCCTTCAGCACCTGCACCAGCGCTCCCAGGTCACGGTCGAAATACTCGATCTCACTGAGGTAACTGGATAACTCGGCCTCCACCGTGCTGGTCGGCGGCAGGAAGGGCGGGATAGCGCCCTGCCGGTTATCTGCGGTAAAGCGGTTGGGCACTTCCGGGTCGAAGGGTCGGTGAGGCTCGATGGGGCCGACCCAGAAAGAGAATGGCTCGCCGCGCGGCTTATTCTGCAGAAAGCTTGCGAAATTGGCCGCCAGGTCATAGGGCTCCAGCGCCACGGTCTTGGGCCGCTTGAACACGTTGTAGACGTCACCGGTGGGCTTGACGGCCTGGTCGAGAATCACCCCCGGCCCCCAGCCTTTGCCGGTAAAACCGACCGCGTAGCCGGCGTCGCGCAGGATATCCTGGTAACTGATCATGATGTCCGAGTAGGCGCCCCACAACACGCCGGCGGACCCGAGGCGCCAGAAATCCTGCCCGGCGATGATGGCGGCACGGGAGGGCGTGCAGGAAGGCGCAGACACGAAGGCATTGTTGAAGTACAGCCCCGCGTTGGCAATCTGGTCGAAATTGGGCGTCTTGACCAGCGGGTAGCCCGCCCGGGAGGTGTGAATCCAGGATTGGTCATCGGAGATGATAAACAGGAAGTTGGGCCGCCCGTCACCAGTGCCGGAGGCACCGTCGCCACCGGTCTGGGAATCGCTGGAACCGTGGCAGGCCGTCAGGAGCAGCGTCGCCAGCATCCACAGGAGCGGTAGCTGTGACAACCACCGGCCGCGGGCTTGCCGGACTGCGTCCGGGCTAAAGGACTTGCGCATAGAACAGGTTACCTGCTGGATGGGACAGATGGGCGAACCGCTGGACAGCGTCTCCGGGTTATTGCCACGAGGGCCGGCGGGAGTGACAGCCTACCCCAAAACGGCCTGTTACAGAACCGCTCACTGCGGCAGGGATATCTCCATCACGGGTAATTCCTCCGGCATGCCCCCCAGCGACACCGCGCAGCGGGAGAACCCGCTGAAGTGGGCTACGACCATCGACAGGTGCACAAGTTCCGGCGCACTGAAGGTCGCGGTCAACTGGTCCCTGAGAACGTCACTGAGACCGGCGGGGTCTGTCAGGAACTGGTCGGTAAAAGCCAAAATCAGTTTTTCACGCTCGCTCAGGTCGCTGTCGCGGAAATCATCCTCGATCATGGCCACCTTGTCCTCGCCGAGGCCGTCCGCGCGGGCGATATCGTAGCGCACGCTCTTGCAGAACACGCAGTTGACCTTGCGCGCGTTGCGCAGGCGGGCGATCTCGATCTCGGCGGGCCCCAGCGGCCCGCTCTCCCAGATTGTCCGGTTCAACACCATGTAGGGTTCGAGGGTTTCCGGCACCAGACCCAGGGCCGAGTCCCGCATCATGTTGCCGGTGGGCTTGCCCGGGTTGTTGGCGCGTGGGCGGATTGGCATGGTCAGTCTCCCCGGTGCGGGCGGCGCGCGGCGCCGTCAGGCAATTGCCACAGCAGGCTCAGGCGGGTCATGCCGTCAAGCACACCCAGCGCCTCCACCAACAGCACCAGTCCGGCAGCGCCAAAATGCGCCTTGACCGCAGCGGCGTGCTCATCGGTCAGGGCCTGGGCGTCCATGGCATAGACTTCCGTGAACGCCAGGCAGGCGCGCTCGGCCTCCGTAAAGCGCGGGTCCGTGGCCCAGCGGGCGAGATTATCCCGTTGGTCGGCGCGAACAGCGTACTCCTGCCGCTGTAACTCCACGTCACAGCGGTGCAAGCCGGCCAGACGCAGGCGGCAGAGCTCAAGGATCTCCGGCGGCAGGTGGCGCTGCGACCAGAGCGACCGGTACAGCGCGTCGAAGCTCGCGGCGATCTCCGGCAGCACCTGCAGGGTCGCCTCGCGATTGTCGGCGTTGCTCACCCAGGTCATACGTGTCGTTCCCTCGCTGCGGCGATGATCATTCAGAACAGGTCCAGCAGCCGCGGCTTGACCACCTTGTTCATGGCGTTGCGCGGCAGGCTGTGGATAAAGCGCACCTGCTCCGGCACCTTGTAGCGGGCGAGCTGTTCCCGGCAGTAGGACTGCAACTCGTCCACGAGGGCGTTTTCGGCCCCCGCGCCGGGCGGCGTACGCAACTCGACTACCGCGGCCACGCGCTGTCCCAGCCGCTCATCGGGAATGCCCAGTACCGCCGCGTCCGCTACCGCCGGGTGACTCGCCAGCACCCGCTCCACCTCGGCCGGGTAGACATTGGCGCCGCCGCGAATAATCAGGTCGTTCTGCCGGCCGCGGATAAACAGCTGGCCGCGCTCGTCGAGGAAGCCGAGATCGCCGGTATGGTAGATACCGTTGCCGAGGGCGGCGGCGGTGGCTTCCGGCCGGTTCCAGTAACCGAGCATGGTGGTGTACACCCCCGCGTAGGGTCCCGCGGCGGCGGGCCGCACGCCGATCTGCCCGATCTCGCCCTGCGGCAGGGGGCAGTCCTGCTCATCGAGGATCAGGATATCCACCTGCGCCACCGCCCGGCCGCAGAGTTCCTCCTGCGGGATGCTGTCCGGATCGGTGCGGGCCACGATGGTCGGCGCTTCCGTCATGCCGTAGGCAACGGTCATGGGCCGCCCGAAGCGCTCCCGGTACAGGCGCTGGCACTCCTGCGGGATACTGGCACCGCCGATGTCCGGCGGCCCCAGCGTGGCCAGGTCGGTGGGGCGCACCAGCGGCGAGGTGAGCAGATCCTGGATGACAGTCGGCACCGAGGCAAAGTGGCCGACCCGTTCCTCCCGCACCCAGCGGGCGATTTCCTCCGGCTTGACGCTGTCCATGCACACACAACAACTGCCGTCCTGGAAGGCCACCATCGGCGCCAGCACCATCAGGTTGAGAATGGTCAGGGGCAGCATGACGCCCTGGGCGCAGTCGGGCCCGAAGGTGCCCTCGTGCACGCGGATCGCGCCGGGGAGCAGGATATTGTGATGGCTGTGCACGGCGCCCTTGGGGCGCCCGGTAGTGCCGCTGGTGTAGGCGATGGCGGCCGGTTCGAAAGAGTCCACCGCCACCACCGGGCAGCGCCCCGGCGCCACCGCGTGCAATAACCCGTGCCACGCGCCCAGCGGGGTGCCGGCGTCGACACACACCACCTGCCCGAGTGCCCGCAGCTGCGCCCGCAGGGGTTTGATCTCCTCATTACCCTGTGCGTCGGTGAGATACAGGTACGCGCCACTGTCCTGCAGGATAAAGGCTTTTTCCGGCGGAGCCAGCGGCCGGTTCACGCCAACCCAGATCGCTCCAAGGCGCGCGCAGGCCAGCAGGGCGACGATGATTTCCACATCGTTGGGCAGGCAGGCCGCCACGCGATCGTACTGGCGCACGCCCAGCTCATAAAATACCGCGGCCGCCCGCGCGACCTGCTCGTCGAGCTCGCCGTAACTGTAGCGCGCGCTGCGCCCCACGAGGGCGAGCCGGTCCGGATCGCTGCGCAATGGGCGCTCGAGGATCGCGCCGATCGTCTGCGGGCCACCACCGGGCAGCGGCAGCCTGACGGGCGGCTCGATCAGGCCGTGGGCGGCAAAATCAAACATGCGCTGTCATCCTGCTCGACTAGGGCGCGGTGAGCAGCAGCGCGCTGCCTGGCACGCCGCCCCCGGAGGTCGCGATCGCGGTGCGCGGATTGTTCGGCACCTGCCGCTCGCCCGCCTCGCCCAGCAACTGCACACAGGCCTCGTGCAGGAAACCGTAGCCGTGCAGTCGTCCCGCGGAGAGTTGTCCGCCATTGGTATTCATGGGCAGTTCGCCATCCCGCGCGATGCGCTGGCCGCCCTCGAGGAAGGCGCCCGCCTCCCCCTCGCCGCAAAAGCCGAGCTTTTCCAGCCAGCACAGGGCATTGAAACTGAACCCGTCGTAGAGCTGTACCATGTCGATGTCTTGCTGGCGCAGGTCAGTGCGTGACCAGAGCATATTGGCGGCGCCGTCTATCCCGGTGAGGTAGCGCAGGTCGCCCTGGTCCCAGGAGACCCGTTCGGTGTTGGCGGTGCCCACCGCCTCGAAGCCGACACCGCGCCCCCGGCGACTGTCCCTGACGGTATCCCGGTGGGAGATCACGAACGCCACCGAGGCGTCGCACGGCACATCGCAGTCGTACAGACCCAGTGGCGTGGACACCATGCGCGCGTCGAGATAGTCAGCGAGGGTCATCGGCTCCCTGTACACCGCGTAGGGCGTGAGCGCGGCATTCCGGCGGCCATTCAGCGCGATCTGGCCCAACTGCTCCCTGGTCAGGCCATACTCGTGCATGTAGCGGCTGCAGTACAGGGCGATCCAGTTCGCCGCCGACGCCGCCCCGTAGGGAATGCGCCACTCCATCCCGCCCGACAGCCGGCCGCCGCCACCGGTGTAGCGAATCTTCCCGGTGCGCTGCAACTGGACGTACGTGGCCTCCCACACCGTGCGGAAGCACAGCACGTGCCGGCACAGGCCGGTGGCCACCGCCATCATCGCCGCCACGATCGATCCCAGTTGCCCCGCCTGCTCCAGCCCGCTGTTGTGCCAGTTGGGTTGCAGTCGCAGGGTGTCGATCAGGTCATGGGCGCCGGCCCCGCTGAAGCCGCCGGCCCCGGGCACCATGCCGGGATAGGTGCACACGCCGTCGATGTCGTCACGGGTGAGTCCCGCATCGGCGATGGCCGCGAGGCAGGCGTCCACCGTGAGCGCCATGGGATCGCGCATGAGGCGCCGACCGATCTCCGACATACCGAGTCCGGTGACGGCGCTGCTGTATTCGAACTTGTCCACTAGCGCTCCCCCACCGCGGCGTCAGGCGCGGCATCGAGCGGCCTGAACAGGGGCAGGAACACGTCCTCACATTCCTCGAACTCCACCTCCAGGGGCATGCCGATGCGCAGGTCCGCCTCGGCGCACTTTACGATATTGGTGGTCAGCCGGACGCTGGGCTGCTCCGCTATTTCCACGATGCCGACCACGTAGGGCGGCTCCATGGTGGGGATCCACAGCTGGTGATTGACGGTCACCGCCGCGAGCGTTGCGCGCCCGGACACGGGCACAACTTCCAGCGCCATCGACAGGCACTTGTCGCACACGGGGACCGGGGGATGCACGTAATTGCTGCAGGCACTGCAACGCAGGAATCGCAGCCGGCCGTCCGCGCCGGAGGTCCAGAAAAACCGGTTGCTGTCGGTCAGCAGGGGAAGCGGGCGTTTAACGGGGCTGCTCACTGTGACTCCTCGGTGACGATCACTGGTCAGGCATCATGGTGGCGGCGTCGATGGAGCCATTCAACACGCCGGAGCAGGCGCCGCCATCGGTGTAGAGATTCTCGCCGCTGATGTAACTGGCGGCATCACTGTTGAGGAATGCCAGCGGCCAGGCCTGTTCCTCCGCCGTCGAGTTGCGCCCAATGGGTTTGGGATAGCGCTCGAAAAATGCCGCGCCGGTCTGCTCGACAAAGGCGGGCATCATGGCGGTGATCAGTCGGCCCCGGCGCGATGCAGTTGACGCGCACGCCGGTCGGCGTGGTGATGTCGCCACCCGCGCGCAGGGTAAACACAATGCTGCACATCTTGGAAAATGAATAGGGCTCGAACCAGGCCTCCTGCTCATTTTGCCGCACCCACGCCTGGGCGTCGGCGAAATCCGTGAGCGCCAGGAACGGTTGCAGCTGCTTGCCGAAAAAGAGGTAGCCCATACCCGCCCCGAGGACACGCTGGCGATGGCGTCGCCGCGCTGCAGGTGCGGCACCATGAAGGTTGATCATGTGGCGCTGGCTGATGAAGTTCACCGTCACCACGTCCACCGCCGGAAGCTTGACGCGGGCAGGCCATGCAGTAAAATTGTGTACCCGCGCTTGCGTGACCTCCTCGACCGCCTGCTCGATGGCGCCGCGATCGCGCAGGTCATTTCGAATTGTAGGCGCGAAACCGTAACGCGGCGGCTGGATATCGAGTGCGACGACATCGGCGCCCAGCTGGTGGACCAGTCGCGCCGTGGCCTCCCCCATGCCGGAACTGGCGCCGGTGATGACAACGCTTGCCCTCGTAAGTGAACAGGTTCTTGATCAACCGGACTCTCCCTTTTTCGCTTTTCCCACGACCGCCTGGCCGCGCCACGGCGCGCGGCAGTGTAACATTTTTGTCAGGCACCTGACTTGTTTAGTCAGTATATTTCTGCCATTCTTCGCTTGGCAAGGCATTCCAAAACTGATGCGTCCTGCCCCGCGCCAGCCCATACTCCGCAGTACCCAGTGCGCAACTGACGTTACCACCTTGACCGTGTCGGGAGGACCGATTTGGAATTTGACTGGTCAGAAGACGATATCCAGCACCGTCGCGATATCCGCGCCTTCCTGCAACAGGAACTGCCGGACGACTGGGAGGAGATGTCCAGCACGGCCCCGGTGGCGACTCCCAGGCGCAGTTCAGCCGTTATTTCTGCGGCCGCATGGCGGAACAGGGCTGGCTGACCCAGCGCTGGCCCAGCGCCTACGGCGGCCGCGATTGCCAACCCTAGCGCCACTCCATCGTCGGCGAGGAAATGTGGGCTGTCCGGCGAGCCCCGGGGCTCCCAGTACATGAACGTGAACTGGATCGGCCCGGCCATCATACCCGCTACAGCAGCGACGCCCAGAAAGCGTTGCACCTGCCAAAAATCTCCGCCGGCCAGGTGCTGTGGTGCCAGGGCTTCTCGGAGCCCGAGGCCGGCAGCGACCTCGCCGCCCTGCGCACGCGCGCCGATAAAATCGATGGTCACTACGTGATCAACGGCTCCAAGATCTGGACGACCTATTGCAACCATGCGGACTTTATTTTCCTGCTGGTGCTGATCCTGAGCAGCCGTCAACGCGGCATCTCGGTGCTGCTGGTGCCCATGGATACGCCAGGCATTGCCGTGCGGGAAATTCCCTCGGTCGTGGGCGAACGCTATTTCCACGAGGTTTTCTTCACCGACGTGAGCGTCCCGCTTGACGTCCTGCTCGGTGAGGAAAACAACGGCAGGATGTAGTGAATTGCACACGCTGCAATTTGAACGAATCAGCGCGGCGCGTTGTGCCTGCCGTCACGCTGGACAGGCTCGCGGAACTCGCCGCTGCGGGCGGCATGCTGGACGACCCGATCATCGTGGATCGCCTCGGCGAAGCGAGGGCGCTGTGCGAGGCGGCCCGCGTACTGGTCTACAAGGTGATCGATATCCGTGCGAAGGATCGCGCGCCGACGCCGGATACCCAACTTTGCACGCGTCCTCAGCACCAGCTGCGACAACGCCATCGGCCGGCTGGCCCTGGACACCGGGCCCCAGTCCCGGGAGTACTGCCTCCTTCGCCGACACAATTTCCGGCTGGCCATGACCGCCGGGGTTGCCGTGGGCGCCACCGAGGTGCAATTGAACCTGATCGCCTCCCGCTTCCTTGAACTGCCCAGGGAGTAAGGAGCGCAACCGTGGATTTTGAATTGAATGAAGACCAGCAGGCCGTCCTTGAATCCGTGGAGCGCCTGCTCGCGCAGGCCGCCGGCCCCGCCCGCGCGATCGAGCTGAACAGCCAGGGCCGCTACGACGATCGCCTGCAGCACCTGCTCGACGAATCCGGCTTCACTACGATCGCCGCCGACCTCGCCACGGCGCGCGGACCGGCGGGACTGGAGGCGGCGCTGGTGGTCGAGGCCATTGCCCGCGCCGGCGGCGTGGTGGCCAGTGGGGCCCAGTTGCTGGTTGCCCCGGCGGTCAGTTCGCACCCGGTCCCCGGACCGATCGCGCTGTGCACGCTGGATCACCTGGCCAGGCCTGTTCCCATCCGCTTTGGCGCCCACGCGCGGACCCTGCTGGTGCTGGGGCTGGGCGACGTGCACGTGATCCCCATGACCGCCGGCGAACTGGCGCCGGTGCGCAGCAGTTTCGGCTACCCCATGGGTCGCCTGGCCGAGGCCAATCGTTTCTACGACCTGAGCACGGCCGGTGAGAGCCTGGGACCGCAGGCGGCACAGGTCATGGCGAACTGGTGGCGGCTGGCGCTGGCAGTGGAGGCCGTGGGCACCATGGAGGCAGCCCTGGGGCACACGGTGGCGTACCTCAAACAGCGGCGCCAGTTCGGCCGCACCATCGGTTCCTTCCAGGCCATCCAGCACCGGTTGTCGCTGTGCGCCATCCAGGTGGAAGCGAGCCGCTGGCTGGCGCGTGAAGCGGCCTTCCACGGGGCGCCAACGGAGGCCGTGGCGGCGGCGGCAGCTTTCGCCCTGCAGGCCGCCGACCAGGTGTTTACCGAAACCCACCAGATGTCGGGCGCCATCGGCTTCACCTGCGAATTCGACCTGCATGTCTGGAGCATGCGGCTGGTGGCGCTGCGCCAGGAACTCGGAGGCGTCGGTGGCGCGCGCCGGGCGCTGGTCGAGGCCCGCTGGGGCAGGACGGCCTGATGGCTCACGGCCTCGACCTGGATTTCAACGAGGACGAGGCGGCCATGCGCGCCGCTGTCGAGCGCTTTTGCAACCAGCACCCGGTCGCGGACGTGGCCAGGCAGGCGGACCTGCCGTTTCCCCGTGCGCTGTGGCGGGCGCTGGCGGAATTGGGCGTCTTCGCGCCCGCGGCGCCGGGTCACGAGGAGGCCGGCGGCGCGGTGGCAGTGTGCGCCATCGCGGAAATCCTGGGCCACCACGTCTTCCCGGGACCGCTCGCCGCGACCTACCTGGCGATCCAGGTGCTCGACCGGCAGGAGCGCGATGACCTGATCAACGGCCGCTCGCTGGTGTCGCTCAGCAGTGCCGACAGTACGCTGCTGCCCTGGGGCACGGCGGCGGACCTGTTCCTGGTCGTGGACGGCGCGCATATCGCGCGGGGTCATGCGCCCGCCTGTATCGAGCCGGTGCCGACGCTGGGCGGCGACACCTGGGGGCGCGCCCTGCTGAAGATCGACGCCGGACTGCCGCAGTCCAGCCGCGCGCTCGCGCTCGCCGCCATCGCCACCGCAGCCTACATGACAGGCGCCGCCTGGCGCCTGCTCCGGGATACCAGCGAGCACGCCGGCACGCGCAGACAGTTTGGTAAAACCCTGGGAGAGTTCCAGGCCGTGTCCCACCCGCTTGCCGATTGCGCGATCGCGATCACCGCCGCGCAGACCCTGGCGCGGGCCGCCGCCTGCAGTTTCGACGGCGCCGACGCCAGCCGGGCGGAAACGCTCGCGGCGGGCGCCAGGTGGTCGGCGCAACGGGCTGGCCTGGCCACCGCGTTTGCCTGTCACCAGGTGCTGGGGGGTATTGGCATCACGCTGGAAGGCCCGGCCTTTCATATCACCCGGCGCATCCGGCAACTGGCCTCCACGCCGCCGTCGGGCAAGCGCGAGCAGGCACTGCTGCTGGCTGACACGGGTCTGGGAGCGTAAGGGTATGACGAAGATCGATGTGAACCAACCGATGAACGGGGTGCGCTACGAGAAGGACAGGGGCATCGCCACGATCACTCTCGATCGCAGTGCGCGGGGCAATTCGCTGGCCCCCGCCATGCAGGCGATGTTCAGGGCGATCTGGAGCGACGTGCGGGACAATCCCGAGGTGCGCGTGGCGGTCATCACCGCGGCGGGCGACCGCCACTTCTGCACCGGCTTCGACGTTGCGGAGGCGGACAGCGAGGCCGCCGCCGAGGAGGTGTTCGTCGACAAGCCCCTGCGCGAGGCGGTGTTCTGGTCACCCTACCAGAACGACGTGTGGAAGCCGGTGATCTGCGTGGTGAACGGCACCTGCGTGGGCGGCGGGCACCACTTCGTGGTGGACTCGGATATCGTGATCGCCTCGCGCAATGCCCGCTTTATCGACTCCCACGTCAACGTGGGCATGGTCGGTGCAATTGAAAATATCGGCCTGGCCAGGCGTTTGCCGCTGGGCACCGCCCTGCGCATGACGCTGGTGGGCAGCAGCTACCGCCTGTCCAGCGAGCGCGCCTACCAGCTGGGACTGGTCGATGAGCTGGCAGAGACACCCGCTGAGGCGCGCGCCCTGGGACAGGCGATGGCGACCCAGATGCTGAAAAATTCCCCACAGGCCATGGCGTTGTCGAAACGGGCCATCTGGGCGTCGCTGGAACAGGGCTATGCGCAGGCCCTGGAGACCGGCTGGGACCTGTTGCGCTCCCACTGGCACCACCCGGACTTCGAGGAGGGTCCCAGGGCCTTTGCCGAGCAACGCGAACCGGTATGGAACCCGGACCCCGATGCGAAAACATAGGCGCACGGTGTGAACACGCAGTTTGCCGCGGAGGAGCTGGCCTTCCAGGCCGAGGTGCGGGAGTTCCTGCAGGACTACCGCGACCTGGATGGCTTTTACGGCCAGGGGCACAAGTGGCCACAGGTACGCGCCCTGTTCCAGGCAATGGCGGAAAAACTGGCTGGCCCTGGGCTGGCCGGAGCAGTTCGGCGGACTCGGGGAAGGGTCCCGTGCACGAGTTCATCCTGTGGAACGAGGTGGCCTATTGCCCGCGCCGCCCGCAACCCGCTGGCCGCGAGGATCGTCGCCCAGACCCTGATTCGCCACGGCACACCCGTGCGGCAGGCGCACTGGCTGCCGCGCATTCGCGCCGGCGAGATTCATTTCTCCCTCTGTTACTCGGAGCCTGAGGCCGGCTCCGACCTGGCGAGCCTGCGTCTGCGCGCCGACCGCAGCGCGACGGGTACGCACTACCTGCTCAACGGCCAGAAGTGCTGGCAGTCCTACGCCCAGGACATGGATTACCTGTGGGTGCTGGCGCGCAGCGGCACCCAGGAGAGCCGCGGCCGCGGCCTCAGCCTGTTCATCTGCGACCGCCATGCCGCGGGCGTGACCGTCTCGGCGCTGCCGACGGTGGACGGGGACCAGTTGAATGCGGTCTATTTCGACGCGGTGGCGGTGCCCGTCGATCAGCGCGTGGGCGCGGAAAACGGCGCGTGGCCGCTGATCGGCGAAGCGCTGGCGGATGACGGCATATCCAGTTTCCCCGGCCGGGTGCGCCGGGACCTGGAGGAAGATGGTGGCCTGGCTCAACGCCAACGGGCTGGGCGGCGACCCGGCCGTTGCGGGAGCGGCTGGCGCAACTCGCGGTGCAGGTGCTGGAGACGAGAAATGCTGGGCCTGAAGGTGCTGGCGGCGATGGCGGTCGCAACGCCACCGTTGACGCGGCCATGAACAAAATGCGTGCACACCGTCACCTGCCAGGAGATCGCCCGGGCGGTACTGGATTTCGGGGGCCGGAGGCCCTGGTCAGTGGCACCCCGACCCGAGCTGATCTGGCGGCAGAGCCTGACGGAAACCATCGGCGGCGGCACCTCGGAAATCATGCGCAGCGTGGTGTCCCGGCAGTTGCTGGGACTGGGGAGCTGACAGCAATGGCGCAGTTGCAACGGGCGCGGGGTCGCCCATCACACGGGACTGACACTATGGCGTGGGATTTCAGCACGGAACCGGCGTTTCAACAGCAACTGGACTGGATGGACGACTTCGTACGCGAGGAAATCGAACCCATCGGCCTGATCTGGAACAAGTCGACGGATCCCTTCGATGTCCACAACGCCACCACCTGCGCCATCGTGAAACCCCTGCAGGAGCAGGTCAGGAAGCGCGGCCTGTGGGCCTGCCACCTGACGCCTGACCTGGGCGGCCAGGGTTACGGCCAGGTCAAGCTGGCCCTGATGAACGAGATCCTCGGCCGCAGCACATGGGCCTCCCGCGTGTTCGGCACCCAGGCACCGGACACGGGCAACGCCGAGATCATCGCCCATTACGGCACCGCCGCGCAGAAAGCGCGCTACCTGCAGCCGCTGCTCAATGGCGAGATCGTCTCCTGCTACTCCATGACAGAACCGCAGGCGGGGTCGGATCCCGCGCAGTTCACCTGCCGCGCGCGCCGCGAGGGCGACGGCTGGGTACTCAGTGGCGAAAAGTATTTCTCTTCCCACGCTGACTTCGCGGAATTCCTGATCGTGATGGCCATCACCGATACGGACGTGCCCGTGCACCGCGGCGCGACCATGTTCCTGGTGCCGCGGGACACGCCGGGCATCGAGATCCTGCGCAACGTCGGCCTGATGCACGAGAGCCTCGACGAACCCGGCAGCCACGGCTGGGTGCGCTACAACGAGGTGCGCCTGGGCGCCGATGCGGTACTGGGTGAGCCGGGCAAGGCCTTCGAACTGGCGCAGAAGCGCCTCGGCGGCGGGCGCATCCACCACGCCATGCGCACGGTCGCCTACTGCAAACGCGCACTGGACATGCTGTGCGAACGCGCCCTGAGCCGTTACACCCAGGGCAGTCTGCTGGCGGACAAGCAGACCATCCAGAACTACATCGCCGACTCGTTTATGCAACTGGAGCAGTTCCGCCTGTTGGTGCTGTACGCCGCCTGAGTGGTGCTGACCAGGGCGACCGGCACAAAGTCACGCGTCTACATTGCCGCGGTGAAGGTGCAGGCGGCGGAAGTCCTGCACGATATCGTGCGCCGCGCCGTCCAGGTGCACGGCGCGCTGGGTTGCTCCAACGAGACGCCGCTGGCCGGGCTGTGGATGACGGTACCCATGATGGGCGTAATGGACGGTCCCAGTGAGGTGCACCGGGTGACCGTGGCCAAACAGGTCTTGCGCGAGCACCGGGGTTCACCCGATCCGCTGTGGCCCAGCGAGTGGCTGCCGGCGAGGATTGACGCGGCCCGCTCGAAGTTCGCGGCGTTTCTCGATGACACGGTAGGTAATCTCTGATGAGCGACACGCCGGCAGCGAATGAAGAGACCCAACCCCGCATCGACGCCAGCGCGCTGGCGCGCTGGATGGACGAGCGCAGCCTGCCCGGCAGTGGCATGCCCCTGTCCGCGCGCTATATCAGCGGCGGCGCCTCCAACGAGATCTTCGAGCTGCGCCGCGGCGATATACGCATGGCGCTGCGCAAACCACCGGCCAAGGTGCCCAAGGGGCGCAATGAGATCATGCTGCGGGAATTTCGGGTGATCGCCGCATTGAACGACACGGACGTTCCACACCCGCGGGGGATCGCCGTGTGCGACGACACGTCGGTGCTCGGCGCCTGCTTTTACATCATGGGTCATATCGACGGCTGGACGCCCATGGGGGAGTTGCCGCCGCCTTTCGACCGGGACCCGCAGTTGCGCGCCGGAATGGCCAATGAACTGGTGGACGCGATCGCGCGCCTGGGCCAGGTCGACTGGCGCGCCGCCGGGCTGGAGGGCTTCGGCAAGCCCGAGGGCTTTCTCGACCGGCAGGTGGATCGCTGGCTGGCGCACCTGGCAAAAATACAGTTCCGCGAACTACCGGGCCTGGACGAGGCGGCCGACTGGCTGCGCAGGCACACCCCGCGGCATTTTACCCCGGGCATCATCCACGGCGACTACCAGTTCGCCAACGTCATGTTTCACCATGGCGAACCGGCCAGGCTGGCCGCGATCGTCGACTGGGAAATGGCGACCATCGGCGACCCGCTGCTGGACCTGGCCTGGATCCTGATGACCTGGCCCGACCCGGGCGAGGATCGCAGCACGGGCTACGTGGATTTCAGCGGCATGCCCTCGCGCGACGACTTGATGCACCGCTACGCGGCCACCAGCGGGCTGCCGGTGGACGCGATGGACTACTACATCGTGCTGGCCCGTTTCAAGATGGCCTGCGTGCTCGAAGCCGGCTACGCCCGCTATGTGCAGGGGGGCGCGGACAACCCCAAAATGGCGATGTTCGGGCAGGTGGTGCTGGATATGGCGGACAGGGCCCGCCAGCTGGCGCGGTCCTCCCGGCTAAAGCCCACAGGATGACGGGTAGCACTTGTCCAACCTGTGTTTAACATGACAGATGTCTTTTTTAGGTTTATATTTCCCGGCAACGGCAACCACCATGCCCCGGCGGCATACAGGAAGGCTTTTATGCAATACCGAACAATCGACTGCGACCAGCACGTGATTGAACCCCCGGACCTGTGGGAAAAGTACCTGCCAAAGAAATACCATGACGTCGCGCCCAAGCTGGTGAAGGACAAGGACGGTGGCGATGCCTGGCTGCTGGGCGAGGCGGTGGAGTCCCTGGGACTGGTCGCCGCGATGAACAAGACACCCAAGACGCTGAAATGGACCGGGGTGAAATACACGGACAAGCACCCGGGCATTTTTGAACCGGCCGCCCGCCTGGAGTTGATGGACGAGGACCGCGTGGACGCGGCGGTGTTTTTCCCGCCGCAGCGCACCATGATCTATTTCATGGGCCAGGAGAAAGCCTTCTCCCTGGCCGGAATGCAGGCCTACAACAATTTCAGCGCGGAGTTTGGCGCGCACAAGCCGGAGCGCCTCGGGGCCATCTTCCAGATGCCGGCCACCGGGATCGACGATGCGGTGATGGAACTGCGGCGCGCGAAGGACGCCGGGGCGAAGGGCGTGGGCCTGGCGACCTGGCCCAGCGGCGAGGCGATTCTCTCGGCGGCGGACGACCAGTTCTGGGAAGTCGCCGAGGAACTGGCGATGCCCATTCACATTCATATCGGCCTGACCCCGCCCACCGTGAAGACGAAAAAGGTCGCGGAAAAAGGCGGCGTGCCGCAGCTGGTGCAGTTCTCCACCACCATGAGCCGGATGCCGGTGCTGTTCGCCGAGTTCATTTTCAGCGGCGTGTTCGAGCGCTACCCGGGGCTGACCATTGTCGGCGGCGAGGTGGGCGCCGGCTGGGTGCCGTTTTTCAAGCAGGAACTCGACGACCGCTACCGTCGCAACCGCTACTGGACCGGCGTCAACCTGTCCATGCTGCCCAGCGATTACTACCTGCGCAATTGCAAGGTCGGCGTGGTGAGCGACCAGTTCGGCATCCAGAATTGCGATTCCGTGGGCGTGGACACCATGATGTGGTGCAGCGATTTCCCCCACCACATCACGGACTGGCCCAACTCGCAGCACCTGATCAACTCCATGGCCATGGGCCTGGACGAGGGCAAGAAGCGCAAGATTTTCTGTGAGAACGCCGGCAGGCTGTACGGGTTCATGTAGGCCTGTACGCATTCTCGGTGAAAGCGCGAGCGATTGGCGAGGCCGCACGTGCGCGGCGAGGCTTTCCCGATTGGCGATCGTGCGCCGGTGGACTTGCCCTCCTCGCGCTCGTCCATTCAGTCGCTGGTTGCGCAGATAAAAACGACCACGTCGCGGGCTCCGGGGCCCGCTCGTTGTCCTATCCCGCCTCGGCGCCACTCACCATCCGCAACGACACGCCCTGGCCGATGCATGCCATCGACAGTCGTTTCAGGGGCGCGAACTCACTCTTCGGCGCCGATGTCGACGGCGACGGGAGTACGGACTACGTCACCAACTACGAATTCGACCAGCGGTATGTGATCACGTTCACCCCCACCGATCCTGCCGCATTCACCGCGCCGTGGCCCAACATGACGTTTATGTGCCCGACCGCGGAGCCCGCCACCCAAGGGTGCGACACCGAAAGCGCCATGTTGGCCGATCTCGATGGCGACGGGAATCTCGACATCGCGGGCGCCCAGGGCGGCCACCCCGACCGCATCTTCGACGGCGACGAACCGGGCATTCGTGTGGTGTGGGGACCCGACCGTGCGCATGTCCTGGACCCGGCTGCGTGGCAGGACGGCGGTCGCATCCCTGCCACGATTGAGCAGGGACATTACTTGTGGGTCGTCCCCTTCGACATGAATGCCGACGGCGCCGTGGACATCCTCGCGGGTGGACGCGTGTACTTTGCCAATGGCCTCACGGGCGGGATCGTCTGGTTACAATCACCCAGCGACCCCGGCCAACGCAGGGACTTGAGTGCCTGGACACTGCACGCCATTGATCCGTACACGCCCGGCGGTCACGGCTTCGTCCTCACCGACCTGGACGCAGACGGAGACCCGGATATCGTCGACGCCAACGCCGATTTCGACACGCCCGAGGAGGATGAGGCCGTCCTCTGGTACCGCAATCCAGGTCCCGGCAGCCTCGACCTCACCCAACCGTGGGAGCGCACTGAACTGGTGCGCGACCCGGGCTTCTACGGCAAACCTCAAATCGCGGTGGCTGACATGAATGGTGACGGCCTCCCGGACCTGGTCACGCAGACCATCGACGAATTCCTCATTTTCCTGCGCCGCGCGGACGGCGACGTGGCCTTCGACCTGCAACGCATCGCCAAACCCGAGCAGGTCCGCTGGGCCAGCCGGGGCTTGAGGGTCGGCGACATCGATGGTGATGGCAACCCCGATCTCGTCGTTATGATGACCCACGACGACGCTACGCTTCCCGTGGGCAAAGCCTCGGTCTATTGGCTCTCATTCGAGGGCGCGCGGTTGACCGCTGAGGACGCACGGGTTCACGTTATCAAGTGGTCTCCGGGCCGTGTGAGCAACGTACCCATCTTCGGCGAAAAGTGGGATGGACTTGAACTGCGTGACGTCGACGGCGACGGCGACCTGGACATTGTTGCAAATGATGAGGAGTGGATGCAGGAGCCCCAGCAGGAGTTCGTGTTTTACGGCAATCGGACCGAGGGTGAAGCGGTAAGCGTAGTCTGGTTCGAGAACCATCTCGCGGATAGTCCGGCCGCCTGTTCCGAGGATGCCAACGGATGTGCCCTGGACGCGGAGCGACCCACCAACTCACTCGATGGCACATGGATCGAACGTAATTCCCTGCCAGGCGCCACTGGCGGCACCTACCTCCAGGCATTCAATGGCAACGACCCCGCCCAGTGCCCCAGCCAGCCACGACCCAATGAGTCCCTTCGCGACTGCCCACCGCGACCTGACCGTATCCTGCTACCCGCCGACTCTGAGGGCCTGCGCTACCGGCTCAACCTCAATGGTGGCGACTACGATGTGTGGATGCGGACCCTCGCTCCTGTTCGTTTTGGCAAGGGGCTCGGCGGCGAGCGCTCCGATTCCGCCTATGTGGGCTTCGATGGCAACACACCGCTGGTGATTGGAGACGCAGCAATTACCCCGGGCACCTGGGCGTGGATAAAGGCGCCCTCCCCTTTCACACTGGCGCCGGGGCCACACCAACTGGAACTGCGGGTGCGCGAACGCGGTTTTGCCATCGACAGGATCGTGCTGCAGACGGCGGGCACCTCGGCCCCACCATGAGATGGGCGCGAACAGGGGGGTGCTGTGCGCGGTCCACGACGCTGCGCGGGAGACGCCCTACTTGTGCGCGATCTCCTTCTTGGTGAACAGGTAGTCCTTCAACTCGTGATCGAAGGCCGGGTCCCGCCGGCGTATCCACTCGAGCACCATCGCCGCGTGCTCTTTTTCCTCGTCCCGGTTGTGCGCGAGAATCGCCTTGAGCGCCTCGTCCTGGCAGGCGTCAACCCGCTGGTTGTACCAGTCGACGGCCTCCAGTTCCTCCATCAACGAGGTGATGGCCCTGTGCATGTCCCTGGTTTCGTCCGACAGTTCCGCAATCGGCTCGTGATACCCTTCGTTCGCCATTCCTGACTCTCCTGTTGATTGATGCACACCCGCACCGCCTCTGCCCCGTGCGGGGCCGGCGTGCGGGGAACGCCTAATATGACGCGTTTGGCTCGCGCTGTCAGCACCAGCGGGGTCGATGGACAGGCGATTGCACCGGGCGCAATGGCCAACCCCCGTCGGGAGTGGCCATTTTAGGTACTGCGCAAGATGCCGCGGCGAGCGCCGCGCGCTGCTAGCCTTTGGAGATAGTCAACACCTGGCCGACCTGCAGCGAATCGTCAGCCTGGCGGTTGGCCTGGCGCAACTGCTCCACGCTGGTGCCGTAGCGATTGGCGATGCGCCACAGGGTGTCACCGCGGTTGACGCGATGCGTAATGGTTTCTTCGTTGGTTGCGACCACGTCGTTGGTGCTCACCGTTGACGATGCCACGCCCTGCGACGGAATGCGCAGCTTCTGGCCGACGTTGATCAGGTTGCCACGCAAGCCGTTCGCCGCCCGCAACTGCGACACGCGCACACCGGTGCGCGCGGCAATGTCAGAGAGTGTGTCCCCCTTGCGCACGACATAACGACGGTTGGGATCGGAATACGCCACCATGCGCGTACCGGAATCCGCCTCGCCGTAACCGACGCCGGAACCGGACTGCGCCAGCCGGGTTTCATATTTCCTGACAAAGACGGCGACATGGAAGTGCGGCGGGTAGTGCTCACGTGTCACGTCCAGCACGCCTTCCTTCTCCAGCGACAGCAGCGTTCTTTCGAGCCAGGCGCGGCACTGTGGTTTGGGCGGCACGCGCAGGTCAACGGCCATACCGGTGGGATGCACGGAGTGGGCCACGGAATTGGCGGGCTGGCGATCCCGCGGACGCAGCAGGCTGGTCACCGTGAGTTTCTCGCCGCAGGCGCTGTGGTACTGCTCGCTCAGGCGGCTCAGGAACACCTTCGTGCCGGGCACCGCGTAGGGATAGGACACGTCGTGCAGTTCCAGGTGCCGATCGGGATACACCCTTACCAGCTGGCCGGGGCGGACAAACTGCTGCACGGAGCGCGCGTTGTCGACGAAGGCGAACCCGTAGGACAGCGCGGCGCGATACTGCCGCTCGATCGACATCGGTGAGCCCTTCAGGCTCTGGGCCTGGGCCACCACGCTGGTACCCAACAACAAGGCCAGCGCAAGGCCGGCATAAGTCTTGTATTTCAAGTCGTGTCCCCCCCGGTAAACGCTGGTAAGAGTTATTGCCTCCAGCCCTTTACGACGCGCTTGGTTTATTCTTGCGCCAATATTCTCGTGATTTATCACGATTGTCCAGTACCTTATTGAATTTATTCATAATAAATTCTACCCCGGGGCGGGGATCAGGCCCCGCTGCGCCGCGGCACGGATTCCTGCGGCGCGGCTGGTCCACACCGGCCAGGCCGGCGCGCCAGAGCGGAGTACGGTACTGGCTTACTGCTCGCCGTCCCCGGCCAGGTCGAGTCGAAGGGTCCGGCGCAGCAACTTGCCCGTCTCGTTGTAGGGAAGGGCGGCGACAAACCGCACCAGCTGCGGCACGCGAGACGAGCGCAAATGCTGTTTTACCCACTGCTGCATGTCCTCGCCACTCGCCACGCTGCCGGGCTTGAGCACGATGACCGCGGCGACCGCCTCGCCCCAGTGGTCGTCGGGCACGCCCACGACGCCGGCGTCGGCGACTGCCGGGTGGCGCAGCAACACGTCCTCGATTTCACCGGGCGACATGTTCTCCGCGCCGCGCACAATGACGTCGTCCGCGCGCCCCTCGAGGAACAGGAATCCCTCTGCGTCCAATTCGCCGGCATCGCGTGTTGCAAACCAGCCCTCGTCATCCAGCAGGCTGCCGCGACCGACGTATTCGCCCGCTACCTGGTCACCGCGCACGTAGATCTCACCCCGCTGCCCCGGCGCCAGCACCCGGCCGGCGCCATCGCGAATTTGCAGTTCGACACCGGGCAGGGCACGCCCCACCGAGGTCAGCCGGCGGCGCACCTGTGGGTCCTCGCTGGCGATCGCCTCCAGGTGATGCCTTGGTGTCAACACGCAAACCGTGGAGCTGGTTTCGGTCAGCCCATACGCCTGGGTGAACTCCGTGTGCGGAAAAAACGCCATGGCGGCCTCGATCACCGGGCCGGGCATCTTGCCGCCGCCATAGGACAGTGACCGCAGATGCGGCAGGTCAGCACCGCCCTGCGACTCCAGTTCCCGCACGATCTGGGCCAACATGGTGGGCACGACAAACGCCGTCGTCACCCGTTCGCGCCGCGCCAGGGCAAGCCAGTCCCGCGCGCTGAAGTTGGGCAGCTGCACGACCCGCCGGCCGGCGTAGACCGAGCTGAGGACCGAGACTACGCCTGCGATGTGATACGGCGGAACCGCCACCAGCGCGACCTCATCCTCCGCCGCTGCGCCGAATTCCACGGCGGAGAACATGTAGGACACCAGGTGCCGATGGCGTAACACGGCGGCCTTGGGCGCACCGGTGGTGCCACTGGTAAACAGCAGGACGGCGACGCCCTCGGGATCCATCGGCCAGTCGGTCGACACGGTCGCTGATGGCGCGCGGGCAAGTGCCAGAAAGGCCTGTCGATCCACAGGCTCGATCGCGGCGGCGGTCGCCAGGGAACTGATGCGCTCCCGCTCCGTCACCAGCAGGGACGGTTGGATCCGCTGCAGCAGCGCATCCACCTCCGTGGTCGTCAGTCGGTAATTGATGGGCACGAAGGGTTTGCCAGCAAACGCGCTGGCGAACAGGCCTACGGGCAGCGCGAGGCTACTGACATCCAGCATCGCGACGTGCGAGCGACGCTGGCGCGGAGGTCACGTTCAGCTGCGCAGCGGCGTCGAATAACTGCTGGTAAGATTGAAGAGTCATCCCCATTTGCAAATGCCACCCAGTGTAAAACCCAGAGCAGCCATTTCCAGCAGCATCATTAAATTCATGGTAACGCTTCTATCGCAATTGTTATGGTTGCAGGCGCAGGCGTGCGCTCAATCGGACGGCAGGGGCTGGCGCGTGATTGCCAGCGCTGCGCCCTCCTTGCGAGCGACCCGCTTTGCCCGGTTTCACACACAACAACTCCAGCGTGCCGGCCTCGTTGGTGTAGCGCTTGCCCAGCAGGGTGCCCCCGGCAGCGGCGGCGTCCGGTTCCGCGCCCGCCGCTGCCGTTTCGCCCTCCGCCAACAGTGGCGCGCCGCCGCAGGTCAGGGCAATCTCCGCCGCCGGGGCGGCTATCACCACCACTTCCGTGGTGCAAACAGCGCTGCGTAAACGCGTTCCGGGCTGGTACTGGCTCATGCTCATTTCTCTCCCTTGTCTTTATCTACGTTAGCACGCGGGCCAGCTGCCGCGTCAAATGATTTCATCCACCAGCCCCACTGCTGCAGGGCTGTCGCGGCGCTGATGCGGCGCGCGGACAACGCGAGATAGGCGGTGCGTTGCCGACCGATCCGCGGGAATCTCACGGTGCCGCCAGCACCGGGGGCAATCCCAATTTTATTTCGGGCAGCTGTATGAACGTGTTGCGGTCCGCCACCACGCGCGGCGAACGCGGGCAACTCGATGCCCGCACCCACGCAGGCGCGGTGCAGGCGGAATTCCAGGCGCGCGCCAAGTTCCAGCAACAGCAGTCCCACGCTGCAACTGGAACGGATTGCGTGGGCCGTCGACACATCGGACGCGACGCCGAATTCCCGCAGGTCGCCATAGAATGCAGAAACAGCTGCCCGCGACCGCGCGGACCAGGCTGGTATCCATTTTCACCAGCTGCAGCGCTTCATACAAGGCGTCGCACGGGGCGGCGGAGTAGGCGTTGCGCGCCTGCTGGACGATTCAGGGTGATGTGCAATTCGTCGCCGTGGCCTCGAGCAGGATCACACTGTCCGCGCCAGGCTCCGCAGCAGGCTGGCCAGGTGGTGCGCAGGGCTTCGGCGACTCCGCGCCACCCTGCAGGCTGGCGTAGGCCAGTGACTCCGCCAACATTCCCTGGGCCGGCGCCACATCCTCGATGACGCAGCAGTTGCACCAGGGTCATCGCCGCCAGCGGGTGTTCGTCGATGTTGGCCAGCAGTGTCGCCGCGTCCGCAACCCGGGCGACCGTGACGTCGACGCCCCGCAGCAGCGCTGCCGGAAGCGCGGCGCCCACCGCGATCACCGGGCAGGGCAGCAGGCGCAGGCGTGCCATAACCGGATCGAGCGTTGCCGACGGCGTGGCGGCCACACTGCTGGCATCCAGCAGCAGGAAACGGTGCGGCCCCAGCGGCGAGTAGCGCTCCAGTCCCCAGGGCGTCTGGCAGAAGGCGGCGATCTCGGCGAACGTGCATAACCCGTTCATCGGCGACCTGCGGGCGGCGGCAGCAGGTTCACGCGGCATCGGTCGTACGCAGGCGCTGCGGTACAGACGGCCGCGCCCCGTCGTGGATGAGGGCGCCGCTCCGGAGGGTTGCCCGGACGTCCGCGCTGGTCAGGCGATTGCGGGCGGCCTGCCAGGGGTAGTGCAGCAGGCACAGGTCAGCCACCGCGCCCACGGCGACCGCGCGAGCGGGGCCACCGGGCGTGTCGGCGGCGCAGGTGAACAGGGCCAGCGCCTGCTCCGGCGTCAGTGTCTCGCGCGGTCCAAGGGTGACACCCGCGCGGCTGCGACGGACCACGGCGGCCCGCATCGCGACCCAGGGATCCGGGCTGCCGTAGGGCGCATCCGTGCTCCCCGCCAGCGGCACACCCTGCGCCAGCAGCGCGCGGCAGCGATACAGGTCGTCCCACTCGCCCGCCGGGACCGCGGCGAGGTACTGGTCGCCACGCTCGTGGATAAAACCGGGTTGGGTGATCACGCGCACGCCGACCTCGCGCAGCAGCGGTAGACAGTCCGCGGGAACCAGTGAGGCGTGCTCGATCCTGTCGCCGGGATGACGACCTGCCGCGCGCAGCGCCGACAGTGCCAGCACCAGTTCGGCGCGGGTCACACAGTGCACGGCAACGGCCCTGCCCTGTCGATGCGCATCCCCTATCGCCGCGCACAGCGCGTCCCACTCGGGCAGCGCGCTCTCGTCCAGCATGAGCTTGCGCTCACCGCGGCGGACCTGCGGCGTGCCCGGTTCGGGTAACGTCGCGCCGCCCATCACGCGGACTGACTGCAGCAGTTCGCCGCGGACGGCCGCTTCCGTGAAATGCGCCATGGCGACCTCGCCGTTGTCAGGCGTGGCGTCCGTGCAGCCGGTGACCCCGAAGCTGGCCAGCAGTCGCGACACGCCGGCCAGGCCGGGAAGAGCGCCGCCCTGCCCGGCGCGCGCGAGTTGCTCGCGCATCCAGCCGTCGAGCCGCCACAGCCGGCCATTGGGTCGGCCGGCGGAATCGAGCTCAATGCCGGGTAATCCCGCATGCCGCTCCAGTTCGAGGCGCCGCGCCGCCGCCGAGTTCACCACCCACAGCTTGCCACTGCGGTGCTGGATTTTCACCGGGCGATCAGCGCGCAGCCGATCGAGTTGCGCCGTGTCCAGTACGCCCGCCACCGACTCGTGGTAGGCGACGCCGCGCAGCCAACCGTCACCGGTGTCCGCGCGCAGCGCGGCGGCCAGCTGCGCTGCATTGGTGACAGCGGGCGGCCCGCACTGCACCGAGGAATGCAGGGCCGCCAGCGCCACCATGTGGATGTGATGATCGTGCAGTCCGGGCAGCAGCGCCCCGCCGGCGGCCGCGAGCACGGGCTCGCCCCGACGGCGCCGCAGGGACCTCCCCATTGCGACGATCGTGCCACCGTCGCAGCGCACATCGACCAGCGCCGGGTAACCGGCGACGTCTGCGTCAGTGATCAGCACGGCAGGCGCGCCTCGCGCAGGGCACTGCGGCGCATCTTGCCGGCGTCGTCGCGCAACGAAGTCGTGACGATCTCGATCGTGGCGGGAATCTTGTAGTGCACCAGTTGCCCGGTGAGGTGCTGGCGAATGGCGGCCTCGTCGAGCGCGCCCGCCTGCGACCCGACATCGACAATCGCGTGCAGGCGCTGGCCGAGATCGTCGTCAGGCAGGCCGATGACCGCACTCGAACGCACCCCGGGCAGCGCGTCGATCGCTGCCTCCACCTCCGCGGGATAGATATTGCGGCCACCGCACAGGATCATGTCGCTGCGCCGGTCGCCCAGGTACAGGTAGCCATCGCTGTCGAAATAACCCATGTCCCCGACGGACTCCCAGCCGTCGGCCGTCACCCGCGCCTCCGCGCCGACGTAGTGGTACGTCGAGCCGGTGCCGCCCGCCGGCAACATATAAATTTCGCCCATCTCGCCCGGGGGCAGGTCCCGGCCCTCGTCGTCGAGAATCCTCAGCCGCGCGCCGGCGGAAGGCCTGCCCACGGAACCCGGGTGCGCCAGCCACTCGGTGCCGGTAATGAAGGTGCCACCGGTGCGCTCGCTGGGGCCGAACGCCTCATGCATGACCTCCGGGCCCAGCCACTCGATCCAGGCGCGCATCAACCACGCCGGGCAGGGCGCGCTGCCGAAGGTGAGCACGAATTCCAGCGAGGAGACGTCGGCGCGCGCGCGCTGTTGCCGGCGAGGCCGCCCGGGCCGCGCTGCATCATAGGTGGGCACCACGGTCATGCGATCGACCCGGTGCAGCTCGACCAGCTCCAGGCAGCGCTGCGCCTCGAAGCGCTGCATCACCACGACGCGGCAACCACTGAACAAACCGCCGAAGGCGGCGCTGAAGGGGGCGCCGTGATACAGCGGTCCCGGCACCAGTACGGCGTGACGGCCCTTGAACAACGGCGAAGCGCGCTGCGCATCGTAGACGGCGGGGTTGGCCGCCACGATGAGTTCAGCAGCCCGGTGCTCCCGCCCGACGCCATGGCGCGCTCGTGGGGCGAGGTACGCGGTTCCAGGGGTTCCGGCGCGTAGGCATCCACCGCCAGGTGTGCCGGTATGCAGCGACAGCCGGCGTAACTGCCCTGGGCCAGCCCGATCACCAGTGCCGGGTTGGCGCGCTCGATGATGGCGGCCCGCTCCGGCGGCGGCAGGCGGTGCGAGACGGGGTTGGGAACCGCGCCGAGCTTCCAGATCGCCAGGCAGGCGGCGAAGAACTCGGGGCCGTTGGGGAGTGCGATGGTGGCGAAATCGCCGCTGGACAGTCCCAGTTCGGCGTAGGCGCGCGCGAGACGATTGGCCCACGCTTCCAGTTCGCCCCTGGTCAGTTGCACGCTGCCCCCGGGGCCATCGCACACCAGTGCGACCCGCTCGGGGTCAGCGGCCGCCAGCGTGGTCAGCACCGAGCCATAGGGCATTGCCGTTCCGCCCGGCTTACTCTCCCCTGCGCCTGCTGCCATCGACAATGCCGCGAGCCTCCCTCCAGTGTCCGGTCAGCGCGCCTTGACGAACTCGGCCATGATGTGGTCCAGCGCCTGCAGCTGGCGCTGCCGGGTAAAGTAGGCCGGGCGCAGGATCGCGTTGCACCCCAGCCCGTTAAGCCGGTGCAGGAGGCTGTGCGCCAGCGGCAGCAAATCGATGCCCGCCTCCAGCTCGCCGTTGGCCTGCGCCTGCTCGAGATACCCGATGATAATTTTTTCCGACACGTGGATACGCTTGGATTGCTCCTTGCGGTGTTCCTCGGACACCGCCGCCATACCCCAGAACTGCATACGTATTTTCCACTCGTTGCGCACCTGGGGCGTCAGTGGCAGGGTCAGCTCACAGAAGATTTTCAACGCGCCCAGCCCGGTCTTGCCGTCCAGCGCGGCGTTCGCCCGTTTCAGCGAGCGCTCGTTAATCCAGCGAATGGTCTTGGTGATCAGTTCCTCCTTGTTGCGGAAGTAGTGTTCGATAAAACCGCGGGAGTAGCCGGATTGCCGGGCGATTTCACGGATCGTGGTTTTCTCCGCGCCCACTGTAGCGAGCATGTCAGCCACGATCTCCACTATGCGCTCGCGTCTCTCATCGTGATCCACAATTTTGGGCATCGGTCGAACCTGTTTTCGGGTAGCGTGGCAGCGGGGCCCTATTATAAGACAATTGGCTTTATTATTGACAGGAGTTCCTCGCCGGGCGTGACCGCCGGCGCTCTGGCGGCTGTTATACCAGCCAACTGTCTGGTAAATTAGGCCGCCCGACAGCAGGAGGCCAACAGGCATGCCCTTCCCGGATTTTAAGCCTTGCACTCCGGAATTTATTCGCTCCCTGCTGGCGCGCTTCGCGTCCCGTGAACTGATCGTGTACGAGGGCCGCCGCCTGACCTACGGTGAGGCCGCCACGCAATCGGCCCTGCTCGCCCGCGGCATGCTTGCCTGCGGCATGACCAAGGGCACCCGCATCGGCCTGCTGATGCCCAACAGCCCCGACTTCGTAGTGGCCTGGCTGGCGGCAGCGCGCATCGGCGCCGTCATCATTCCGATCAACACGTTCTACAAACCGAGGGAACTGGCCTTCGTGCTGCACCACGCGGACGTCCAGGTACTGCTGACCGCCGACCAACTGCTGCACAACGATTACCTCCAGAGACTGGAAAGCTGCGCGCCCGCACTGGCGCGTATCACCGACTCCACCTCCCCCCTGCGGCTGCGCGAGCTGCCGTTCCTGCGCGAGGTGTATGTCTGGGGAGCATCCAGCCGACCCTGGAGTCGCACCGCACAAGGGTTGTGCGACGCGGCCAGCACCCTCGACGAGGATTTCCTGCAGGCAGTCGAGGACTGTGTCTGCCCGGCGGACCCGCTGCTGGTCGTCTACAGCTCCGGCAGTACCGCCGAGCCCAAGGGCGCGATCCACACCCAGGGCAGCGTCATCCGGCACTCCTACAACCTCAACCACACACGCGAGCTGCAGACCGGCGACCGCATTTTTTCCCCCATGCCTTTTTTCTGGGTCGGCGGACTGGTGTTTACCCTGCACTGCGCCATGCACCGGGGCTGCACCCTGCTGTGCGAGGAAGTGTTCGATCCGCAACGGACCCTGGACCTGATCGAGTCGGAACGCGCCACACTGGTCACCGGCTGGCCCCATTACGGCACGGCACTGGCCAACCACCCCAGTCGCGCGGGGCGCGACCTCTCCTCCATTCGCGGCGGTAACATCTATCCCCTGCTCCCGAGTGAGCTGCGCCCGGCGGACCCGGAAATGCGCTCCAACGCACTGGGCATGACCGAGACCTGCGGGCCGCACACCATCGACCGCATGGATGTCGACCTGCCTGCGCACCTGCGCGGCTCGTTTGGTCGCGCGCTGGAGGGTGTATCCCACAAGGTCGTCGACCCCGACACGGGTGAACGCCTGCCGCCGGGTGTTGACGGCGAGCTGTGTATTCGCGGTTACAGCCTGATGCAGGGGCTGTACAAGGTCGAGCGGGAGGATTGCTTCGATGCCGAGGGGTATTACCACAGCGGCGACAGCGGCCACTTTGACGCGGACGGCGTCCTGTTTTTCAAGGCCCGGCTGGGCGACCTGATCAAGACCGGCGGCGCCAATGTCGCACCCCGTGAAGTCGAGATCGCCATCGATGAGCAGCCCGAAGTCCTCAATGCCTACGTCGTCGGCCTGCCCCACCCCGACCGCGGGCAGGAGGTCGCCTGCGCCGTCGTGCTCAATCCCGGCGGTGTGCTGGACGCGCCCACGTTGCGACAACGACTGAAACAACAGCTATCTTCCTACAAGGTGCCGGCAAAACTGTTTTTCTGCACCCGGGAGCAAATACCGTTCACGGACAGCGGCAAGGTCGACAAACGCCGCCTGGTCGATTACTTGTCGGGGCGCGCGGCGCAATGATCAAGGACAAGACAGCGATCGTCGGCATAGGGCAGACGAC
>JAWKZM010000011.1:0-79471 GCA_041395965.1 Halioglobus sp.
ATGCTGGGCCTGCAGCCAGGCAACACGCTTGCCGTCAACGGCGATACGGTCTCCCTGGAGCTGATGGTGAGCGGGTTGGGGAATTTTGGCCCCGATTCGCTGGGCGCGTTTGATATTTCCGTGGCATACGATGCCGCCGTGTTGTCATTCGCCGGGTATAGCCTGCAGAACTTGCTGGGCAACGTCGGTTTGCTTGAGGCGATCGATGCCAGCGGCGGTGACAGCGGCGGCACGGTCAACGTCGCGGAAGTGAGCCTGCTGTCCGCAGTGGGGCTGAACAACCTGCAACCCGGGGAGTTCGTGCTGGCGTCACTGAGCTTCAACGTGCTGAATCTGGGTGTCGGCGCCACGACCGCGCTCACCATCGGGCAGGACGCCCTGCTCGCTGACGCGGCGGGTTCACGCTTACGCGTTACCGGCACCGGTTCCGCGACAATTTCGGGCCGGACCGCTATCCCGCTTCCCGGAACGCTGTTACTGCTGCTGGGCGGTTTACTGAGCTGGCGCGCCAGCCATCGATTGACCAGGTCCTGCAGTTAAGGAGCCACTGCAGTTACGCTATTTTCTTACAACACGAAACGAGCATAAAAATCATAAGCCGGGAGAACGTTGATGCGTTATCTGTCAAAAACCCTGATCACCCTGTCCCTGTTGTCGCTGGGCAGCCTCTCGTACGCGCAATGCGGCGCGCCGGTGCCCAAATTGTGCGATACCAACGGTGACCGCTATGTGGATTCCGGTGACATCAACGCGATAACGCTTGCCAGGGGCACACTCGCTACCGGCCCCGGCGATATGCGCGACGTCGATGGCGACGGTACGATCACGCTGCTCGATGCGCGGCAGTGCGTCACCCTGTGTGATGAGCCCCGCTGTGGCTCCGACTTCCCGGGGTACACCGTTATCAAGCTCGCGCCCGGCGATGATCTGGAAACGCGCACACAGGCTGCGCTGATCGACGCACAGCCCAACACCGTGATCGAACTGCCGGCAGGCACTTTCCACTTCAAGGGGGAGCTCAGCGTCAGCGTCGATAATATCGTGCTGCGCGGCCAGGGCATGACGGGTCAACGGCGGCACCGGCCGTTCTTTACCTCGGGCCGGACAGATCTCCGGGCGCGCAGGGTATTTGCCACCGGTACACCAGGGAAAGACTCCCGCCGTGGAAGATACTCCCGGCGACGGCATCAAGATGGAGAAAACAACGGCGGCATCATGCGCCGGGTGCGCGTGGAGTGGACGAACGGCCCCGATGAGGACAACGGCCCCTACGGTCTGTATCCGGTGCAAACCCGCAATGTGCTCATTGAGGATTCGGAAGTGCGCGGCGCCAGCGATGCCGGTGTCTACGTGGGGCAGTCCGAATTGATTATCGTACGTCGCAACTACGTGTATGAAAACGTGGCGGGTATCGAGATTGAAAACTCCAAGTTCGCCGATGTCTATGACAACTACACCACCGGGAACACCGGAGGCATATTGGTATTCGATCTGCCGGGCCCACCGGTGCAGGGCGGAGAAGCCACCCGCGTATTCAACAACAGGATCATTGACAACAATGAGCCGAACTTCGCCCCGGCGGGCAATATCGTGGGTACCGTCCCGTCCGGCACGGGCCTGATGGTGATGGCCAATGACGATATTGAAGTGTTTGGTAACACCATCACCGGAAACCGGTCGTTTGCGACGCTTATCGTCAGCTACTACTTCGTTAACCTGAACGTGAGCAAGCCGACTTACGATCCCGTCCCGGAAAAAATCTATATCCATAACAACACGATGAGCCACAACGGCTATGACGCCGACGGCGATGCCGCCCTGATCGCCCTGGTGTTGGGGTCGCCACAGGCCAACTTCTATGACAGCTCGGGTGTCGGAACGAACGAGGGATTGCTGGTGGAGTTCCCCGACGGCTTAACCGAGAGCCAGGCAATCTGTATCGTGGACAACAGCCCCGAAGGCTCCATAGGGCAGTTCAATATCTCGTCAATACTCAACGGCGGCTTCGTCGGCGCGATCCCGCCGTCAACGGATCCCGCCCCGTATAACTGCAGCCACGCTTCACTGCCCCCCATCGTACTTGAGCCACCGGTAGACCCGTCCAACCCGACGGAGCCGAACCCGCTGGAGCTGTGTGATGTGGCGGGCCCTGGTCGCAACGCCGACGCCTATCCGGCGGATTGTCCCAAACTGTCGGACTACCGTTTATTTGCCGACGCGAGTAACCCGCTTGCCAATGCCAACGGGGGCGTCCGCTACGACCTGAACACTCCGCTGTTCACTGACTACGCCAACAAGTACCGCTTCGTGTTTGTACCCGAAGGCGCGAAAGCGGCCTACCGTGCCACCGAGGTATTTGACTTCCCGGTCGGCACCATTATCGCCAAGACGTTCACAATCCAGGCGGATTTGCGCCTGGACGACAGTGCGCAGGACATCATCGAAACACGGCTGTTGATCCGCCGCAGGGACGGCTGGACCGCGCTGCCCTATATCTGGAACAGCGATAAATCGGATGCGGTACTGACCAAAACCGGCGGCACGCAGGCGGTCAGCTGGATCGACAAGGACGGGCAGTCGCGATCGACCGACTACGTCATTCCCAACACCAACAATTGCGCCAACTGTCACGGTGAAGAGGTATTGGTCCCGATAGGACCAACGGCGCGGTCCCTGAACAGGGATTTCGCTTACGCCACCGGCACGGCCAATCAGCTTGATCACTGGGCGGCGGTGAATATCCTCAGCGGCGAGCCCGCCGACACTGCCTCCATTCCCAGCATTCCACTGTGGGGTGACACCACCGCCGATCTCCAGGACCGCGCGCGAGGCTATCTCGATGTGAATTGCGCGCACTGCCACTCACCCGGCGGAGCGGGCGACACGTCGGGGTTGTTCCTGGATTACTTCCGGCCGTTTGGCCCCGCCGTGGGCAAGTGCAAGCCACCGGTAGCCGCCGGTGGAGGCGCTGGCGGACTGCTGTACGACATCGTCCCGGGCAGCGCCGCGGGAGTCAATCATGGTCTTCCGTATGGCCTCCAACGAACTCGAAGTGCGTATGCCGGAGATCGGTCGCAGCATCATACATCCCGAAGGCGTCCAGTTGATTGCCGACTGGATCGACGCGATGGACGCGGTGGACTGCGACGCGCCGTAAGCCGGCGACCAACGCGGATTACACCGGGGGTCGCCGTGGTTGCGGGACCGGGCAGCCCCTCGGCTCACGGCAGGATAACGGTGGACCCTGTCGCATTGCGCGCCTCCAGATCGCTATGGGCCTGGCGGATATCCGCCAGGGCGTAGCGCTGTCCGATCTCCACCTGCACCTGGCCTGCGAGCATCCGCGCAAAAAGATCCGCGGACGACTGGCGCAAATCCTCTGTGCTGGCCGTATAGGTCGCGAGGGTGGGGCGGGTGATGTAGAGAGAGCCCCGCACCGTCAGCGCCTGCAAATCAAGGGGTGCGGGCGATCCCGACGCGTTGCCGAAGCTCACCATCAGCCCCCGGGGGCGCAGGCAGTCCAGCGACATCTCGAAGGTGTCCTTGCCCACCCCGTCATACACGACCGGCAGTTTCTCGCCGCCGGTAAGCTCCAGCACACGCTCTACCACGTTGTCGCTGCGGTAGTTGATCACATGGTGGTAACCGTGCGCCCGGGCGAGCGGCCTTCTCGTCGGAACCCACCGTGCCGATTACCCGTGCGCCGATACTGTTGGCCCACTGCCCGAACACCAGGCCGACCCCGCCGGCGGCGGCGTGGAACAGGCAGGTCTCCCCGGACCGTAGCGCGTAGGTGCGCTGCAGCAGGTACTCCGTGGTCTGGCCCTTGAGCATCACCGCCGCGGCCTGTGCAAAGTCGATTCCCGCGGGTATGCGGACCAGGCGGGCCGCCGGCAGGTTCAATGCCTGCGCATACGCACCTATACCCGCCGAACAGTAGGCGACCCTGTCGCCGACAGCCAGGTCGACACCCGGGCCGATCGTCTCGACTACGCCCCGCCCCTTCGACCCCGAGGCCGGAGGGCAGGGTACCTGGTACAGGCCGCTGCGGTGATAAGTGTCAATGAAGTTCAGGCCGATGGCCCGGTTCACCACCCTGACCATGCCGGGCCCGGGCGGCGGCAGCGTCACGTCCTCGAGCACCATTACCTCGGGGCCGCCGGTCCTGTGTATCCTGATAGCCTGTGTCATCTCGATCATTCTCCTTTAGTGGTGGACGGGCGCGCGCTGCGGGTGAACGGCGCCCTCTGGCATGCCTTGCGGCGGAAAAATACCTGTCGCCCGCATCATGCAGCGCCGGTGAGCCGGGCCAGCATCGATTCGGGCCTGAAATCAATTGCGGGCAGCTCCCTGGCCAGCAGCCTGCTGACGGCGGCCTTGCCGACCCCCAGTGCGAGCAGGATATGCCCTGTCATTTGCTCCGGAAAATCCGTTGCCACGCTGCGCGTGGAGGCCGCGTGTATTGACGTCAGGGTTACGCCGACGATGATGTCGATGGCGGTTAACGCATCGGCCACCCTGAGGACGCCTGTGTCCAGGCCTTCTTCCACGTGCCGCGGCAGGTATTGAAAGGCCAGGTGGCTGGGACCTACCGCGTTGAGCCCCGCTCGCCAGAAGAATCGCGAGACACGCGGGTAGGACAGCACGGTGCGCAGATACAGGCGTATGCCGAACGCCAGGCGCAGCGCCGGGTCAGCGTAGTGCTCCACGGCGCGCTCGACCGACCGCATGACATCGTTGCCCAGTTCCAGGCTGAGGGCGGCGAGCAGTTCGTCAATGGTCTGGAAGTAATTGTAGAATGTACCGCGAGCCACGCCGGCGGCCGATATGACATCGTCGATGACGGTGGCTTCGAGTCCCTTGTCATCAAACACCACCAGCGCCGCCTCGATCAGCCGCAGCTGCATTTTCCGCCTGCGCTCATTGCCGACCCGGGTTCGATGGTCGACTTTCTTCCGTGCTGGCTGCATGCCGGTTACTCCCTGCAGATGATTTCAGTGGCGGTCGCCTGCGCCGCTGCGTACAACCCCTTGTTTCCCCGGATTATTCAGTCGCCTTGAGCCGGTCCGGCCGGGGCTTTGCGGGGTAAGCGGTCCCATTGTAGGGCGGCGCAGCGTATTAAACGACAAAAATATCAACTTGACAATACTGTCATTATAAGAATAATGGCACTGCAAATGCGAACACGGCGATCCGCGGCCGGTGCCTGTTGGTGCGGCAGCCCGGTACCGGCCCGATACTCGAATCATCCAGGGAGACCTCCAGTCATGACCAGCGAGACGAGCGCGCAGCCAACCGTATTCGGCAGGGTCCGCATGGGCTACACGATGGTGGAATCCCGGCGGGAAGAACAGTGGTACCGCTTTACCAGGGAAGCTCTGGGCATGGACGCCCGGCGCGCGGCCGGCGCGTTGGTATGCCGTCTCGACGACCACGCCCGTCGCATCATCGTGGTCGATGGCCCGGCAGAGGATATCGCCGCCCTGGGTTACCAACTGGACGACGAGGCGACCCTGCAGGTCGTGCTGCAGCGCCTGCGCGAACGCGCGGTTGACGTCCGCGAGGGCGACGCCGCGGGCGCCGCGCTGCGGGGGGTGGAGCGCTACTGGCGGGTCATCGGCCCCAAGGGCATCCCCATCGAGTTCTTCACCCGTCCCATACTCAGCGATGCACCGCTGGATATGCTGGCAAGTGGCTTCTGCACCGGCGCGGCGGGCATGGGGCATGTCGCCATCACGTCCCGGCGTCCCGGCGCCATGCTGGCTTTCTGGCAGCAGGTGTTCGACGCCCGCATCTCCGACCGGATTGAGGATCGCGTCTCGGGCCTGGCCATGGACTTCACGTTCATGCGCCTCAACGAGCGGCACCACTCGGTGGCGGTTGCTTCCACGCGCGGGATCAAGCTCGATCCGATCAGGACCCGCATCCATCACGTGAACATCCAGCCCGCGCAGCTGGAAGACCTGAGCGCCGCCTACGTGCGCTGCCGGAAACTGGGCTTCCGGATCGCGAACAACGTGGGCCAGCACCCGAATGACCGGGAGATTTCGTTCTACGTGGTCACGCCCTCGGGCTTCCTGCTGGAATACGGCTGGGCGCCGATCGCCGTGGATGAGGCAAGTTGGGCCGAGGGTTTGCACCACGGCATCAGTGTCTGGGGCCATGCGCCGCAGGATAGTGGCGTGAGGGACAAGCTCCGGGAGCTGGCCAGCGGCCTGCGTTCTCTTGCCCGCACCGAGTACGCGCCTTTCTGAACATTGCAGTCATAGCGAGGAGAGTATGGATATGCAGGATTCGAACCGTGTCGATGTCGTCATCTGCGGGTTGGGCCCGACCGGGCTGACGCTGGCTCATCTGCTGGGCAGGCGGGGCGTATCCGTGGTCGTGCTCGAGCGTGAGCCCCGGTTCTATGGCAATGCCCGAGCGGTCTACACCGACGACGAATGCATGCGCATTTTCCAGGGAGCCGGGATGGCCGACGAGTTGGCGAAGGACATGCTGCAGGATGCCATCTTCCAGTGGGTCCTGCCGGACGGCAGGGTGCTGAACCAGCTCATCCAGAAGGAGCGGCCCTATGGCTGGCCCGCCAACAACCTGTTCTACCAGCCCTTCCTCGAAACCAGCCTGGCCGACGGGCTGGCGCGCTACCCGACCGTGTCGGTGCGGCGGGGCAGGGAGCTGACGCGATTTGCCCAGGACGGTGACGGCGTGACGGTATTTCATGTTCCCAGCCAGGGGGCGCAGTACGGGGGGGAGGCGACCGCGCCCGCCACGGCACCCGGGCACCCGGACGGAGAGGAGTCGATCCGCGCTGCCTACCTGGTTGCCTGCGATGGCGGACGCAGCGCGGTGCGCGCACAGCTGGGTGTCGGGATGACTGGGAAGAGCTTCCCCAACCCCTGGATCGTGGTCGATATCAGGGAGAAGGACGGACAGGACTGCCTGCGCCACCTGCCGTACTTCAATTTTGTGTGCGACCCGCACTGCCCCACGGTGAGTTGCCGCCAGCCAAAAGGACACCACCGCTTCGAGTTCATGCTGATGCCGGGACAGACCAGGGAGTACATGGAGGATCCCGCGACCGTGCGCCAGCTGCTGTCCCGGTATGTCGACGTGGACAAGGTGGAGGTGTTGCGCAGCCTGGTCTACACCTTCAACGCGCTGGTCGCGGAGCGTTGGCGGGAGGGCCGGGTGTTCCTGGCGGGGGACGCGGCGCATATGACGCCGCAGTTCGTCGGGCAGGGCATGAACGCGGGGGTGCGCGACGCCTACAATCTCGCCTGGAAACTCGCGGCAGTGCTGCAGGGCAGGGCGACCGGCGCGCTGCTCGATAGCTACGAGACGGAGCGGCGTCCGCACGCCAAGGCGATGATCGACACGTCCATCCTGATGAAAAACTACGTCTCCGTGGCAAACCCGCTCTTATCGCTCTTGCGCGATCTGGCCACTCGCGGCGCCAGGTTCACGCCGGGACTCAGGGACTATTTTTCCAAGGCCAGGTTCAAGCCCCGCCCCCGCTACCAGGACGGGCAGTATTTCGGCGAGCCGCGCCGGCGGCACTCGGGGCCGGAGGGCGAACAGATCCCACAGCCTACCGTTATCGGACGCGCCGGCGGGCGCCAGCTCCTGGACGAGGTGCTCGGTGATGGCTACGGCGTGATCGGCTTCGGCGTGGACCCCCGCGCCCTGTTGTCACCCGCGGAACTGGACGCGCTGGCGCAGCTGGATGCCCGCTACCTGACCCTCTTTCCGCTGGGTGGCAGGCCGCAGGGTTTTGAGGTGGCCCGGAGCGCCCCGCAGGGCCTGCCGGAACTGGAGGATTTCACCGGGGAGCTGACCGCCTGGCTCCGGAAATCCGGCGAGCGCAGCGGTGCGGTGGCCATCGTTCGCCCCGACAAGTTCACCTATGCGCTGGTGCCCGGCAGGGACTTGTCGCAAACGGTTCGCCGGCTAATCGCGCAACTGGGTATCGCCATTACACAGCGCGAATCTGTGGCGGCGTGAAAGGTATCAGGGCAAAGGTCTGAGCTGTACCCGGTTCCCGGGCGCGCACTGACTGCCTGACAGGCCAGTGGCGGGAGGCCGACCGGGCACTCCCGCCGGCTGTTTACTCGTTGAAATTATTATGACACTATGTATGCCATAAGGTTGCCATACGCCGCCGTCTGCCCGGGTGAACGAGGCAGGTTCCCGTGGCGGCTGACATCCCAGGTAGTGCGGCCAAAGGCGCCGCGGAGTTGGCAGACCAATTGAACAGGAGGACTTCCTTTGAAGCCTGCAGGAAAGCCGCTGGATACCATGATGGGCGAGCAACTGCGGGAGGGCGGGTTTGCCGTCTCCGGCGGCCGCGACCTGTTCATGGAAGTACTGGACACGGCCACAGGGCTGGTATGGATGAGCGCCGGGCCGGTGGCGGTGGCGGATTTCGACGCCCTGGAGCTGGACGGGACGCTGGTCAAGGTGGGTATAGCACGGGCGCCGATGGATCGAGCGGCGTTTCACGGTTCGCCCGGTGCGCCCGGCGAGCCGGTGCTGCAGCGTGTTATCAACGGGCGCCTGTACATTAACGTGGCGGCTCCCCCGCCTCCCCGGGAATGGATCGCACCTGCGCAACCCGGTGGTCCGACAGAACTGCTGGTGAACAAGGCCCATGTGATTGGCTTCGAGGCGGGACGCACGGTTGCCGTCATGCGCCTTGCGGATGGCGATTTCGTAGAGCTGGTCGGTGATCCCGACGGGGACGATGCGCTGGTGCTGCCTCCGGGAGGCACCCTGCGGCGGGTTTTTCTCACGCAGCCCTGGGTAGTGGATCTGCCCAACCCGACGCGCGCCTTCTTCTGGTTTGGCGCTAACATGCGCAGCTTCCAGGGGCCGGTAACCGTGCCGTGATGAGGGCGCTGATGGCCGATCGGATTACACGGGAAGCAGCGGTACCCGGTGGGCAGTGATACCCGATGTCGAACAACTGAAGCTGGCCGCAAGCGAGATGGTATGGAATACAAGCGAACCCCCGACGAGCGCTTCGAGAAGCTGAAGGACTATCCCTTCGCGCCGCACTACCTGATGGTGGACGACACGGAGGGCGGGCAGTTGCGCCTGCATTACCTGGACGAAGGCCCCCCGGATGGCCCGGCCGTGTTGCTGCTGCACGGCCAGCCCACCTGGTCCTATCTGTACCGCCACATGATCCCGCCGCTGGTCAAGGCCGGGTTTCGTGTGGTCGCACCCGACCTGATCGGCTTTGGCCGCTCTGACAAGCTGACCCGGGTCGAGGACTACACCTATACCCGGCACGTCGCCTGGATGACAGGTTTTTTGCTCACTCTGGACCTTGCGGCGGTTACCGTCTTTTTCCAGGACTGGGGCAGCCTTATCGGCCTGCGTCTGGTGGCGGCCTTTCCCGAGCGTTTCGACAATGTCGTGCTGGCCAACGGCGGCCTGCCCACCGGCATGGTCCCCGAGCAGTATACCGCCGCACTCAGGGAGGCCTACAACACGCTCCCGGTAGTGGCAGCCCGGGAGTTGGAGGCGCGGTTCAACGACAAGTCGGCCATACCGGGCATCTTGTACTGGCGGAAACACTGTGCAGAGCACCCCGATTTCAGTGCCGGTGCGGTGATGAATTTATTCCGCTCGGGAAAGCGGCTTGCGCAAGCCGAGATCGATGCCTTTGATGCCCCCTTTCCAGATGAGGATTACCTCGCGGGCGCGCGCCGGTTCCCGTCCCTGATCCCAATCCTTGCCGATGAGCCGGAAGTGGCGGCGAACAAGGCGGCATGGAACGTGCTTAAAGCATTCGATAAACCGTTCATGTGTGCCTTTGCCGATGATGACCCGGTCACCGCCGGTGGCGATAAGCCGTTTCTGGAACGAGTACCGGGATGTCGCGGGGTCGCGCATCGCACGATCGGTCCCGCCGGCCACTTCCTGCAGCAGGACCAACCCGAACAATGCGTGCAGGCGATCCTGGATGTGAGCGGCCGGGGCTGAGCCCGGGCGGCAGCCTTGCTGGCGGGCGCCGGCGTCTTCGCCATGTTGCCCCGGCCGTGCACCGGTAGGGTGCCGCGGGGTCAGTGGCAACAAAGTCGACTTTACCTGGAGACAAGTCATGGGATTTCAAGCCAGCGAGAGGGCAGTGGCGCTGAACGCACAGCTCGAGGCGTTTATGCAGGAACATATTTATCCGCGGGAACACGAGTGGGACGCGTTCACTCAGGACCAGGACAACCGCTGGCAGGTGCCGGACTGGTTCGACGGCCTGCGGGAACAAGCGCAAGCCCAGGGCTTGTGGAACCTGTTCCTGCCCGCGGAGTACGGCCACTGGAGCCCGGGCCTGAACAACGTGGAAATCGCCACCCTGTTTGAAACCATGAGCAAGGTGAACTGGGCGCAGCCCGTATTCAACTGCAATGCCCCGGACCGCGGCAACATGGAGGTGCTGGCCAAATACGGCACGGCCGAACAGCAGGAACAATGGCTGCAACCGCTGCTGGCCGGCGAAATCCGCAGCGCCTACGCCATGACCGAACCGCAGGTGGCGTCATCGGATGCGACCAATATGGAGCTGGAAATCAGGCGCGACGGTGACGAATACGTACTCAACGGACGCAAGTGGTGGACGACGGGTGCCATCAATCCGCGCTGCAAGATCATGCTGGTCATGGGTAAATCCAATCCCGAAAATGACCGTCACCACCAGCATTCCACGATCCTGGTACCGCGCGACACGCCCGGCGTGATACTGGTGCGCGAACTGCGGGTCTTCGACAACCTGCATTCACCCGGCGGCGAGGCGGAGTTGTTGTTCGACAACGTGCGGGTGCCGGTGGGCAACCTGATCAAGGGGGAGGGCTGCGGTTTCGAGATCGCCCAGGGTCGCCTCGGCCCCGGCCGTTTCCAGTACGCCATGACCTTTGTCGGGCAGGCCCAGCGTTGCCTGGAGCTGATGTGCGAGCGCGCCGACCAGCGGGTGGCCTTCGGTGAAAAGCTGATCAGGAAAACCAGCGTCCAGCACGAGATCGCCCGCAGTCGATGCGAGATCGAACAGTGCCGGCTCCTGACATTGCAGGCGGCGGAGATCATGGACAGGGAGGGGGTCAAGGCCGCAATGCCCTATATCTCGATGGTGAAGATCGTGGGGCCGAATATGGCGCAGAATGTCGCCGACCGCGCCATGCAGGTGTTCGGCGGCATGGGCGTTTGCCAGGACACGATTATTCCGTCGGTATTTACCCAGGCGCGTTTCTGTCGTATTGCCGACGGCCCGGACGAAGTGCACATGTCCCAGCTGGCCAAGCTGACCATGCGGTCCTACGGGTACTGATGGTGAACCGCGACTACTGTGTCGAGAGGGTGCTGCAGCTACGCTGGTCCGCGATCCCTCACGACGGCCGTTACGTCGTATAGCCTTTGCAGTCGTCGATAGGGCAATTTGACTTCCTTCCGCCGCGATTGTGCCGCTTGGGCCCAAAAGACGCGCAGGTTCTCCCGGATCCAGGTGAAATCAGTGATGCAGGTCACCTTCCCACGCCTGTCCTGCCCCCCCTCCCGTGTTTTATACTGTCGGTTGGTGTCACTGTCGTCGCGTGACTGGGCTTGCAGTTTCCCGGGGGAGCGGCAGGGACCGACATCACATCAACGAGAAGGCCGCTAACATGAAAACGACCACCACCCTTGTGACCTCCACCCTCGTGGTTTTGCTATCGGCCGGTGTCGGCGCCCAAACCACCGTCTACGAGACCCGCGACGCCGAGGGCAACGCCTCGTTCAGCGACGAGGCGAGCCCGGACTCCGAGGCGATTGAAATCCAGCAGACCGATGTCGTGGAAGCGCCGCAGCCGATGCCGCAGGAGCAGGGGCAGGGGCAGGGGCAGCAGAACGCTGTCGAGGAGGGACAGCCGGTGCCGCAGGCCGTTGAGGGGAACCCGGCTACGTGGAATACGGCGGCGGGTATTACGATGGCGACGACCCCCGCTTGCGCAGGGATGCCGACTACTACCGCCGGAACAACGAGCTGCCCCCCGGTGCAGAGGGTGCGCCGCGGGAGGAGCTGCGCGCGGCGGAGGCTGTGCCGGGCTCTTATGGCCAGGACCCTGCGGTCAGGGCAGACGAGGGGGCGGAGCGGTCTGACGTGAGCGGCCCCAACGCTGAATACCGGCAGGAGGGAGAGCGGGTAAGCCCCACGGATGTCACCGGCCCCAATGCCGAGTACCGAAACTCCGAAGCCCATCCGGAACACGGGGGCGGGCGCCGCTAGCAATCGCGATCGGATCGCTGGCCATCACCAACTGTCGCGGGAAAAGTTGCTAGCCAGGGGACGTCAGCGATTTTAACCAGTGGAATAAATCGAAGCTGGGTCGTGGCGAGCCAAACCGCGCCCTGAAGTCATCCATGTCTATGGTGTAGCTGTCCGCCTGATAAAACTGCTGGTCCGTCATCGCGGGCTGTTCGATGTCCTTGTACCATTGGGCGTACGTGGTCAGGTCGTCCGAAAATGCGTCGTAGTGCGGTGAATACGTTTTGACCCGCACGGTCGGCACCGCCGCGGCCGTGTCGAACGCCATCAGGCGGAACCAGCCATCGCCGATCGGGTAGATGCGGCCGTCGGCGGTGCGCGGCTGTCCCGCGTCAAGGCCCGCCTGGCCCCGGTCCTGGTAGTCGGCCAGCACCTGGTACACTTTGTGGCCCGCCGCGTTGTCGTCCACGCGCAGCGCCTGGCCATGCTCGTGGCCGCACAGCACCATGAAAATCTGGTCGTTCCTGCTGATGAAGTCGGACCACATGTCCTCGGCGCTGTTATGCGTCGAAGGGTCCACGCGCGTCAGGTCGATGATGGGGTTGGGCACCCGTTCACCGTGCTGGTCGATGTAGTCGTGGGTGGTGACGATGGTGGGCAGGCCCGGGTGCGCGTCCACCACGGATTGGGCCCAGGCCAGCACCGCGTCGGATGGCTGCATTTCCAGTCCGATATTCAGGAAGGTGTAGCCGCCGGCGCTGAAGACCTGGGCGCTGTCGGCGCCGCCGTTATAACTGGAGACGTACCAGTCCTTGTCCTTGAAGAAGGCCGTGTCGGAGCCGAACACCGAGTTGAAATTTTTCAACCCGCCGATATGCAGCATGCCGAGGATGTCGGGGTCGTAATGGCCCAGGCCGCCGCCGGGCCGCACCAGTTCACCCACCCGGCTGTAATCGGGGGGGAAGGAGCTGTCGCTCCACATCGCGTCGTAGTCGTGATTGCCGGGCACCACGCCAAACGGGATACCCGTGGCCGCCAGCAACTCGTAGCCCGCCAGCGCGGTCGGCATTTCGACGGTCGTGGTTTTGTCGGTTACCAGGATTTCCCTCGCGAATAACGCGTTATCGATAATTTTGAAACCGCGCGCCCTGTGGTCCTGGTCCATTGCCAGCGTCTGGTGCTGCCACACGTCACCTACGGAGGCGACAAATGCAATGTCGCCGTCATTACTCACCGCGTTGTTGGCGATGTACTCCATTTCCTCGATAAACAGGGCGGAGGAATTGATGGCGAACCCTTCCGCCTTCTGATGGGTGAAATCCAGCATGTTCTGGGTGTCGGGGATTACCGCGATGGTGAAAGTGTCTCCCCCCGGTGCACAGCCCGTCAGTGCCACGCCGGCGATGGTGACGGACAACAGGTGAGGTGCAAGCCGCCGCAGTAATGTGTTCATCGTGTATCCGTTTCAGTCGTTGGTGCAGGTGCCGCAATCGTGGAGCGTATAGTAGAGAGTAACGCCGGCAAAGAAAACAGCGAGCGAGGCCCCGGCCTCGCGGAGGTATACCTGTGGCGGTGGTCGTGCAGCCCGGTGCTGTGGCGTCCCCGCCTCGCGACGGGTCTGCGCTGGTGTGCAATCGCGCAGCGTTGGGCGTGACCGCAGCGGATGTGATATTCCGAAAGGGCGGTGTTTTTAATCGATAGATTCCATGAAAATATATCTGGCCGGTTACACGGGTTATACCTGCGGTGGCGGGTACAACCCGGGATGGGATGGATTTGGCACGCTTTCGCGTACACTGTCCACCCATGCCAGACGCCCCCACTCCCGACAGCGACGCAGACCTGCTCCCCCGGTTACTGGCGGGTGAGCGGGTCGCGTTCGAGAGCCTGGTACGCAGCTACCACCAGCCGATGAAGCGCGTGGCCATGGCGATTGTGGGTGAAGCGCAGGCGGAGGAGGCGGTGCAGGAGGCGTGGCTCGTTGCTGTGCGCAGCCTGGCGACCTTCGAGGGCCGCTCCAGCCTCCGGACCTGGCTGTTCTCCATCGTGGCCAATGAAGCCAAAAGCCGATTGCGCAAGGAGCGCACCAGCCGCGGCCGGCGGGAGGTCTCGCTGGATGCGCTGCCCGATAGTGGCGGTCTGTTCGACAGCGATCGCTGGTTGAGTGACGGCCATTGGTCGGAGCCGCCGGGGCAGTGGCACGACGCATCGCCGGAGGCGTTGTTGAGTCACGAGGAGTTCCGTAAATGTCTCGACAAGACACTGGCGAAGCTGCCGGACGACCAGAAAGCGGTGCTGACCCTGCGCGAGATACGGGGCCTGGAACTCGCGGATATCTGTAACATTCTGGACATCAGCGCGTCCAATGTTAGGGTGCTCGTGCATCGCGCGCGCCTGCAAGTGTACGCAATGGTGGAGCATTTTGAGGAGACCGGTACATGCTGAGTTGCAAGGATTTGGTACACCGACACGCGAGCGATTACCTCGACGGCCAGTTGCCGCTGCGGGCTCGGTGGAGCGTGTCCCTGCACCTTGCGCTGTGTGTGCGCTGTCGACGCTTCATGAAGCAGTTCAGGGGCGTGATTGCCCTGCTGCGCGACGAGGGTAACTCGGCAGGGGTGGAGAACTCCGAGGCCTAAGTGCAGTCAGTCACGACTCGGATGTACGACCTCCAGCGGCAGCAAAAATAAATGTCCCGCCGGCTGTAACATCGGGTCAGTTCGCGCGTCTCATGTGGGTGAGGCTATTCTCACACGTCAATTACCTATCGCAGGATTGGAGAGTGTTATGAAACCGATGAACAAAATGAGCAAGTTAGCCCTGGCCGGCGCCGCCGCCGCCCTTTTCGCAACCGCGTTGGTACCTGGAGCCATTGCCGATGAGGCCAGCGGCTCGGTGAAATGCATGGGCATCAATGCCTGCAAGGGCGAATCCAAGTGCAAGACCGCCGACAGCGCCTGTGCAGGCCAGAATTCCTGCAAGGGACACGGCTGGCTGGTGACCTCCTCCGCGGAAGAGTGCACCCAGAAGGGCGGTACGGTCATCAAGTAGTTCTTCTGTCGCTATTAAGTAAGGTGGGGGTGCTCTTCCCCCGCCTTACTCTCAACGCGACATCCATTTACTAACTGGTTGTGGTCAGGTCGGGTATGCAACAGTCCGGTTCACTGAGCGGTTTTGGCCTCGGGTTGCGACCCGAACATTACGTGGAGTTCGCCAGCCCCGGCAGCGGCTGCGCCCGGCGCGTCGACTGGCTGGAGATTCTCAGCGACAACTACCTGGTGCCCGGCGGCAAGCCGCTGTATTACCTCGACAAAATACGTGAACACTATCCGGTCGCCATGCATGGCGTGGCCATGAACCTCGGGTCCCTCGACCCGCTGGACACAGATTATTTGCTGTCCCTCAGGACGCTGGCGGCGCGCGTGGAGCCGTTTATCATTTCCGATCATCTGTGCTGGACCGGTTACGCGGGACGGCACCTGCATGATTTGCTGCCGCTGCCGTACAGCGAGGAGGCGGTAGTGCACCTGTCGGCGCGGATTCGCCAGGCACAGGATTTTCTCGGACGCAGGCTGGTGGTGGAAAACGTGTCCTCCTACATGGCGGCTGCCACGGAACTGACGGAGTGGGAATTTGTGGCCGCGATCGCCGAGTCGGCGGACTGCGACCTGTTGGTGGACATCAACAATATCTATGTCTCCGCCAATAACCACGGTTTCGATCCGCTGGTGTACCTGCAGTCCCTGCCCGCTGGGCGTGTACGCCAGTTCCACCTGGCCGGGCACTCCGTGTCGACGGAAAACAGCCACCTGTATATCGATACGCACGACCAGCCGGTCTGTGACGGTGTCTGGACACTGTACGCCGCCGCCCTCGCGTTATTCCCCGATGTTCCCGTGATGATCGCGCGGGACGGCAACATTCCCTCGCTGGATGAGCTGGTAGGTGAACTGGACCGCGCGAGTCAGACCGCCGGCGCCACGCGCCGGGAGGCATCCCATGCAGCTGCGTGACTGGCAGGCCGCGGTGCAGGCGAGCGTTTTATCGACCGACCCGGCGCCGCGTGAGCGGGTCATGGCGTGGTTGCGCAACGAGGCCGCCGACTCCGGGGGCCCGGGACCGGCGGTGCGCCTGGATGTGTATATCAATGCCTACGCGCTGCGCCTCGCGGAGGCCCTGCGCACGAATTATCCCGCGCTGCACCAGTTGCTGGGCGATGAGGACTTTGACACGCTGGCGAGCCGCTACCTCGATGCGCATCCGAGCGCGCATGCCTCCATTCGCTGGTTCGGCGACCGGCTGGCGGCCTTCTTGCGCGAAGCTGCGCCCTACGCGACCGTGCCCGCGATGGCCGAACTGGCCGAATTCGAATGGGCCCTGCGCCATACGATTGACGCGGCGGACGCGGAGCTGCTCACCCCGGACCGCTTGCAGGCGCTCGACCCCGGCGCCTGGGGCGACCTCACCTTCGCGCTGCACCCCTCGCTGCGTATCCTGGCATTGAACTGGAACGCGCCGCAGATATGGCGCGCGCTCGAACACCACGAAAATCCGCCCGCCCCGGTAGCGCAGGCGGGCACCTGGCTCGTCTATCGACAGCCGGACCTGGTCAGCGGCTGGCGCAGCGCGCCGGCGCTGGAAGCGGCTGCCCTTGAGATCATCGCCAGCGGCCACAGCTTCGCGGACCTGTGCGAGGCGCTGTGTGACCTGGCGGATGACGTGGATACGGTGCCGCTGACGGCGGCGACCCTGTTGCGGCAGTGGGTAGCACAGGGGTTGCTCGCACTGCGCGCTGCGATCCCACAGGAACCGATGCAATGAACAACGGTGGATGCACACTATGATCAGTACCATCCGAAACGCCTGGCGCCGTATCGAACAGTGGCTGGATTACCTGGCGCCGGTCGTCGACCTGGCCGTGCGACTCTACGTGGCGAAAATCTTTTTTCTGTCCGGGCTGAACAAGTTCCAGGACTGGGAGACGACGCTGTACCTTTTCCAGGAGGAGTACCATGTGCCGCTCCTGTCCCCGCAGGTGGCGGCCGCGCTGGGCACGGCCGGCGAGCTGGGATTTTCGGTGCTGTTGGCGCTGGGCCTGCTCACGCGGTTTTCAGCCTGCGGCCTGTTCGTCCTGAACATCGTGGCGCTCGTTTCCTACTACGATGCGCTCCAGGATTCGCCGGCGGCGCTGCAGGATCACCTGGAATGGGGGCTGCTGCTGGCGATACTGCTCAGCAGCAAGGTGCGGGCGCTGTCACTGGACTACTGGGTCGCGCCCCGCCCGCGCGCGCTGCCGGCTAATTGAAACGCCGGCAACCGGCGCTCGAACGTGCGCGCGCGGTCGCCTCAACGGGCGGACCGCCGCCGCAGGCCCAGGTAGCCGGTGACGCCCAGCAGTAGCGACAGCAACCAGAGTACGCCCGGCGGGGTGCTGGGTATTTTCTCCGGCGGATTGGGCTCCGGCGGTGGTGGCGGCACGTAGGTACCCGGCGGCTGCGCCTGGCAGGTTACCGTGGACGGCGGGTACTGCAGGGTGACCTGCGCGGTCGAGCCGACCGATACCAACAGGGTCATGGTGGGGATACGGTCATCCGCCACCTGCTCCCACTGTCCACCGACGAACAGCCAGCCGGGCCAGCCCACCCCCATATCCGCGTTGTCGACTTCCGTACCGGGCCACAACAGCACGCCCTCGGGCGGCTGGTCCAGCAACTGGCTGGCGAGGCGCCCGCCCGCCGTGTACCAGCTGATGGTGACCGGCGGGGCGCTGCCGGCACCGGGGGCCGCAAAGTCGGGAAGACTGTAGGCGACCCGGTTGGCGTTGTTCTCGCAGTAGGCCTGCGCGTCCAGGGTCAGCGCGCCGTCCAGCAGGGTTTCACCGAAATTGTATTCAATGCCCGCATCGCCGGGCGCCAGCGTGATGTTGCTGAAGGTGTCGTTGATACTGGCGTCGCCAGTGGGGACACCGTCGACCGTGCCGAGCGTGTCCTGGGCGTCGACCCAGGCGCCGGGTTGGGTTTCCACCAGCGTGTAGTTTCCGGGCGGCAGGTCGGTGAAGCTGTAACTGCCGTCGGCAGCGGTTACGGTGCTGGCGCTTACTGGCCCGCTGAGCGTGACGGTGACACCGCCGATGCCCGCCTCGTCCGGGTCGAACACGCCGTTGAGGTTGCGATCGTAGTAGACGTTACCCGCCACGCTGACCGGCAACACCTCCGAGAAATTATTCTCCGGCGAACCGCTGACCTCGTTGGCGTTGCCGTTGTTGTTGAGCACGATGGCCGTGACCTGGCTGGTCGGGATGGCGCCCGGCGGGTTGGCTGCGGTGCCCGGCGTGCCGGTGCTGCCGGCGTAGGGGATGATGCTGCCCGCCAGCGTGATGCTGTTGAGCGTGTTCGGCGGCTGGGTCGGCTGGCACACGCTGTAGGTGCCCGCCAGCAGGTCGCTGAACAGGTAGTTGCCGCCGCCATCGGTACTGGTCGAGGCCAGCAGCGCACCACTGCAATCGCCGCCACTGCGCAGCTCGATCGGATTGCCGTTGATCGGGGTCGAGCCGCCCGGTATGTACTGCCCGTTGGGCATCGCCTGGTTATCGAGGAAGACCCGGCCCGAGATGTAGCCGAGGGTGCTCACCTTGAGCGGCGCTTCCGCCGGCTGGAGGCTGACTCCGAAGGTCGTGTTCAGGGCGCCCACGGGGATGTAGTTGAGGTAGTCCCCGGGCGTGACGGCGGTGACCTGCGCGGTCACCACACAGCCGCCCGCGGGAATCACGGCGCCGGTGGCGACCGTCACCGCGGTGTCACCCGCGGCGGCGGTGACGATCCCGTTGCCGCCGGGGCAGGTGGTACTCACCACGCTCGGGGTCGCGACCGTCATCTGGTCGGGCGAGGAGGGCAGGTTGTCCACCAGGTCCGTGTTCAGCACCGTGTCGAGAGCGTTGTCGTTCTCGATCACGATGGTGAGGGTGGCGTTGCCGTTGGGCGGGATCACCGGCGGCGCGATGTCCTTGGTGACTCCCGGTGTGGTGGCGATGATGATCTGCGCCTGGGTGCCCGGATCGTTGTTGATGCCCTCAAAGCTGCGCACATCACCGACGGGAATCTCGTTGGTGTACGTGCCGGGTATATTGCTGACCACGTTGGCGGTCACGGTGCAGACTGCGCCCGCCTCGCCGGTCGCGGCCAGGGTCGCGCCCGTCAGGCGCACGTCCCGGCCCGAGGGCACGCCGCTCACCTGGCCATCCGTGCAGGTGGTGCTGACGGCGGGTACCTGCGCCAGCACCAGCCCGTCGGGCAGCGCGTCGACAAAATTGACCTGCGTCAGCGCGACCGTGTTCGGGTTTTCGATGCGGATCGTCATCGGCGCCGGTACGCCTGGCAAGCGGGTGGCGACGCCGGTGGTGAAGCCGGCCGGGTCGTTGGCATCGAGGGTGAAATTGTCAAACGCCTTGTTCACGATCAGGCGCTTGCGCACTTCCAGCTTGGCCTCGGTGGGCGGATGCGTCACCGGCGTACCGTTGGCGCGCAGTGAATTTTCGGGAATCACATTGAGGTAGGTACCCTCGTCGGCCGCCACCACGCTGGTTTCGAGATAGCAGCTGCTGGCCTCGTTGCCCAGTGCCGGGCCCAGGCTGCCGCCGGATAGCATCACGCTGACGTTGTTGGGGAAGCTGACGCTGACCCCGCCGCCGCAATTGGAGAAGGGGTTGGGCTCGGCCGCCAGCACCAGCCCGTCGGGGAAGGTGTCCGTGATGCTAAGTCCCGTCACGCTCTCCGGTTGCGTGTTGTAGATGGTGACGCGCAGTCGTGCCGATTGCGTCGGACTGACCACCGCCGGCTCAAACAACTTGCTGACCCCGATGGCGCTGGTCGTGCTCAGCGTACTCTCCGCGAAACTGGTTGAGTTGGTCGCGCCCTGGTCGCTGACGATACTGTTCAGCGGGATGGTGTTGGTCAGCGTACCCACCGTGGTCGATGTCACCCGCACCTGCACCTGGCACTGGGTGTTGGCGAGCATGCTGGCGCCGGACAAGCGCACGGAGTCGCCGTCGGGTAACGCCGTGACGATGCCGTTGGGACAATTGGTGCTCAGTTCGGGCGCGCCGGCGATGCGCATCCCGTTTTTCGCGCTGGCCGGCAGGCCGTCCATCGTGAAGTTGTCGACCACTTCCAGGTTGGTGAGGTCCTGGCTGCCATTGGTCAGGTTGATGGTCAGCAGTGCCGACTGGCCCGGCACGATGGTGCCCGGCGTGATCGACTTGGAGATCAGCGGCACTTCGGGCGCGGCGTAGAACAGCGTGGCGCTGACCGGATCGCGGTTGGTCAGGCCGCCTGCCGCGGTCACGCGGCCGGCGGGAATGGTGTTGACCCAGTCGTTCGTGCCGCTGACGGTGACGTCAAAGCGCAGCTCGCACACCGCCAGCGGGGACAGCACGGCGCCGGTGAGGCTCACCGTGGTGGCGCCCGGTGCGGCCACCACCACGGGACTGCCCTGGCAGGTGCTGTAGCTGTTATCCGGGGTCGCCACCACCATGCCCGGCGGCAGGTCGTCGCTCAGCGCGATATTGGTGATCGGCCTGCCGGGTCGAGGCTGGTCAGGCGGATGCTAGCGGTGGAGCGGCCATTGGGGCCGACGGTGGTCGGGTAAAAGCCCTTGCCCACCTGCAGCGTGTCGGTATAGGTCAGCGTGGCGCCATCGCTGACCGGCGGCAGCACCGTAGTGGAGCCGTCGGCATTGTGGCGCACCGCCGCGGCGTCCGCGGAATTGGGGTAAACACCCGCTGGGCCCACCACGTCCACTTCGAGTGCGCAAGTGCCGGGGTTACTGCCGTCGAACAGCGGTACGGTCCCGCCATTGAGCGCCACCGACGTGGTGCCGGCCACCGCCACCACGCTGCCGCCGCAGGTGTTGGCAATATTCGCCGGACTGGCGACCCGCAATTGCTGGAACGGTCCCGCGGCGGGCAGGGTGTCGCTGAACGTCAGGTTGGTCAGCGCGCTGATTGAATAGTTGGAGACCTGCAGGCGCAGCCGCGTCGTGGTGCCCTCGGGCTTGGAGACGTTGTCCACGCCGTCGAAGGTTTTCTCCAGCAGCAGGGTTTGCAGCGGGTCCGTGTTGACGGTTGCGGAAGGCACCGTATTACAAATGGATCCGCCGTTGGTGTAGCACACGCCGCCGGGACCAATAGCGTTGGGTGTGGAGCTGGCGGCGGCCGTGTTGATCATGGCCGAGAAACTGATCACGCAGGTGCCCGGTGTATTGCTGGGCGCGACCCGGGCGGGCATGGTGGGAATCGTGAAGGTCACCGAGCTGTCGCCCTGGGCCGCGCCGTTCAGGCCGAGCGCGCCGCAGGCGGGCGACAGGGTCGGGGCAAAACTGCCGCCGAGCAACAGCGTGGCGCCGTTCTGCAACACGTCCGTGACCGATACGTTGGCAATCGGCGTGGTGGAGTAGTTCTGCACCGTCACCAGGTAGCGTACCGGGTCGCCGGGGGAGGCGTAGCCCACGTCCAGCGTCTTCAGTACGCGCAGGCGGTCGGCCACCAGAACGGTGGCGGACTGCGCCTGGCTGACAATGCCCGGGACGCTGGTTTGCACCGCGCCCTCGCCGATGTCGTTGGTGTAGGTGGTAGGTGTATCCGCGGCGGGTGTCTGCCCCGTGTAGGTGACATTGATGATGCAGTTGCCGTTGGCCGGAATGGAAAAGCCGGACGCCGAGAAACCCTGCCCCCCGCTGAGCAGCGACACGCTGCCGCCGGCGCAACTGTTGGTGATGCTGCCGGTGCTGGCGATGTTCAGCCGGTCCTGGTAGGGGGCCCGGGCTATGGGATTGTCGGTGAAGCCGGTGACGGGCAGGGGCGTGCCGCCGTTATTGGTCAGCGTAATGCGCAGGTTATTGGCCTGGCCGCTGGCGACGATCCCGGGATTGAAGGCCTTGGCCACCGCCAGTGGCGAGCGCACCTGCACGGCGCGCGTGGCGTTACTGGCCGGGCGCAGGCCCTGGGCGCTGACGAAGTTGCTGGCGGCGATGGTGTTGTTGAGCTGGCGATTGTAGACCCCGTTGGTCTGGCGGCCGCGCACCTCGACGTTCACCGTGCAGCTGGCACCCGCCGCCAGGCTGACATTGGAGACCGCCACCTGGGCGGCCGAGCCCTGGGTCAGGACCACGGTGCCGCCGCAGGTACCGGTCGCCGCCGTGCCGGTCGGCTCCATGATCGCGCCCCCGAGCTGGCCCACGATGGCGCCGCTGGTGGGAAAGACATCGGTAAAGCTGACACCCGTCAGGCTGACATTGGGGTCGGGGTTGTTCAGCGTGATCCGCAGCGTGCGGGTCGCGCCCCCGAGCACCAGCACGTTGTTGGCGCTGTTGCCGTTGAAGAAGTTCTTGGACCAGGTCGGCCGCTGCACCGCCCGCACGGTAATGGCCTGCGGACCGCCGGTATTGTTGGTGCCCTGGTTGGAGCTCACCTCGCCGGCGTTGACGCTGTAGGACAGCGAGGTGCTGTTGCCGTCGGTGGAGTAGGCGACCACCGGTATATCCAGGTAGCACTCGCCGGAGCCGGCCACGCCGATCTGCCGCGCCGGCACCGTCAGCCCGGACAGGCTGATGCCCGGCTGCCCCGCAGACGTGGTCAGCGTACCGCCCACGCAACCCGGATCGCCGTTGATCGCGCTGGCGCCGTTGACCAGCAGGCCGTTGACCGCGTTGGTCGGCAGCGGCTTGCTGTAGCCGACGCCGGTGAGGGGAATGCTGGTGGAGTTGTTGCTCAGCGTGATGCGCAGGCTGGTGGCCTGCCCCGGGTAGACCGTGGCGCTGTTGGGTGGCACGGGGCCGGTGTTGACCGTGACGTTGAAGTCGGTGTTCTGCGCCAGGGCGGAGCCGCTCAGTGCCAGTCCCAGCAGCCCCAGGCAGATGCCGCGGCGAGCCGCGCCGGTTCGTCGCTGCGGCTGTGCTTGCGAGCGGGAGCAGTTTGCCGGGAAAACACGCAGAACGTAGTCAAGCACAGGATTCGACACTGGAGGGCCCCTTGAAGTTTGTTGTTATCAGGCCCGGGGCATCTTGCATCACTCTGCGGTGATTGCGGCTGCAGGCTGCCCGGGCCAGCAGCGAGTATACACGGACAGCTGCAAAACGGGTTGCATCCATTCCGTGAAATGTACGAATTGCGCGGGCCGCTGGCACGGCTGTCTCACACCGCCGTGCGGATTCTGGGCTAAGCTGGAGCGGTGTGACTGCGACAGGCGAAGGAGTGGTTATGGCGAAGTTGAATGATTACCGGGGACTGCGGGCCGTCGTCACCGGCGCCCCAGTGGTATCGGGCGCTGTATCGCCCTGCGTCTGGCGACGCTCGGCGCCGATGTGGCCCTGGTTGCGCGCCGGCGGAGCCGCTGCAGGCGTTGGCGAGCCAGGTCGAGGCGCTGGGCGTGCGCACGCTGGTCGTTCCCTGCGACGTCGGCGACTACGGCGGGGCCAGCGCCGCCTGTGCGCGCATTCTCGAAGCCTTCTCTCACGTCGATATCCTGTTCAACAACGCGGGGTACGGTCACCACCGGCGCTTCCTGGATTGGGATATCGAGGATCAGCAGGCGATGATGCAGACCAACTATTTCGGTTCGGTGTATTTCACCAAGTTGCTGTTGCCGCAGATGGTGGAGCGCAGGTCGGGCTGGCTCGTGTTCATCGCCTCTGTCGCCGGCAAGCTCGGCACGCCGGATGAAAGCGCCTACGCCGCCTCGAAGTTCGCCACGGTGGGCATGGCCGAGGCCCTGTCGCTGGAAGTGGAGGACGACAACGTGCATGTGCTGACCGTGTGTCCGGGGGCCATCAATACGCCGTTCTTCGATGCGGAGGCCCTGAGTCGCATGCCGCCGGTATCGAAAAATCACATGGCGGACCCGGAGAAGCTGGTGGACGAGATCTTCCGGGCGCTGCGCAGGGGGCGGCACGAAACCACCTATCCGAAAGGCATTCGCGCCGGCTACATCGTGCGCGCACTGGCGCCGGAATTCATGCGCCGGCAGATGAAACGGGTGACGCTGGACGCGCTGAAGAATTAGGGGCGCACCGGCCTCAGTCGAAGCGGTCGAACAGCACTTTCACCGCGCCGCTCCTGCCCTGGTCATAGCAGGCCATGAACGCGTTGCGGTAGTCGCGCAGTGCGAAGTGGTGGGTGATGATCGGCGTCACGTCCAGCCCGTGGGTGCGGATAAAGTCGAAGTACCACTCCATGGCGTGCTTGCGCTGCCCCGCGAATTCCTCGATGCCGAAGCCGTTGGAGCCGATGATATTGATCTCCTTGAAGTACAGCGGCGTCCACTCGAAGGTTTTCGCCGGCTCCACGCCGATGATGACCATCGAGCCGAAGGAGCGCGTCACGCGCAAGTCCACGCCCAGGGTCTCGGCGGAGGAAACCGTGTCGTACACCACGTCCACGCCGCCGTTGAGCATGGGCAGCCCCACCCAGGGTTCGTTGAGGGTCGAGCCGGTCTCCTCGGCGATGCGATGCACCAGGTCCCGGGTGGGGTGGTGCGGCAATACCAGGTGGGCGCCCAGCTGCCGGGCGAGGTTCGCCTGGTGGTCGAAGCGCGCCACCGCGATGATTTTAACGCCGGGGTAGATCGCCCGCAGGATGGCGATGGCCAACAGCCCCAGGGTGCCGCAACCGTAGACCAGCGCCGCACCGTGCTCCGGTGGCGGCGCTTTCAGTATGGCGTGAAAGGACACGGAGAAGGGATCGCCCAGCACCGCCTGTTCATCGCTGATCTCATCGGGTATGGGAAACCATTGCGATGCGTGGCCCGGGACCTGCTCCGCGAACCCCCCGGTGGCGGAGGCGCTGTTGCCGTGGTGAATGCCGCGCTCGATGTGACCCTTGCCGAAATTCAGGCACTGGGCCAGCTTCCCTTGCTGGCAGAACTCGCAGGGCGGCAGGCCCCGGGTGACGCAGGACAGCCAGGGGTTGAGCAGGACCCGCTCGCCGACGCGGTGCGCGCTCACCTTGTCGCCGACCCGGGTCACCTCGGCGACCACCTCGTGCCCCAGCACCTGCGGCCAGGAGATCATGGACGTCATCGGGTTGTCGATGCGCCCGTTCATAAACACCTGTTTGTAGTCACTTCCGCACAGGCCGCACAAACGGGTTTTGGCCACCAGCCAGTCCGGCGCCGGCAGGTTCGGGTTGGGAATCTGCTGCAGTTGCATCGGCGACTGCCAGCCGACGAAGGCCTTCGGGGACGCGTAGGACAGCAGCTTGGTGGCCGCCAGCCGCAGGGGGTTGTTGGTGGTGATCAGTGCCTGCATGGTGAGGTCCGCCCGGTCGGAGGGTCAGTGCAGTGAGTCTATGCCAGCGGCGCGGCCAGCGAAAGCATCCCGTCGGGGCGCCGCAAGCAGGCCAGCCCTACAGCTCGCGCACGCGGATATGGCGAAACCACACCGGGTCGCCGTGGTCCTGCAGCGCGATATAACCCGCCTCGGCCTTGCCGTAGCCGGGCATGTCCGCGAACTTGCTCTTTGCGACCAGCTCATTCCAGGCACTGCTGCCCCGCTCGATGCTCACCACCTTGACGCCGTTCAGCCAGTGTTCGATGTGGTTGTCCTTTACCCGGATCAGCACATCGTTCCATTCGCCGGGCGGGCGCACGGTCTCCGGGTCGGCGGCGATCAGGTCGTAGAGGTCGCCGGCCCGGTGCGTCCTGATCTTGCCGTCGGCGTGACCGTCGTTGTCGAGCACCTGCATTTCAATGCCGGTGCGCCAGGTGATGTTTTCCGACTCATCCTTCACCAGGTAGAAAATCCCGCTGTTGCCTCCCGGGGAGATTTTCCATTGCAGGCTGAGTTCGAAGTCCCGGAACTTTTCGCGGTAGTAGACCAGGTCGCCGCTGGGCCCGCCGAAAATGATGCTGCTGATCATGTCCCACATCGGGAAGGGTCCTTCCTGCACCAGCGCCAGCGCGCCGTCCTGCACGGTCCACTTGCGCACATCGTGCTCATCCCCGCCGAAATTGCGCCAGCCGGTCAGGGTCTTGCCGTCGAACAGGTCGCGCCAGCCGTGATCCGCGCCGTCCGGGGCGGGGGTCGCCGGTACACCGCCGGGAATGGCGTTCAGGGTGTACCAGGCCTCCGAGGTCCACAGGGCTTTGCCGCTGTCGGAGCGCAACCGGTCGTTGAGGCGTAGGTAGACCACGCGCCCTTCCTTGAGCCCGGGAATGCGCAGGCGGATACGGCGGCGGTCCGGCGCCACCTCGACACCGGCGACCGGCAGCTCCGTTGCATCGTACTTGGGTCCGCCGTACTGTTCGTTCGGGTAGTAGAACCACTGCTTCACCAGGAGGTCGGCGGGCGACAGTTCGATATCCGCCGCCAACGGCTGGGTGAGGTCGATGATAAAACCGTCAGGCTGCGCTTTCACGTCCAGCATCTCGAAGGCCTCGTTGCCGACCCAGCTCATACGCTCCAGCCCGTACCAGGGCTTGCCGTACTCGCCCCAGTTCGGCGGGTTGCCCAGTTCCCCGAGGTAGATGGCGCCCTCGGGTCCGCGCTGCAGGCGGTTGACCGCGCCCTGGAAGCCAGCGCTGAACTGGAACACGGCGCCCTGCTGGTGCCCCGCGACGTCCTCCATGAAGACCCGTTTGACGCCGCCGTTGTACACGTCCCCGTGGATCATCTGGCCCGCGTAGGGACCTTCAGTCAGCAGCAGCGGCTGCGAGGGCGAGTTGCCGACCTCGTCCTGTGGCAGCCAGACCACCGGCGGCATTTCCGTGCGCGTCATCACGCCTGCCCCCGGGACCGCCCGCGAGCCGTAGAACCCGCCCTCCTCGACATGGATCAGCTTGCTCGAGGGCAGCCAGTCGCCCTGGTTGTCGGTGACATAGATGTCGCCCCCCGGGCCCGTGGCGATGCCGTTGGGAACGCGAAAGCCGGATGCGTAGGTCGCCAGTTTCCCCGTGCTGTCCAGCCGCAGGAGTTTGCCCTGGGTGGGCAGTTGCTCGGGGCAACTGGCGCCGCCGGGCAGGATGCAGATCGCCAGCAGGAAATAGAAATCGTCGTCCTTGTGCAGCAGGCCAAACGCGAAGGAGTGGAAGTTGGTACTGCTGGGCCAGTCGTAAGTGACCGCGCGGTAGCGGTCGATCACCTCGTCGCCGTCGGTGTCGACCAGTTCCGTCAGTTCCTGCTTCTGCAGCACGAAGATCCGGTTGTCGACGACCGCCAGCCCCAGCGGTTCATGCAGGCCCTCGGCGATGCGCTTTACCCGCTGCTCCGGCGGGGCGTCGGGGTCGACGATGAACACCGCGCCGTCCAGGTCCCAGCTGGCCACCACCAGCTTGCCGTCATCGCGGAACGCCATGCCGCCCACCTTGGGCTGGAAGCCCGGCGGCGCCAGGTTTTCCAGGCGGAACGACGGGTGCAGCGAGGTGAGCCGGGGCAGCACGTCAAACGTGTAGGTGGCGGCGTAGGGGCGTCCCTGCGGGTCCTTCGGCGTATTGAGGTTGGCCTCCAGTGGGTCGACGCTGAGGATATAGGACACCGCCGCGGTGGCCTGCTCCGGGGTGAGCTGCGGGTGCGCCGGCATCGGCACGGGGCCCCAGGTGCCGACCGTCCCCTGCAGCACGTTGCGGGTTAATGCTGCGACGACTTCCGGTTGCACGTTGCCCCTGAATCTGCCGGCGATCTGGGCCCAGGCCGGCCCGGTGACCTTGTGGGTGGGGGCGTGGCAGCCCAGGCAGTCGCTGTCGGCGATCACGGCCTCGCCCTCGCTCTGTTCCCGACCGTCAACGTTCGAGGCGCCGGCGGTGTCCTCGTGGGCCGGAATGGCGGTGGTGCCGGTGAGCGGCACTTCCAGCGTGCCCGCCGCGAGGTGGCGCTCGCCGGCACCGGTGCGAAAACCCGCTGCGATGTCGGGCTGGTCATCCACCCGGCGGAACGCACGCGCGAGATAGCGTGCGCCGTTGCGTTCGACCAGCTCCGGTTGTTCCGTCAGCTCCACCCGCCGGTCTCCCGCCGCGAGGGCGAAGCGCATCGCGGCCGTCCTGTGCCCCGGCCCGTACTCGTGCCCGAGGTACTGTACCGTCGCTGGCAACTCCGCGCCGTCGACCTCCAGGAACCACTGTGCCCCGGCAGCATCCCGCTGGTACCAGGCGCCCTGGCTGACCGGCTGCGGGCCGTGCTTGTAGTCGTAGGCCGCGCCTTCAAACAGGACGTCGCCCTCCCAGACCTGGTACAGGGACTGTTGCTGTGTGTCGTACGGCCCCAGCCGGCGCCAGCGCGAATTCCAGCATGCGCGGTTTGCCCGTCGAGGTTGCCGCGCACCCAGGGGAGGCGTGGCCGCGGTAACGACCAGCTGCCGGCCGTAGGAGGGGTCCGCGGCCAGTGGGGGATCCACCCGTACGAACCGGTGCGGATGGTCGAGATCACGGCCGCCAGGCCGTCCAGCTTGCCGAGCTCCACCAGGAACGAGATCCGCGCAGGTGGCGATCCCCTGCTGCAGGGCGACCCCGGCGGCCAGCGCCACCAACAGGACGAGGACCAGCGGCAGGCAAAGCAGTGCAATCATTATTTTTTTCATATTGTTCCGGCCCGGGACGGGCGCCTTCCAGCAGTTGGGCAGCGCACATGATATACGCGGCGGTGATGCATGCAAACGCGGATCGCCGATCCGCCGATCCGCGTAGCGCCGCCGGGAGCGGCTGTTTTTTACAAGACAATTGACTTATGATAATCCGCATCGGCCATGTGCATCGGCCAGCGGGCATCAGGCGAGTGATGGCACCATGACGCAGTTTTACTACGCAAGAGACGCCGACCCGGCGGCCATCGCGGGCCAGTCGGTGGCGATCGTGGGGTATGGCAACCAGGGCAGGCCCTGGGCACTGAACCTGCGCGACTCGGGCCTCGCTCCGCGAGTTTGCGTGCGCAACGACGAGTCGCGGGCCCAGGCCGAGCGCGACGGCTTCACCACCGGCAGCGTGGCCGACGCGCAGGACGCGGACATCGTCTGCATCCTGGTCCCGGACGATGTGATTCCCGGACTGGGCCTGGCGCGCGCCGCGCACCAGCTCACCATCGTCGCCAGCGGTTACTGTTACGCGTTCAGTCGTTTCTCGCCGGCCGGCGACCAGGCGATGATCGCGCCGCGCATGCTCGGTCCCGAAGTGCGCAACTGTTATGTTGAAGGCGCGGGATTTATCACCGCGCTGGGTGTGCAGCGGGATGTGACCGGCACCGCGCTGCAGCGGACGCTGGCCGTGGCGCTGGCGCTGGGCGGGTTGCGCGAGGGCGCCATCGCCCTGACGCCCCACCAGGAAGCGCTGCTGGACCTGGCGGTGGAACAGGTACTGTCGCCGGCACTGACCCACGTCAACAGCGCCTTTGTACTCACCATGCTGGAGTTCGGGATTCCCCTGGAGGCGGTGCTCACGGAGCTGTTCCTGTCCGGCGAGGTGGAGCGCAACTACGGGTTGCTGCGCACCGAGGGTTTTGTCGCGCAGCTGGAGCATCATTCCCCCGCGAGCCAGTACGGGCAGCTCTCCCGTCGCGGGCGCTACGATGGGCTGGATCTCACCGGCGTAATGAAGGACATCACGCGCCATATCGACTGCGGCGCGTTCGCGGATGAATGGGACGCGGAAGCCGCGAAGGGGTATCCGACGCTCAGGGCGCTGAAGGACCTGCACGCCGGCGAGGGCGTGCAGGCGATGGAGCGCGACCTGATGAGCAAGCTCGGGCCCGGCGTGAAATCCCGGGCGTGAACCCGCTGCACGTCGTTTCCGGGTTCATCAACAACTACGCTGCCTATGAATACCCGGTGGCGTCTGCCCAGTTGTTCCTGGCGATGCTGGGCATGGGGGCGCTGCTGACACCGCGAGATTTCCTGCTGGAAGTGCAGCGGCCCCGGGGGCTGCTGGCAGGGTTGGGCGTCCAGTGGCTGCTGGCGCCGCTGATCGCCTATGCCCTGGGCGCGGTGCTGCCGATTCCCGCCGGTATCGCCGTCGGGCTCATCTTCGTCGCCGCCGTGCCCGGCGGTACCCTGTCCAATATCCTGACCCTGTTCGGGCGCGGCAACATCGCGCTGTCCATCGCGCTGACCTCCATTACCACGGTGGCCGCGCTGGTTACCACGCCGCTGCTGCTCAAGCTCTTATTGTTCCAGCACCTCCCGGCGGATTTCAGCATGCCGGTCGGGCGCATCGCGCGCGATATCTTCGGCACGCTGATCATTCCACTGCTGCTGGGCATGCTGCTCAAGTCGCAGACGACCACCTTCTACGCGGCGCAATTCTCCAAGTGGGCAATCCGCCTGAGCCTGCTGCTGATACTGCTGATCGTGGTCGGCTCCGCCGGCAGTGGTCGACTCTCGGCCACCGCCTACGGCGTTATGGGCATCGCGGCGCTGGTGCTGTTCATCCTGGCCATGCAGGGAAGCGCCGTGCTGGTCGCCAAAGCGCTGTCACTCGCCAGCGGCGACGGCCTGGCCATCAATATCGAGGCGAGCTTTCGCAACATTTCGCTGGCCATCGCGGTCAAGGCCACGGTATTTCCCGCCCGGCCCGGGGTACTCGACCCGGTCGGCGACGCGGTGCTGTTCGTCGCCCTGCTGTACGGCGGGGTAAGCCTGTTCATGACCCTCGTCCCGGTGCTGATCCACCGCCGGAAAAACGCGCCCGGGCGGTGACTGGGCATGCTGTTGCGCCTGTTCCGGTATGCTAACCTCGGTGCCCGGAGCCGGCCGCCGGCGTGTGTACAGCGTAGCGGCGAGCCGTTGTTTATCCTGTTGCAGGAGATCCAAAGATGACGATAAAAGCAATCGACCCCTGGGTTAACGTCAGCATGGGCGCGATGATCAACACGCCTTTCATGCAGAAGGTCAAGGAAGAGTACTTCAAGGCCGGTGACGATTTCTTCCGCAATATCGAGGCGGACGAGTTGATCGCGCGGATGGACGCCATCGGCGTGGAAAAAGCCTTTCTCACGGTCGATCCCTACCGCCCGGAACAACGCGTACTGGACTTCACCACGACCTACCCCGGGCGTTTTTACCTGGCGGCGCAGCCGCGCCTTAAAAAGGGTATGAAGGCGCTGTGGTCGATGGAAGAACTGGCGCGCGATTACCCCCTGGTCATGGCGCGGGTCACTCCCTTCGAACTCGACCTGCCCCCGAGTGACCCGATCTATTACCCGCTGTACGCCAAGTGTATCGAGATGGATATACCGGTCGGCGTCAACACCGGGTTGCCCGGGCCACCGGTGCCGGGCGAGTGCCAGCACCCGATGTACCTGGATCGCGTGTGCCTGCACTTTCCCGAACTCAAGCTGATCATGCAGCACGGGGCGGACCCCTGGTGGGATATCGCCATCCGCCTCATGATCAAGTACCGCAACCTGTACCTGATGACTTCGGCCTATTCACCGAAATACCTGCCCGAGTCGCTGCTCCACTACATGAATACGCGCGGCCAGCACAAGATCATGTTCGCCTCGGACCACCCGGTGTTGTCGATGGATCGTTGCCTGGCCGAGGCGCAGGCGCTCGATTTGCGCCCCGGGGTGCTGGAAAAGTACCTGTACGACAACGCCCACGCGGTGCTGTTCGGCCAGCGCAATCCGCGCTACGGGAAGTTCAGTTAAGCCGCGAGCGACGCCAAGCGGCGTGCGCGCGGTGACAGGGTTCAGGGCGCGGCGGGTGGCTGGTACCAGATGGGCGAGGTGTAGGCCCGCTCCTGCAGGGTCGCGGGCCATTTCCCGTCTGCCTTGACGCCCAGTGCCACGGCGTCGTACAGCGAGTGCCGCGGCGTCGGTATTTCCAGCACCCGCGCGTAGTAGAACGCCGCCTGCGCGGGATCGAAGTCGGGGTCGCGCCACAGCGCTTCCAGCGTTGGCGCGCCTATGGTATTGCGGTAGCTCGCCGTCGCCGTGTCCACGGTGTTGCCGACCGCCGGGAGGGCGCCACTGGCATCCGGCGCGCGTTCGCCGGACCAGGCCACGTCGAAAATCCGCTCGTGGCTGTCGCCCCGCGCGTCAACCCAGCCCTTGATGACCTGGATGCGGTCCAGGTTGGCGCCCGCCGGGTCCTTCATCGCGCTCACTGCGAATCCCGGCACCTGGTCAGCGGCGGCGGGGGCGGGGAGCTCCGCGCCCATCGGCACCTGCACCGGCGCGGCCGCCGCCCCGGGTGTATACCAGCCGCCGTCGAAACGCACCGCGATGCGCGGACCGGTGGTGGCGTAGACCTCGCGCCGCTCGAACGCTTGCAGGATGGCTTCCCGCGTATTGTCCTCGGCCCAGACCGCGGCCCGCCCGGAGGCGGACATATCCCAGCCGGTGGGATTGCCCTCCCCGCCGATGCCCCGCGACTTGTTGCCGGGTACGGAATCCTCTGCCTGTTCACCCTGGAAATTGCGCTCCTCTGCCGACGACAGCCCGGTGTGGGAGTCGGTGGAGCCGATCAGGCCGAACTGGTAGGGGTTGACGCCGTAGTCGCGCGCCAGCACCAGTCCGCGCCGCAGGGCCGAACGCACAAAGTCACCCGCGCCGGGTGTATAGGGTGTGGGGAATGCCTGGATGTAAAACGTATAACGCTCGAACGCGGCGAAGTCATCCTCCGGGGAGAGTTGCGGGAACGTTTCCGAGTCGCCCTTGGTCTGCGTCGCCTCCACCACCGGCTCCCACTTCCGGCGCAGTTGCAGGTACTGTGGCGTAAAGGGCTCCCCGCGCAGCGTCTCCAGCGGAAACATAAAGCCCTTGGAGACGTTGGAGTTGTGGGGTATGGCGACGAAATGCGCCCCCGTCGCGGCGCTGGTTTTATCCAGCCAGTGCCACAGGTCCTCGGGGTAGGGGCTGTCGTCCCGGGAGTAGGGGGTGTAGGCGGCGGCGCTGTCGGCATCGCCGTCGGTGAAGATAATGCGGTGCAGGTTGGCGCCGCCCGGCGCGGAGGTCCACTCCCAGCCGATCAGCGCGGTAAATTCCCCCGGCCGGTTGTTCGCATCGGCGGTCAGCGCTTCCTCGCGCCAGGCGTTGGCGACAATCTCCGCCTGTCCGGGCAGGGTGTACATTGGGTTGGCGGCCAGTTGTGCCGCATTCTCCCGCGGGTCCATCGGTGTGGAGCTGAAGGATTTGAAATAGCGCATGCCGTCGCCGCTCGCCAGCACGAACTGGAACATCTTCCGCGCGCCCCAGGCGACCACCCTGTCGATGGGGCCCATCCCCGTGGTGTCGATGCCGTACCTGTGCACCTGCCGGATACCGCCGAGGAACTCGGCATGGTCCGAGACCACGAGGAAATCCAGCGGCGCTTCGATCTGTACCCGCGCGTGGTGGAAGGGGTGGATCACCGGCAGGCCGCGCGCGTAGCGGTAGGCGGTCTCCGGGTCCACGGTGAAGTTGCCGTCGAGGTAGGCATCGGCGGAGTACGACGTGTGCAGATGGGTGTCGCCCCACAGCAGTTTTTTCTGCGCCACGGCCCCGGGCGCCGCCAGTGCGAGGCAGGCGCTGCACAGTGCGGCGACGAGTGCGGTTCGGGTAGACATGCACGCATGCTGGCTATAATCTGACAACTTGTCAAATACCGTGCCGGGGCTTGCGGCGCAGTGGTCCGGGCCCTGTTGTCGGCAGCGTGGCGCTGGCGTAATCGAGGGTGCAGGCTATGGATATCCGGGGAAAAGTCGCCGTGGTGACCGGAGCGTCTTCCGGCATCGGCCGGGTCACCGCCCTGTCGCTGGCGCGGGCGGGGGCCACGGTGGTCGCTACCGCCCGGCGGGAAAGCCTGCTGGCGCAGGTCAGCGCCGCCTGCCGCGAGCACACGCCGGACAGTTGCCATATCACTGGCGACATCGGGGATAAAACTTTCGCGGAGAGCCTGGTCGCGCAGGTGGTGGACCGCTTCGCCCGCATTGATATTCTCGTCAACAACGCCGCCGTGCCCATGCACCGCCCGCTCTACGAAATCTCCGCCGAGGAGGCCGAGGCGGTGATGCGCGTCAACTTTCTCTCCTGTCTGTGGACCAGTTTCGCCGCCATCCCCCACATGCTGTTGCAGGGCGAGGAAGGCGGTGAGCGCGGCGTGCTCGTCAACGTGTCCTCCTTTGCCGCCACCGTCGTCCCCACCCACGAAACCATTTACGCGGCCTCCAAGGGAGCGATGAACGGTTTTTCCCGCGGGTTGTGGAACGACCTGTCCGGTTCCGGTATTCACTGCGCGCTGGTGATTCCCGGTCCTATCGATACCGGAATATGGGACCTGTTCGAGGATGAAAACGCCTACAGCGGCAAGAAATACCCGGCGCAGCTGGTGGCGGACGAGATCCTCGCTTCGATCCGCGAGCGGCGCTTCGAGGTGACCGTGCCCCGGCGCAACCCGCAGCTGGTCACGGCCCGCGTGCTCGCCACCCTGATTCCATCGCTGATCCGCAAGGGCGTGGCGAGAATGAACCCGGTCGCGCCGCGCCTGGTGGCGGCAGCCCGGCAGCGGGCGCGGGCGGGCAAGCGCATGGGGCAGCGCGAATAACCGATCGCCCGCGACCCGGCGCCCGGCCGCAGCAATTTCCCGGTGGTCTGGTAAACTGGCTGCCCCGATGCGACTGTCCGGCGCGCCCCTGGGTGATCCGGTCCGCAGCGCACACTTCAACGTAAGGCGTCCATGCATGGCCGATGACATTCAGCGGTACACCCCAAAACAGGAAAAATTCGGCAGCTGGATCATCAGCAGGATCGGTCGCTGGCAGACCGCCGTCTACGAACTGACCGGTGGCCGCCTGTGGAACACCTTCCTGGGCGGCCCGGTTGCCATCCTGACGACGGTGGGGCGAAAAACCTGCGCTGTGCTCAAGGTCCCGAAGCTCTATCTCAAGCACGGCGACGACGTGGTGATGACCGCGTCAAAGGGCGGGATGTCGAAACTGCCGGTGTGGTACCACAACGTGGTGGCCGCCGACACGGTCGCTATCCAGGTCGGCAGTGTGAAAAAGACCTATCGCATGCGCGAGGCCAACGCGCAGGAGGAGGCCACGTTGTGGCCGCTGCTGGAGGCGATGTACCCGGACTACCGGGAGTACCGGGCGCGCACGGAGGGGGTGCGCCGGATTCCCGTGCTCATCTTCTCGCCGGTCTGACCGCTGGCCGCGCGCGCACACCAGGGCAGGGCGATGGAACCGAGGACGGGGCGTTATCGACATTACAAGGGCGGCGAGTACGCGGTGCAGGGTGTCGCAACCCATTCGGAGACGGGTGAGCGGTTGGTTGTGTATACCCCGCTGTATGGTGATGGCGGACTGTGGGTCCGGCCCCTGTCGATGTTTGTCGAGACGGTCACCGTGGGTGGCGTGCGCCAGCCCCGGTTCCGCTACCTCGGCCCGGACGTGGAGGAAAGCGCATGAAGCCGCAACGCCGTGTCGCGACTGGCGGTCGGGGACCGCTGCTCGCCGCGCTGCTGTGCAGCGCGCTGGCCGGCTGCACGGTGGTCGGGCCGGAGGCGATCGGCAGCGGCAGGATCGCCTACAACGAAGTGATCGCCAGGACCAACAACGAGCAGATGTTGATGGTGCTGGTGCACAACCGCTACGAGGAGCAGGGCAGCATGCTGGCGGTCGCCAGTGTCACGGCCAACGTCAGTATCAAGAGCAGCGCGGGCATCCAGGCCGGCTTTGGCAATGACAGCGATTACCGGGGCAATCTCGTCCCCTTCTCCGGCGGTTTTATTTACGAGGAAAACCCGACCATTTCCTACACCCCCGTCGCCGGTGAGCGCTACCTGCGCCAGTTGACCTACTCCCTGCCGGTCGCCATGGTGGCGCAGATGGCCCGCACCATGACCGACCCGCGGCTCGCTTTCGTCGGGCTGATCTCGTCGGTCAATGGCATTTACAACCCGGATTTTATCTTCGGCGAACAGGACGACGACCCGCGCTTCGACCGCTTCGCCACGATCATGGCCGAACTCACCCAGGCACACCGCCTGAACTGGGTGGAAAACGCCGAGCATAAGGGCCGTTATTCCATCGTGATCGATCAGTCCGACCCGGACCACCCGGCGCTGGTGAAAGAACTGCTGGACTTGCTGCACCTGCCGCAGCTTTACTCGGACAACGCGCGGATCGTGATCCCGGTCAGGCTGAGCCTCGACGGCGCGCAGCAGGGCGTTATGGGCATCAGCACCCGCTCGGTGCTCGATCTGGTGGAAGTGCTGTGCGCGAGGATCGAAGTACCCCCGGGCGATCAGCAGGCGGGCATGGTCGCCGATTATCCCCCGGTGGGTCGCCTCGGGAGAAACCTCGCCATCCATTTTTCCCCCGAGGAGCCCGCACACGGCTACATCAAGGTGACGCATCGCGGCGGGTGGTTTTACATCGATGAGCGCGACCTGGAAACCAAGCGCTATTTCAAGCTGCTCGGCAGCCTGTGGTCGCTGGCGGTGGCCAGTTCGCTGGCCGATGGCCCCGCCGCGCCGTTATTGACCGTGCCGGTGAGCAACTAGCGCCGCTTCGCGGCCAATCGCCTGATGACCCTGACAAGGGATTTTCTGCGCATCTGAAACGTCCCGTTCAGTAGTGGTAGGTGACGTCCAGACCGTAGCTGCGCCCGTCGCCCCAGATCACCGCGCGACTGGCCTGGGGCAGGTTGTCGAGGGTGAAGGCTTCGTAGTTGTTGTCCGCCAGGTTCTTGCCCCACAGGGCCACTTCCCACTGCCCGCCCAGGCCCGGTATCTCCGTCAGCGCGACGCGCGCGTTGATCAGGTCGTAGGCATCGCGATAGGTGGTTTCGCTTTGCGGGTCCCGCTTGCCGACGTAGTTATAACTGGTGTTGGCGTTGACGACACCGATGGACGTGGCCGGGAAAGTGTAGCCGACGACCACACTGTACGTATGCTTGGGCGCGTTGCCAAAGGATGCCGACTCGACCTGGCCGGTGAACGGGTTGTCGACGTCATCCAGTTTGCTGTCGAGGTAGGCGTAGCTGAGCTGCAGCAGGAGTCCGGTCGTCGGTATTGCCATCACCTCCAGCTCGATGCCGGACATCTCGCCGTTATCAATATTGAATACGCGCGTCCCGGAGATCGTGCCCGGTATCTGGAAATTGTATTGGTAATCCTCGAACTTCTGGTAGAACACCGCGCTGCTGAGGCGCACCCGGCGGTCCAGCGCCTCGCCCTTGAAGCCGATTTCCACGGCGTTCAGCTTTTCCTCCTTGAAGCCATTGCTGAAACCCTCCTCTTCCGGGTCCCGGATATTGAAACCGCCGCTCTTGTACGCCCCGGCGTATTTCGCATACACATTGAACTGTTCCTGCAGGTCGTATTCGGTGATGAACGTAAATGACGTGTCGTCGAAGTCGTGATCGGGGTTGGCGCTGAAATAACTCGGCGGCAGCACGTTGGTGACTGACGTAACGTTGTCGAGCACGACCTCGTCCGTCACCTGCCGGTCCGCTTCCCGCGAGTCGCTGGAGTAGCGCCCACCGAGGGTGAGGTGCAGCCGGCGCTCCAGCACATCCGGGGTCCAGGTGAACTGGGTAAAAAACGCCAGCGCGCTGTTTTCAATCTTGTTGTACTCGGCGCTGAGGTCGTAAATAGTGCCGGTGCCAAAAGGGTAGGCATCAAAAATGTGGTGCAGTGGCTGGCCGTCCTCCTTGGCGTCCTCCCAGAAGTAGTAAAGCCCCGCCAGGTATTCCAGCGAGTCGTTGAAATTGCCCAGCAGCTGGAACTCCTGGGAAAACTGCTGCTGTTTCAGGTCGGGTCGCACCAGTGGGAGCACCAGTTTTTCGTCGCCGGCCCCGGCACCGAGCACGGCGGTGTTGAAATCGATACGGAATTGTTCCGTGGAGCCGCTGGCGAAGTCGGTGTAGGTCTTGTCCTGCAATTCGCGCCAGGCGGTGATGGAGTGCAGGGTCATTTTGTCGTTGATGGTCCACTCGACGTTCACGGTGTGGCCAGCGATCGTGGTGTCGGTGGGCTCCAGCGGAACGGACGTGGCCAGCGTACTGAAGCGATTGCTGCTGTACTGGATGTAGTTGCTGGCAATGTCACCGATGATGCTTAGCAGGCCGGAGCCGGACTCCCGCGGCAGCACCGCCTGCGCGGTGTAGTTGTAGTACTTGATCCTGGAATTGTCGTAGCCGTAGTCGAGGGTTACCGCGTCGCTGAGGTCCGCGCGGAAATCCAGCCGGAAGCCCTCGGACTTGCGGTCGCCGAAGCCGCCCCCCGGGCCGTCGTTATTGGTGAAGCCGTCGACGTCCTGGTAGAAGTAGGCGAGCTTGGTCGCGTATTTCTGCGCGAAGGGCACGTTGACTGAAGTCTTGCTGCTGAACAAGGAGTTGTTGCCCGCGCTCAGGGTCTGGTCAACCGCCAGGTTTTCGAGATCGGGTTTCCTGGTGATCAACTTGATCGCCCCGCCGGTGGTGTTGCGCCCATACAGCGTGCCCTGCGGGCCGCGCAACACCTCGATGCGCTCGAGGTCCGCCACGTCGAAGGTCAGGCCCGCCGAGCGCGCGATATAGGCGCCATTGAGGTACACGCCGACCGCCGGGTCCTGGGTGATCTGCGTATCCGACAGGCCCACGCCGCGAATAAACAGGCGCAGGGTCTGGTTGTTGGCGGGAAAGTTGTCGATGGCCAGGTTGGGCACCAGCCCGTTGAGGTCCGATATGCTGCCCACCCGCTGCTTCTCCAGCTGGTCGGTACTCATGGTAAACAGTGAGATCGGGGTGGACATGGCCGATTCCGTGCGGTGCTGGGCCGTCACCAGGACTTCCTCCAGCATGGTTTCCCGGCCCTGGGCCAGGGCGGACTGCGCGAGGGGCGCCGTTGCAACAACCAGGACGGCTATCGGCAAACGCATACGATGCTCCGACTATTCTAATTATGCTCCGGATTATCAATAGTATTTGACGGTTTATCAAATAGAAAATGCCGGGAGTCCGGATGCTTCGCCTACGCTGGGGGCTCCTCCGGTATTCCCGGGTTATGCCGCCACGCATTTGTCTGACGGCGCGTTCTTTGGGTAGAAATACCGGTGTTACGGCCGGGATACCCGCGGACGGGTTGTGATTGCCACAAAAACCGTGTTACTTTTCCCGCACTCACAATGTACACAAAAAAGAGGCATCACCATGTCCTTCCAACGCGAAAAGCCCATTGACGCACAAATCAACGATTACCTGCTGACTGCCAGCGGTCACCTGAAGGACTCGACGCTGCCCGTCGACGTGCGCCGGATGGCCACCTACGGCGCGGCCGCCAGCTCGATGCTGGTGATGATGTCCCAGGCCGAGGCCGCCGTCGTACTCAACGGCGGCGACGCGCCCCCGATCAGCGTGGTCAACGGTGCCGGCACGTTTATCGGTTCCAGCAGCACCGGTTTTGTCCAGTTCGACATGGACGGTGACGGCAACAACGATTTTGCGGTGTGGAATTACTCGGACGGAAATAACGGCGTGGCGGTTGCCTACGGCCCCTATTCCAGCACCAACCAGATGTTTGGCGGCGGCAGCGATGACCTGCCGAAGCTGTCCGCCGGGTTTACCATCGGGCCGAGCTTCTCCACCAGTTCCTGGACGTCGGGCGTAATGAATTCAGGCAATGACGTGGTCTTTGGCCCCAGCAATGGCGCCGGGTCCGGCTGGACCGGGGGCGTCAACGAACTGGGCTTCATCGGGGTGCGCTTTGAGAATGCCTCGGGTACCCACTACGGCTGGATCTGCTTGCAGTCCGACCCCACGCCCGGCAGCGCGCTCATGCAGGCGAACAGTTACGCCTATGAAAGCACGCCCAACACGCCGATCCGGATGGGCGACACGGGCAACGGCATCGTCCAGTGCAGTTCAGCGGCGCCCGTGGCGCCCTCCGTGCCGGTCCCGGTCATGGGCCCGCTGGCCTACGGCCTGACCAGCCTGGCGCTGGGCAGCCTCGGTCTCGCCGGGTTGCGCCGCCGTCGCGAGCAGCGCGCCAGCCAGTCGCAGCACTAGGCACCTGGCGCCGCCGCGCCGTTTGAGTCCTCCGCAATGCCCCGGTTACAGCCGGGGCGTCGCTCGTCTCCTCCCCCTCCTGCAGCTCCGCCGCTGTTGTGCTTGTGAAGCTAACTGTGATAGTTTTCGGGTCTGACCATCCCTATAAATAAGAGGCATCACCATGTCCTTCCAACGCGAAAAGCCCATTGACACACAAATCAGCGATTACCTGCTGACCGCCAGCGGTCACCTGAAGGAATCGAAACTGCCCGTCGACGTGCGCCGGATGGCCACCTACGGCGCGGCCGCCAGCTCGATGATGGTGATGATGTCCCAGGCCGAGGCCGCCGTCGTGCTCAACGGCGGTGACGCGCCACCGATCAGTGTGGTCAACGGCGTTGGCACCATCTACAGCAGTCCCGGCTTCAACCAGTTCGACATGGACGGTGACGGCAATAACGATTTTGCCGTTTGGGGTTACAGCAGCCTGCAATCAGGCACCTCCGGGTCCCCCGGCAATAACGGCGTGGCGGCGGCCTTCGGCCCGTACTCCTCATCCAACCAGGAGTTCGGCGGTGGCAGCGACGACCTGCCCAAGCTGTCGGCCGGGTTCACTCTGGGGCCCTCGATCTCCACCGATTCCTGGACCTCCAGTATCATGGACACGGGCAACGACCTGGTTGCCGGGCCAGGCAATGGCCTCGGCGCCGGCTGGACCGGCGGGCCCAACGAACTCGGCTTTGTCGGGGTAAGGTTCGTGAATGCCAGCGGCACGCATTACGGCTGGATCTGCCTGCAGTCCAACCCGAATCCCGGTAACGTGCTGATCCAGGTCAACGCGTATGCGTACGAAAGTACGCCGGATACCCCGATACAGGTCGGTGATACCGGCAATGGTATATACGACTGCGGTTCGATTGTGACACCGCCATCAACGAACGTGCCGGTCCCGGTCATGGGCCCGCTGGCCTACGGCTTGACCAGCCTGGCGCTGGGCAGCCTCTGTCTCGCCGGGATGCGCCGACGCCGCGAGCAGCGCGCCAGCCAGTCCCGGCAGTAGGATCCGGCGCGACGCGCCGTTGAAGGTTTCCGCAACGCCCTGGCGGCTGCCGGGGCGTTTTCATTTCAGCCATACCCCAGAAATGACGCTATGAATCAGCCCGTTACCCCGGCAAACCGTAAAAAACCGAAAACCCTGCTGATCGGCTGGGATGCCGCCGACTGGAAGGTCATCCACCCCCTGATCGAGGCGGGGCGCATGCCCAATATCGCCCGGCTGATCGAGCGCGGCGTGATGGGCAACCTCGCCACCCTGCACCCCGTGCTGTCACCCATGTTGTGGACCAGCATTGCCACCGGCAAGCGGCCCTTCAAGCACGGTATCCTCGGGTTCACCGAGCCGACCCCAGACGGCGGCGCGGTGCAGCCGGTCAGCCAGTTGTCGCGCAGCACCAAGGCCATCTGGAACATCCTGAACCAGACCGGCCACAAGTGCGGCGTGGTGGGCTGGTGGCCCAGCCACCCGGTGGAGGCCATCAACGGGGTGATGGTGGGCAACCACTTCCACCACGCGGTCGGGCCGCCGGACCAGCCGTGGCCGCTGCCGCCGGGGGGTATTCACCCCGAGCACCTGTCCGCCACGCTGGCGGAGCTGCGCTTCAACCCCAACGAACTGGTGCCGGAAGAGGTGCTGCCGTTCATTCCCAAGGCGCTGGAGATCGACCAGGCCAAGGACCGGCGTCTGGGTTCGATGATGAAAATCCTGGCCGAGTGCATATCCATCAATAACGCCGCCACCTGGCTGCTGGAAAATGACGACTGGGATTTCTTCGCGGTGTATTACGACGCGATAGACCACTTCAGCCACGGCTTCATGAAATACCACCCGCCCCGGCAGGACTGGATATCGGAGCGGGACTTCGAGCTGTACTCGGGCGTCGTCAACGCCGGCTACGAATTCCACGACATGATGCTGGGCACGATGCTGGAGCTGGTGGACGAGGACACCACGATCGTGATGTGTTCCGATCACGGGTTTCACCCGGATCACCTGCGCCCGCGACAGATCCCGCGCGAGCCGGCGGGACCGGCCGTGGAGCACCGGGACCTGGGCATGTTCCTGATCGCCGGCCCCGAGTTCAAGAAGGACGAACTCATTCATGGCGCCAACCTGCTCGATATCACCCCGACCCTGCTGACCCTGTACGGCCTGCCGGTCGGTGACGACATGGACGGCAAACCCCTGCTGCACGCATTCGAGGTGCCGCCGAAGGTGGAGCGCATTCCCAGCTGGGACGCGGTGGCGGGGGATGACGGTCGCCACAGTGAGACCGTGCGCCAGGACCCGCTGGCCGCCAAGGCGGCACTGGACCAGCTGGTGGCGCTGGGTTACATCGAGGCGCCCGGCGACAACGCCGCGCAGGCGGTCGCGCGGGCGGCCAGGGAGATGCGCTACAACCTCGCGGCCTCCTACATGGACGCGGACCTCTACCCGCAGGCCATCGCTATCTTCGGTGAATTGTACGAGGCCGAGCCGGAAGACTCGCGCTTCGGCAAGCAGCTGGCGATGTGTCATCGCGCCATGGGCAACACGCAGGCGCTGCGCGAGCTGGTGGAGCAACTGCGCGTGACGCGCGGCGTGCTCAAGGAACGCGCTACCGAACGCATCGAGAAGATGCGCCAGGTCCTGCACGAGCGGCGGGAGGCGCGCAAGGCCGCGCACCGGGCGGCGGAGGGCACGGCAACGGAATCGAAAGCGGCCCAGCCCCTGCTGTCGCGCAAGGAGCGCGACGAGTGGAAGCGATTGCGTGAGCAAAAGCACGCCACGAACTACGACCTGGACTTCCTGATGAGCTGTGTCCTGCTGGACGAGAACCGGCTGGAGGAAGCCATGGAGTACCTGGCCCTCGCCGGCGAGGCGCAGCCGAACCGCCCCGGCCTGCACATCCAGATCGGCCTGACCTACCTGAAAATGCGCCGCGCCGCGGACGCCGAGACGGCGTTCAGGAAGGCGCTGGTAATCGACCCGCTCAACTTCCACGCCCACCTCGGCCTCGCCCGGGCCTGCCATCGCCAGCGACGTTACGAGGAAGCCGCCGGGGAGGCGCTGGCGACTGTCCGTATGACCTTCCACTACCCCATGGCGCACTTCATTCTCGGCTCAGCCCTGTTTCGCCTGCGGCGGTTCGAGGCGGCGGCGCAGTCCCTGGCCGTGGCGGCGGACCTCAACCCCAATTTCGTGCAGGCCCATCGCCTGCTGGTGCGGCTGTACCGCTACTGGATCGACGACCCGCGGGCGCTGACGCGGCACCGGGACGCGCTGCGCGACCTCAAGCAGATGAAGGCCCTGAATTACCGGGAGAGCCTCGCCGTCATGCAGGACGAATTCGCCGAGGCGCCCGGCGGTGAGGGCGATGCCCTTGCCCGAACGGCGAGCGAGGCGCCCGTTCCCCAGGCCACTGGCGAATACACCAGTCGCCTGCCGGCTGCCGACGCGCCGGCGCAGTTTGTGACGATCGTGGCCGGTCTGCCGCGCTCCGGCACCTCGATGCTGATGCAGATGCTGGACGCCGGTGGCATGGAGATTCTCACCGACAACAAGCGCAAGGCCGACGAGGACAACCCCAGGGGCTACTACGAGCTGCAGAAGGCGACGCAGTTGCGCACGAAGCGCGATTGGGTAAAAGACGCGCGCAACAAGGCGGTCAAGATCGTCGCCCAGCTATTGCCCTACGTGCCCAGGGACGAGCCCTGCCGCGTGGTGTTCATCGAGCGCGACAGCGCCGAGGTGCTCGCCTCGCAACGCACCATGCTCAGCAGGCAGAAACGCGGCGAGGACAAATTCAGCGACGAGCAGATCCGCAGCGCCTACCGGCGGCAGGTGAGCCTGGTCAAGGACTGGCTGGCGCACAATCCCAATGCGTGGGTGCTTTACGTGCGGCACCAGGACATCATCAGCGATCCCGCCGGGGCGGCCGCCGCCATCAACGCGTTCCTTGGCGGCTTCCTCGACGAGGATAAAATGGCGCAGGTGGTCGACACCGGCCTTTATCGCAACCGCGCCGCCCGGGCCGCCTCCCTCGCCCAGGGGTAGTCCGCCTTGCCGGCGGGTGAGCGCTTGATCTGTTCCAGGCAGGCCACGGCGCGGGGTATCTTGTAAGGCGCCAGCTTGCCGCGGCAGAAAGTGCGCAGGGTTTCCAGCTCGAGTAGCGCGCCGCTGCGGGTCTGGCACACCGCCACGACCTGCTCGCCAAACCGCTCATCCTCCAGTCCCACCACTACCGCGTCCATGACATCCGGGTGTTCCTTGACCACCGACTCCACTTCCTCGGGGAATATTTTCTCACCGCCGGAATTAATGCTGACCGAGCCGCGCCCCAGCAGCAGGATGCGACCGTCCGCCTCCACGGTGGCCAGGTCGCCGGGAATGGCCCAGCGCTCGCCGTCGATCTCCACGAAGGTGTTGGCGGACTTTTCCGGCGCGTTGTAGTAGCCAATGGGCACGTGGCCGCGGCGGGCGATGCGGCCGATCACGCCGGAGCCGGGTTCGATCCTGCGGTTGTCGTCGTCCAGCACGATGGTGGACTCGTTGACCATGAATTTCGCTTCCCGCTCGCTCCCCTCCCCGGCGCTGATCTTGTTGCCCATCACACCGGTCTCCGAGGAACCCAGGCCGTCGACGATGAAGCAGTTGGGCAGCAGCGCGATCAGGCGCGCCTTGGTGGCCGGGGAGAAGAGGGCGCCGCCGGAGGCGATGGCCAGCAGGCTGGCGGCGGTCCAGCGACCGGGGGAGGCTGCCAGGGTGTCCGCCAGGGGCGTGGCCATGGCGTCGCCCACCACGATCAGCAGGTTTACCGCCTCGTCGTCGACGCTCTGCCAGATGGCCTCGGGATCGAAGCGACCCCCGGCGGGAATGACGATCTTGCCGCCGGCGAACAACAGGCTCAGGGCGGCCCACTGGGCGGCCGCGTGCATGAACGGCGGCGCGGGCAGGGCGGCGGGCCGTGTCGCCGATGCGTCCGGCGAGTTCCTCGGGCGCCTTGATGGGGCCGCGGCTCTGGTCCAGGTCGCCGCCGCCCATGGCGCCAAAGAAGATGTCCCGGTGATGCCACATCACACCCTTGGGCATGCCGGTGGTGCCGCCGGTGTAGACGATGTAGAGATCGTCCGAGTCCCGTGGTGCGAAGTCGCGCAGCTCGGGGCTGTGCGCCAGCGTTTTCTCGTAGTCGTGGAAGCGGGAGTCGACGACGGCGCCGGACGTGTCCGCCACACAGAAAACGTTGTGCAGTTGCGGGACGCGGCCCGTGACGGCGGCCACCGCCGGGGCGAAGGCCTGGTGGACCACGAGGGCCACCAGGTCCGCGTCATTGAAAATGTACTCCAGTTCCCCCGCCACGTAGTGGTAGTTGATATTGATCGGCACCGCACGCAGTTTGTAGGCCGCCAGCATGCCCTCGAGGTATTCGCTGCCGTTGTACAACTGCAGCCCGATGTGGTCGCCCTGCCCGATGCCGAGCCGCCGCCAGCCGTTGGCCAGCCGCGTGGCCCGTTCGTCCAGTTCCCGGTAGCTCAGCCGGCGCTGCACCGTGACGATGGCGGTGCGTTCCGGCACCGTGTCGGCGACGGATTCGAACAGGTCGGCGAGATTGAAGGTCAGCTTGGATGCCATGGGGTTGCAGTGCTCCTTATCTTTTTGCGTGCGGGCAGCGCTCCCTGCCGTGGCGGCCACCGGGGCGACAATACCCGGGCAAATGTGGTCCGCCGACCGCGGGAATGCAACCGCATTCCACGGTTCCATTGATGCAAATCATTACCCGGCGCGGGGTCGTTGCTCCAGACTGGAACGAGGTGTGGATGATCCGCGCGGCCTCCCGAAGGGGTTCGTCCGCCGGACGAAAAAGGCGGGCGTTATGGCGACAGTCAGGCAGTTGGGCAAGGAGGATATCCTGTTCGTGGCGGGGGAGACCGACACGGTCTATCACCATACGGCCGGGCTGGTCATCCTGGATACCAGCCACTGCCCCCGGTTCAGTTTCGAGTACCTGAGGAAAAAGGTGATCGAGCGCATCAGTGCCGTGCCGCACTTTCGCTGGAAACTGCACGAGGTACCCATGGGGCTGGACCTGCCCTACTGGGTCGAGGACGAGAACTTCCGCTACGAAAACCATTTCAGGCGTATCGCGGTGCCCGCGCCGGGTGACCGCCAGGCGCTGTCCGAGGTGGTCGCGTACCTGTACAGCCGCCACCTCGACCGCAGCAAGCCCCTCTGGGAGTTCTGGTTGATCGAGGGACTGGCGGGCGGCAAGTACGCCATCCTGCAGAAACTGCATCACTGCATGATGGACGGGCAGGGCGCGAGCAAGCTCGGTGAACTGCTGTGCGACTTCGAGCCCAGGGCCAGGCCCCGGCCGGTGGATGCCGCCATCTCCGGCGCCCGTGCCGGGGAAGTGCCGAACTGGCTGCGGCGGTCCGCGCTGGCGACGCTGCACCTCGCCGGGTTCCCGGGGGCGATGACCCGGGGAATTCTTGACATGGTGGGTCCCCGGCTGCTCGAGCCGCTGCGGCGCGGGGAGCGCCGCGGACGCGACAGGCCCGAGACGCCGGTTACCTGTTTCAACGGCGCCATCGGCAGCGACCGGGGATTCGTGTTCGGCTCGCTATCACTGGACGATATCAAGAAGGTGCGCAAGGCGTTCGATGTCTCGGTCAATGACGTCCTGCTGGCCCTGGTGTCCAGCGCGCTGCGTCACTACCTGCTCACGCGCGATGAACTGCCCCCGCTGGCTCTGCGCACCGGCATCCCGATCTCATTGCGCACGGATGAGGACGCCGAGATCAGCAACCGGGTGACGCAGGTCTCCGTCACCCTGGCTACGGACGTGGCGGACCCCGTCGCGCGCCTGCGCGCCATCAGCGAGGAATGTGCCGAGGCCAAGGCGCTGGTGCACCGTGGCGGCAAGGGTTTCATTGAACTGATCCAGGTCATGCCGCCGCTGATGGTGACCGCCATGATGTCCGCCGCCACGCCGGAGCAGACCTGCCAGATGCTCGGCTCCAACCTGATCGTCTCCAATGTGCACGGCAGCGACAAGCCGATGTACGTTGCCGGTGCGCGCATGGAAACCATGTACCCCATGTCGATCATCACGCCGGGCATGGGCCTGAATTTTACCTGCGTCAGTTACTGCGCGCAGGTGGACGTGGGGCTGACCATTGAGCCGCAGCTGGTGCCCGACCCCTGGGAGATTATCGACGGTCTCTCCAGTGCCCTGCGCGACTACCTGCGGCTGGCCGCGGGAACAAAGCGGCGCGCTAACAGTGCCGGCGGCCGGCGCGCCGGTGCCAAGGCCAGGACCAGGACCAAAGCGAAGCCGAAAGCAAAAACCAAGGCCACTCCGAAAGCAAAAACCAAGGTCAAGCCAAAAGCCAGGCCCGCGCCCCGCAAAAAGACGCCGGCTACTCGCACGGCGGCAACCGGGCAGCGGTCGGGCGTCGGGCGCAAGTCCAGCTAGGGGCTGAGTCGCCTCGGGAGGTTATGTGCAAACCCCAAGCGCACCAGCGACATTCCGGCAGTCCGGCCGCAACGTGGCACCGGCCAGCGGCGTGTTCGTGGAACTGCCGGGACTCGGCAGTTGTTTTTACCGGCAGCATGTCAACCCGGGCAAACCGACGATCCTGCTGATCCATGGCATGGTGGTCTCTTCCGGGCTGAACTGGTTCCGCCTGTTTCCCGCGCTGGCGCGGCACTTCAACATCATCGCCCCGGACGTGCGCGGCCACGGGCGCAGCTGGCGCGGCAGTGAACGGTTCACCTTCGAGCGCGCGGCCGACGATATGGCCGAGTTGATCGACGCCGTCGGCTGCGGCCCGGTCATCGCGGTGGGCTACTCCATGGGCGGGGCGATCGTGCAGTACCTCTGGCGCCGCCACCCGCAGCACGTGGCGGGCCTGGTGCTCGCCGCCACCAATTACCGGGCGCGGGTGGCGCGGCACGAGGAACTGGTGGTGCTGCCGCTGTTCGCCGCCATGGTCGGCCTCGGCAACGTGGTGGACCTGTTCAGTCACCTGCCCAGGGGGTTGTTGAAGCGCTTCCTGCCGCGCCTGGCGGACCAGTTGCACGAGGATGAAACCCGCTGGGCGCTGGACGAATTGCGCCGCGCCAGTTTGCGCATGGTGATCGAGTCCGGTCGCGAGATGGCCCTGCACGACGCCAGTGCATGGCTGCACGAGATCGACGTGCCGACCGCCGTCGTGTGCACCGAGCGGGACCGTGCCATTCCGCAGGAGCACCAGCGGGAGATGGCCGCGCTGATCAGGGAAAGCGAACTGTTCCTCTACGACGACGGGCACCTCGCCTGCCTGCAACCCGAATTTGGCGAGGAACTGGCCAGGGCGTGCCGCAGCGTCGCGCGGCGTGCGGCCCCCGGTAAAGCCAGGGCGCGCGGGGCGGCTGCCCGCGGGGGCCAGCGTGCATAGGCTCAGCGGACAGGACGCCAGCTTTCTCTACACCGAGACGCCGACGGTGTTGATGCACACGATCAAGGTGCAGATTTTCGAATCGCATTACCAGGGGGCGGATTACGGCATGCTCAGGGCGCGCCTGGAAGCGGCGCTGGATGTCGTACCGATGCTGCGCCAGCGGGTGTTGTTCGTCCCGCTCAACCTGCACCACCCGGTGCTGGTGGACGACCCCGACTTCGACCTGGATTCCCATATCTACCGCGCCGCGCTGCCCGCGCCAGGCGGCATGCGCGAACTGCATGACATGATCGCCCAGATCATGTGCCACCGCCTCGACCGCTACCGGCCGATGTGGGAGCTGTGGATGCTGACCGGGCTGGAACACGGCAGGGTGGCGGTCGTGCACAAGATCCACCACTGCCTGGCGGACGGCGCCGCGACCGTGCGCTACCTCAGCCGGGTGCTGGAGCAGCAGGCCAGCCTGCAGACACCGGTCGCCGACTCGCCCTGGCGAGCGGAGCCCCTGCCCAGCGGTCGGCGCCTGGTGTGGGACGCCCTGCGCGACCATGTCAAAAGCGACATCCGGAAATTCCCCGCGTTTCTCCGGGTCATGTGGCAGGCGGGCCGGCGATTGCTCGCCTTTCACCGTGCAGTGGGCTCGCCCACCGTGGAGCGGCTGGCCCACCCGCCACCGCGTACGCGGCTGAACCACGCGCTCTCCCCCCGCCGCAGTTTCACCACCCTGCAGGTGCCGCTGGCGGAGGCAAAGGCGGTCGCCCATGCGCTGGGCGGCACGCTCAACGACCTCCTGCTGGCACTGGCGGCGACCGCCATCCGCGATTACCTGCTGTTGCATGGTGACCTGCCGGTTGAGCCGCTGTGCACGGCGATCCCGGTGTCGGCTGACGAGCCCGGGTCACAGCGCGAGTCGGGTAATCGCACGACCTATTTGCCCACCTGCCTGTGGACCAGTATCCCCGATCCACTGGAGCGCTTTTACGCCATCCAGCGCGCGACCCAGGTCGCGAAACAGGAGCTGGACCTGATGGGCAAGGACACGTTCATCCAGCTGATGCATTTCCTGCCGCCGCTGTTCTCGCTGTGGAAAACCAATCTCAAGCAACGCCACCGCAGCGCCGAGCGGGCGGATTACCACCCGATGACGAACGTCATCATTTCCAATGTGCAGGGCCCCGCGAGGCGGCTCTCGGGCAACTACGGCACGCTGGTCGATATCTATTCCATGGGCCCGCTGGTCGAGGGCTGCGGTCTCAACATCACCGTGTGGAGCTACGCCGGAAACCTGAATTTCTCGCTGATGGGCTGCAAGAAAGCGGTGCCGGATATCGAGCGGCTGGCGGACGGTATCACTAATGCCCTGTCTGAATTACGCGACGTGTGCGCGGAAAAAATGGAGCGGCCCGAGCACGTTATGCGGGCCGGGGAGGCCGGATAATGACGAATCACAGTTACCTGCAGCGTTTCGGCGAGGTGGAGCTCGCCGTGCGCAGCCAGGGCAAGGGGATTCCCTTTGTCTGGGGACACAGCCTGATGGGCAGCATGCGGGTGGAGGACCTGGCCGGTTTGTGGGACTGGGGCAGGGTGGCGCGCCACGCCGAGGTGGTGCGCTACGACGCCCGGGGCCACGGCAATTCCGACGGCAGCTATAAGCGCGAGGATTACGCCTGGTCGCAAATGGCCGGGGACATGCTCGCGGTCGCGGACTCCGTCGCGGCGGCGCGCGGTGCACCGCGCTATATTCTCGGCGGCATTTCCATGGGTGCCGCCACCGCGCTGGAAGCGGCGGTGCAACGACCGGAGCAGGTGGCGGGCCTGGTGCTCGTGTTGCCGCCCACCGCCTGGGACACGCGTCCGCGGCAGTCGGCAATCTACCGGCGCATGGCCTGGGTGTCCGGGCTGTTCGGCGCGGCCCCCTACCGTCTGCTGGACCTGTTGCCGATCCCCGTGCGTGAGGACGGGCGCAGCCAGCTGGCGCTGCACACCGCCAAGGGACTGGCGCGGGCAAACCCGCTGCACGTGCAGGCGGCCCTCGGCGGCGCCGCCCGCTCGGATATGCCGGACAGGATCGTGCTGCGGCAGTTGCAGGTGCCCACGCTGATCCTGGCCTGGGAGGACGACATGGCCCACCCGCTGTCCACCGCCAGGGCACTGGCCGACACCCTGCCGGACGTACGCGGCCTGGTGGTCTGCGATCCGGTCGACATCGAGGCATGGGAAGCTGCCCTGACGGCATTTGTGCAGGACATTGCCGCGACACCGGCGGCCAACCGGCGTCCGGTGCGGCGGAAGCGCGCGCTCGCCAGCCCGCGCAAGCGCGGCAGCGCTGTCGCATAGGGTACGGTTGCCCTCAGCGCCAGCGTGTCATGGCAACGCGCCCTGGCAGTTGCTTTTTATGTCCCGATCGGTGTCGCCTGGTAGGTCCAGGTCCAGCCCTGGTTTTGTACGACGATCTTTCCCGGTTCGGGGGCCACCATGAGTTCGCCGCGCGCGGGAACAGTGAACATGTCACCGTCCTTTTGCGTGTGCGCCGCGACTGCCAGTTTGCCGGTACAGGCGGCGCCGACCAACATGTCGGGATACTCGCGCTCGGACTTCACCACGGACATGGTCATATTCTTGCTGGCCGCGCCGCTCTCCTCGGGATCCGCGTAGGCGGCGATCTCGGGGCTACACGCCATGCACTCCAGCGACCTGAGGGTGTAAAACTCAATTTCACCCTTCAATTCGGGGGCGCGACAGCCCTTCGGTACGGGTTGCGGGTCGGACACCGCCGACTTGAAATTGCGGATGGTCACGTCTCCCTGCAGGTCGCCGTCCGCGTTGGTGGTGAACTCGATTTCCACCCGGTCCGTGGCATGGGCATCGCCTGTCGTACCGAGCGGGAAGCGCCCGTCGAATTCCCCGGTGATCCTGTAGGCGATCTCCTTCGCGTCCGCCCACTGCGCCTGGTCGGCGGCGATCGTTGCGGGGACCGCTGAAGCCTGTAGCACAGTGGCCAGTGCCAGGGCATTACGGGCGGAGCGAGAAAAATTCTGGCGCATCATGGTGCGCTCCTTGCGTTTGCAGGTGGTGACACGGAGACCGGGCGACATTCGGCGCGCAGTCCAACTCCCCTGGACACGTAGCCAGGCGACGCTGTGCGCGGTTCAGGAAGCCCGCACACACAGCACCCGTTTTTTGGCGGGATCGGACACGGCGTACGCATAGGGTGTGCCCTTGGTCAGGATGACAAGCCACGACGACAACGCGTTGTTCGCCTCGTTGCTCCAGTACCAGGGCCCCGTCAAACGAAACAGCGGCGATACCCCGCAGGTATACCCTGCGCCACAGCCCGAGCTGAGTGTGCCGGACTTGTCGTAGAGCGAGAGCAGTTCCTCGACCGAGGGCAGGCGCCAGCCATTGCCCCGGCCGGTGCAATAGGCGCCGGCGGCTTCCCAGCCGATATCCGAGCCGTTATCGGCCTGCGTCCAGACGAGACCGGTAACGCCCTGTGTCAGCAAGCCATCGCCCTGGTCTGTCACTGCAGCCGTCGAAGCGGTGTCCGCCGCCAGTACCCGGGTGGCGCTGACAACAATGGAAGCCGCCAGGACCAGGTACAGCGCCGTGTGTTTGATGGTAAGCATGACTCCCTCGCCAGGGTAGACAGGATGTGGGCATTTTTTGCAGGGACGGCCCCGCCCGGTAAATGGCCCGGTCACAGCGCCGCAAGCGCGGCCCGATGCGGGATTGCTGTCGGGGAGAAATGTACCACAAATCCGCTGCCCTTCGCGGGACTCTGCGGAGACTGATTCGCGCCCGTCAGAGTAGGCTGCAGGACACCGTCACCCCCGCCATGACTATGGCGACGATGCTCATCAGCTTGACCAGGATGTTGAGGCTGGGCCCGGCGGTGTCCTTGAAGGATCGCCCACGGTGTCGCCGATCACGGCAGCGTGGTGGGCCGGGAGTTCTTGCCGCGTGGTGACCCTCCTCGATGTTCTTGGCGTTGTCGAAGGCACCACCGGCGTTGGACGGGAACACCGCCAGCACGAAGCCGCTGGCGAGCCGCCAGCAGGCCGATCACGCCGCCACGCAGCACCAGTCCCACCACGATGTGAGGCGACGCGAGCTTGAAGCCGGCGCGCCATTTCCCGCTGCGCGCCGCTGGTGGAGATTGCCACGCACCGGGCGTAGTCGGGCTCGGACGTGCCCTGCAGGATGCCCGGGTCGCTGCTGAACTGGCGCCGCACCTCCTCCACCATGGCGCCGGCGACGCGGCCCACCGCCTGCATGGTCATGCCGCTGAACAGTACGAAAGCCACCATGGCGCCGATGAACATGGCCGCCATCACCACCAGGTTGAGCAACGTGACATTGAAATGCGGCATGAAATCCGCCAGCGTGGCCTTCGACACCGCCACCTCGTCGGGCGTGCCCGCAGGCAGCACGACGCCCGAGCGCAGCAACTCGGCGCGTACCACCTCGATGTAGGAGAGGCGATCAGGGCCAGGGCGGTCAGTGCCGCCGAGCCGATGGCGAACCCCTTGCCGGTGGCGGCGGTGGTATTGCCCAGCGCATCCAGCGCGTCGGTGCGCGCGCGGACCTCGGGGCCGAGGTCGCACATCTCCGCGGTGCCGCCGGCGTTGTCGGCGATCGGGCCGTAGGCGTCGCTGGCCAGGGTGATGCCGGCGTGGAGAACATGCCCACCGCGGCGATGGCGACGCCGTACAAGCCGAGGTCGAGACGAGGCGAGATCAAAGCCGCTGGCGAACAGGAACGCCAGCAGGGTGCCGGTGGCCACGGCCAGCACGGGAATGGCCGTGGACTGCATGCCCAGCCCGATACCGGCGATGATAACCGTGGCGGCGCCGTCTCCAGCTGCCGGGCGACGCCCGTGTCGGGCCGTAGCCGGGGAGGTGGCATATTCGGTCGCCGTCCCACGACGTGCCGGTGACCAGTCCGGTGGCGACGGCTGACCCAGATCGGCCAGGCGATGGGCAGGTCGAGGCGTACACAGCAGCGCCACGCTTCGGCCATGATCAGGACCGCCGCCGTGTTGATACCGCGTGACAGGGCGCCGAGCAACTCCGTCTGGTCCTCCCCGCGTGGTGACCAGGAATACCCCCAGCACCGAGCAGGATGCCGGGCCCGCGATGGCCAGCTGCGGATCACCAGTTTCATTTGCAGCGCGGCATCCTCGTGCCGACCGCCGCGCCCCAGCGCGCAGGCCGCCACCAGCGAGCCGCAGTAGGACTCGAACAGGTCCGCGCCCATGCCGGCCACGTCGCCGACGTTGTCGCCGACGTTGTCGGCGATCACCGCGGGGTTGCGCCTTATCGTCGGTATATACTGCTCCTGCCCAGGTCGGCGCCCACATCGGCTGCCTTGGTGTAGATGCCCCACCCTGGCGAAGAGGGCCGCAGGAAGCGCCCATGCCGAAGGTCAGCGGGGTGGTGAAGTCATCACCAGGCGGTGCGTATCGGTGGCGGAACCTGATGATGCGTCGATCAACAGCAGCCAGGCCACCGTTGCCCAGGCCCAGCGACCACGACCAGGGAGATCACGGCGCCGCTACCCGAAGGCCACCGCAGCGCGCCTTCAGCAAGTTGCGCGCCGCCGCGGCCGTGCGCGTGGCGGCGCAGGTGGCGGTCTGCATGCCGATCCAGCCCGTCAACGGAAGACAGGCCGCCGGCGAGGAAGGTCACGGGCAACCAGCCTGTCTGCAGGCCAAGAAGCGAAGGCCAGCACCGCGAACAGCAGCGCCAGCACCGCGAAAACCAGCAGCATCACGCCGGTACTGCTGGGCAAGGTAAGCCATCAGCGCCCGCGTGGTCGCCGATGCGGCGGCGACATCGCGTCGCTGCCCTCCTGGCACAGCATGTCGCGCAGGAACCAGCCGGCCCGAACAGCAGCCCGGTGGCACAGCCAGGCGATCCAGAACACGGCTCATCGATCACGGTGCAGCGGGATGCGCATAGTTCCGCTTCGTTGCTTCAGCGCCATGAAGGGCGAACTCTGGGCGGGCGCCACCAGCGCCGGTGCGTGTTCTCCCACAGGCGAGGGAAGCGGTAGAAGGCGAGAGCCACCGGTCGCCCACGTAAAAACCGCCCGTGATCATGCGATACAACACCCCTCGTTGACGCCTCGCTGGCACGATCGCGCTCTCTCCTGCCCCGTAAAACTGGCTGCGATCTGTTGCGAGCGATCGTGCGCAGGTGTTCGATGCGGTAGAGACGCAGGTCGTCGGCGGCGGGGATGATGGCGGGTCGGTGTCCAGGGCGGCGTTCAACTGCAGCTGGGAAAAATACGATGCGCGGCACATGGATGGAGCTGGGGCTGATCGGTGAACCGACAGAACGCCAGCAGTTCCAGCACCGCTGGCCGCCATGAAGGTGACAGAGGCAGAGCTCTGGTACAGGTAGCGCCCGGCGTCCGCCAGCCTCATCAGGCGAGCTGCCTGGTTCAGCGTCTGGCCGTCACTGGTCACCAGGTGAAGTTACCCAGGGCGGCGACGAAATGCGCGAAGTTGCAGTAGATGCTCAGGTGAACGGTTGCCTCGGGCTGCGTCCGCATGGGGCACAGCTCGGCAGGAGGGAAAGGAAATCCCCGGCGCGGAAGTCGGGTCCGCTGAAGAACAGCGCCTCGCCCTTGATGTGCACCCGCGCTACGGTGGCGTAATAGCGGCTGCGACTCGCCGGTGGCGGCGTCGCGCCGCCAGCGCCTGAAGATCAGGGAGAATGGGAATGTAAATGCCACGGCACCACCCCCGTTGGGTTGACCGCGGTGATCGTGTCCCACGGCCAGCGTAAACAGGGTTGATGGTATAGGCCGGAGCCATTTCCCCGATCCCGCTTGACCCTACCCATCCAGGCCTCCCTAGCCCGCTGCGACAGCGCGGCCGAGCTTTTTTGTCGGTGGCCAGCGTGCCCAGCCCTGTCCAGCTTCTGTCGCACTGGCGGGCCGCAAAACGGCAGCGCCGCCGGTGGTCTGCCGCTGCCACCCGGCGTACCGTTCTTACGTCACTCTATGGAGAACCAACAAAGCATGCTCCCGTCTGATCAATCATGGCGCTATTGATGGTGCCATTCCTGGTAGCCGTAGCGGCTCCAACAACAATAATAACAACAACGCGGCGGCGTCGGAGTGCGCGCCCAGCCTGCGCGTCACCCATGCCGCACCCGACGCGCCGGCTGTTAGCGTGTATGTCAACGGCGAGGCCGCCCTCGAGGGGTTGGTTCAACAGGGCTCCGGCCTGGTGGAGTGAGCCAGCCCGGCACGATCTCGGTGGAAGTGCGCAGCGCGGCATCCTACGCCGGACGGCTCCCGATGAAGGTGATATCGGTCCCGTGGACCTGACACAGGGCGGTGAGAGCGCACCGACGTCTTCGCGATCGGCAAACTGTTCAACGACGCCGGGGATCTTACCATCGCGCCGAAGGTGCTGGACCCCGTAAGCATCGAAGCCGGTGTCAGTGACGTGCGCGTCAGTGTCCTCCACGCGGCGCCCGAGGTGGGCACGGTGAAGTATCTGCGTCCTCGCCTGGCGACGCACTGGGCAGCACCGCACCCCATCGCCGCAGGATTTGGTGACGCGGCAGGCCCGGTGGCCCTCGCCGCCGACACGCAGCCGCCGGTTGCGCATCCGCCACGGTGGTGAATGATGTTCGGCGTGGTACGCTGAGCTTCGCCGCGGCTGGGCGATCTTCAGCCGCGGTGGAGAATACCCTTCTCTGGCTCAGACGGCCCGTGGCCTTGCTGGCGGTGCCCAGCGCCGAGGGCGTCGGTGGTGGATGTGAACACCGGCGCGGCGGTGCGGGTCGTGCACAACTCCGCCGATACCCCGGCGGTCGACGTGCTGGTCAACGGCACCGAGGCGCTGAATGCGCTGACTTTCCCGAACGCCACAGCCTGGACCTCGAGGCGCCGGCCAGTACCTGCAACGTGGTGGACGCCGTGACATCGACTGCGCCGATCGACGTGGACGTCACCCTGGAGGCCACCAGCAGCCGCCGCGGTGATGCGGTAACTCCTGGCGGACAGTTCCTCGCGCCGATCCTCTGAGGTGAGCGTCGCGGCCATCCTGCGGCAGCCATCGTCGGAAATGTCCGCGGGTCCTACCTAGTGGCGCAGATCTGGGTGATGTGTACCTCACCAACGACGGCGTGATCGCGGATGCGCAACCGGCAGTGAGCAATCTCGCCTACGGTGAGTCCGCAGCCAGCTGCCGGTCATGCCCGAGCGATACTGGATCGCGGTGACCGCCGCCGGTTCCAGATCGAGGTGAGTGGCCTTCGCTTGCGGGCGCAACGCTGGCGCTGGAGGAGTGTGGACCACGTGATCGCGCGTGATCGTCCGCCCAGGAAGGGAGTGGGCAACCCCGCTGATCAGGGTGAGCCTGCCGACTAGCCTGGGCGGTCCGCGCAGGCGAGTGAAAGAAGCCGGGTAATGCCCCGGGCCTTCTGTTATGCGGCGAGCCTGTTACGATGTACCCCTTGTAACCAGGAGTCTCAGCGTATGCCCGTCAGCCTCAAGGTCCCTGGGACCAGGCCCGTATCGATGAGTTCCTGCGGCACAGCACCATTTCCCTGCGCCTGACCTGTGTCGGGCGACGACGAGTTTCCGCGCGTGGTGTCGGTCTGGTACAGCTGACTGGTGAAGCGCATTCATTCTCGCACCGCTCCTCGCAGCTGGTCGGGCTGTTACGGCGCAGCGACCGGGTAGGAGTTGAACGCGCCCGAACAGCCTTGCTACCACGGGTTACGGACAGAGATCGCGGCGGCAGGGTCGGTCCGCGCCAGGTGCGGCGGCTTCCTCAACGGCAGCCACGGGTCGAAGCTGGCGGCGACGTGGCGCTGCCGCGTGATCGGAAGAATATTGATACAGCCCGGTGGCTACTGCCGGATACCCGGAACGCATAGAAGGGGCATCGTCAGGCGCACGGCCATTTCCGCGAGCAGTGGCGAGGCAGACAGCTGCGCAATAGGGTCCGCGCGGTTCTGCCGGGTTGATGACGGCGAGGGTTTGCCCAGTTGCCGGGCGTGGCGGCAGAACCGATAGCGGAACACCGTGAGCGAACTGCCGACGGCGAGCAATGCATCCGCCTGCGCCAGCGTCCTGGCAGGCGGCGACTCGCGCGTGCCGGAACATAGCCGCCGAAAAACACGACGTCCATCGAGTTGCCCGCGCACTGGCGACGGCGGGGCTGGCGTCAGCCGCTCAGCTGGGCGGTGCCACCTCCTGTCGTCGGGTCGCGGGCGCAGCTGCGCCATGGCGCAGCCGCTCGTTGTCGCGCGCCAGTTGCTGCACGCCTCTCCCGGTCCTGTACGTGGCGCGGGCGGTAGCGCACGCGGTCAACCCGGCCGTGCAGGTCGGCCAGCCACGTTGCGGCTGCCGACGGCCCGCTGGTGCAGGCCGTCCGGTGCCTGGGTGATCAGTGGCGCGACCTGGCCGCGCTGTTCCAGCTGTGCGAGGGCGACGTGGGCGTCGTTCAGGCGCGTCGCGGGATCACCGGCCAATGCGTACGGATCGCGCCCATTAGCGACGCCGCGTGCGTATCCCGCCAGGCCGCTGTTTCCTGTGCTGGGCTGCCAGTGCAGCAGGTCCCAGCCTGGGATGCGATACAATCGAAGATGCCGACGCGGCGTGACGCCGCCCGGTCAGCACCACCACGCGGGGGTGGGCGACGAGGAAGGCTGCCAGCGCATGGATCTCCTGTTGCAGTGTGTTCACAGCGGCATTATACGGCGTATTTCCGCCTGCGGATGCCACTGCCGGCGTTTGATCCAATGCGCCGGGCGGGCGTACATTCAACACGGGCACGGCAAGGGAGGCAGGAAAGATGCGCGTTGTGATAACAGGTGGCACCGGGTTTATCGGCGCGGCCCTCACGGAGATGCTGATTGCCCGCGGGGACGAGGTGGTCCTGCTCAGCAGGCAGGCGCTGCGCGATCGACCGGGGTGCCGGCACGTGGGGTCCCTGGACGAGGTGGCCGCGACCGAGGCGGTGGATGCGGTGGTCAACCTGGCCGGGGCGTCCCTCGCCGCGCGCCGCTGGAGCGCGCCGTACAGGCGCGAGATCGTCGCCAGCCGCCTGGATACTACCCGCGAGGTGCTGGACATGGTGTCCCGGCTGCAGCGGCCGCCGGAGTGCCTGTTGAGCGCCAGCGCGGTCGGTTACTACGGGCATCACGGCGATGAAAAACTGACGGAGTCCTCGGCGGTCACCCCGGGATTTGCCCAGAAGCTCTGCCACGACTGGGAGGTGCTGGCGCTGCAGGCCGCGCGACAGGGCGTGCGGGTCTGCCTGTTGCGTCTGGGCGTGGTGCTGGACCAGGACGGCGGCGCGCTCGCGGAGATGGCGAAATCCTTTCGCTTCGGTGTGGCCAGTTGGCTGGGCTCCGGCCGCCAGTGGCTGAGCTGGGTGCACCGGGCCGACGTCATCCGGGCGATGGCCTTCCTGCTGGCCCGCAACGACCTGCAGGGGCCGTTCAACATTACCGCGCCCGAGCCGGTGACCGGGCGCGGCTTCGCGGCGGCATTGCGGGCCCACCACCACACGTTTATCCGCGCGGGAGTGCCGGCGCCGGTGGCGCGGCTGCTGGTCGGCGAGATGGCGGACGAACTGCTGCTGAATGGCCAGCGGGTAGTGCCGGACGGCCTGTTGGCGGCGGGGTTCGACTTCCGCTACCCCGGGCTTGAGGCCGCACTGGCAGCGATCTACGACGCTCAGACGACGTTGCGCACCCGCAACGCGTCGGGATAGGGCGCGAGGAAGACCTGCCCGTCGATGTAGGCGTTGGGGTTGTCGGCGAAATGGTGCCTGAGCAGGGTGATCGGCACGACAAGCGGTACCTTCCCGGTGCGGTAATCCTCGATCAATGCCGCCAGGCGGCGACGCTGGGCGTCGGTGATGTCCCGCTTCAGGTACCCGGCGAGGTGGAACAACACGTTGCTGTGGCTGCGCCGGGTGGCGCGCTGCGTGAGGGCGGACATGAGTGCGGCGATGAATGCGGCGGCCAGCGGCTGCAGCGGTCGCCGCCCCGCGTCCGCCACCAGCCGCCCGAGCGCCTGGTAACCCGGGACATGGTGGGCCATGACGAGGTATTTGTAGCGCGTGTAGAACGCGACCAGCCGATGGGCGGTCAGCCCCTCCCGCTGCAGCAGTTTCCAGTCGTGATAGGCGCAGGCGCGGGTCGCGAAGCTCTCCCGCAGGCCGGGGTCGTTGAGCCGTCCGTCATCTTCCAGCGGCAGCAGTGGATCGGCCTGGGCGAGGGCGGCGGCGAAAATCCCGTCCTGGTCGGAGGCGAGGTGCTGGCCCTCCGGCGAGTAGCGTTTCACGCGCCCATAGCCGCAACTGGGGCTGCCCTTGACCAGGATGTAGCCGCACAGCAGCGGCGCCCGCTCCAGCACCTGCCGGGCGTAGGCGCGAATGGGATCGGTGTAGTCGTGGCTGTGGGTTTTCACGTCGACGATGCGCACGTTGTCCGCGCTGCCCACCAGGTGAATCGGCGGCCGGGGTACGCCCAGGCCGACGCCCATTTCCGGGCAAAAAGCCTGCGTGTCGAAGTGCGTGCACAGGTCGCGCACGTACTCGTTGGGTTTTTTCGTTTCGCCGTTGTAACGCACGGCGTTGCCGGCGAGGCAGGAACCGATACCCAACAGGGGTCGCGGTTCCGGTCGCTGCTCGGGTGTGGCCATGGTGCTCTCCCTGGAGTAGGGGATGACGTTACGCCTCAATGTGCGCGGGGGCAACCGTCAGCCGTCGGCCCCCTGGTGGTCGCGGTAGGCGTCCACGATACCCTGGTCGTTGCGCAGCTTGGCCAGCGCCGAGGACTCCAGCTGGCGCACCCACTCGGTCGATACCTGCATCTGTTCCGCGATTTCCGCCCGTGACAATGCCGGGGCCTGATCCAGTCCCCAGCGACGGATGACGACGCGCTGCTCCGAGGGCTCCAGTATCTTCAGCCGCTGCATCAGGTGGCGATTCAGGGAGACCTGCTCCGCCGCCCCGGGTGTCGCGTTGAAGGGGCCGCCGGCGAGCGTTTCGCCCAGTGGCAGCCCATCGCCGTCGCCGCCGGGCTGACCGTCCAGCGAGAGCGACAGGTTACCCACCTGCCGCAGCCGCTGCACCGCCTCCGGCTGCATCTGCAGGCGTTGCGCGAGGGTGGCCGTATCCGGCTCCTCGCCGGTCGCACTGAGGTACTGCGCCCGCTCCCGGTGCATGCGGGCGAGCTGTTCATTCACGCCGGAGGGATAGCGGACGATGCCCCGCAGGTCCTCGATGGTGTGCCGTACCGACTGGCTGATCCAGTTGTAGGCGTAGGTGCTGAAGCGATAGCCCTGGTGATGCTCGAATTTTTCCGCCGCACGGATCAGCCCGACGACACCGTTCTGGATGAGGTCGCGGTAGGGTACGCCGCGACCGGTCAGGCGCCCGGCGATGGAGAAGACCAGGCGCAGGTTGTGGCTGACCAGCTTCTCGCGAGCCGCGTAGTAGTCCGCCAGGTGAGCGCGCAGCGATGCCAGCGTGTGGGGCTCGATGGACTGCGGCGCAAGCTCTGGCCGCGCCGGCCAGAAGCCGTGCCAGTAGTCCAGCGCCGCCGCCACGCCCCGGGGCGCGGCGGCGTCCGCCAGCGTCTCCGCCAGGCCCACCACCAGTCCCGCGGGCAGCCGCAACGCGGCGATCGCTGCGACGTCGCGCTCGGTTGAGGGCGCGCCGGTGAGGGCTTTGCTGAACCGGGCCAGCGCCGGTCGCTGCGCCCCGCCCTTGAGCAGGGCGACATGCTCCCGCCGCAGCAGGTAGTAGTGCTCGCGCACGGTAAAGTGTTCCAGCGAGGGCGGGTTGTCCAGCGTATTCGCTGCCCACCGGCCGAGGTATTGCCGGCAGTGCGGGTCGGTAACCAGCAGGGCCTGTAGCTGCTCGATGGCCCGCCACTTGTCGCCGTCCACGGACTGCTCCTGCGCCGCGGTCAGCAGCGGGTATTTGCGCGCGCTGGAGAACAGCCAGTCGAGGGCGTTGTCGTCAGTATCCTTGGCCGGTTCGCTCATGTTGCTTACCTCCTGTTACCTGCGCTGTATACGCAGCGGAGATGTGCTGTTGACCAGCCCGGAACGCCTTTGTCCAGGCACAGGCGGGGCAAAACCTGGGCAAATCATCCGATTCCGCGGGCGCGGCGTATTCACTGTGAACCCTCAGGAGAGAACAGCGATGGGCGCGATCGAATTGCAACGCAGGCCGTTGTACGGCATCGGTACGGTGGCCAGGCTGACGGGCGTCAAGCCCGACACCCTGCGCATCTGGGAGCGGCGCTACCAACTGGGCGCCAGTCATAAGACCCCGTCCGGCAGACGGCTTTTTACCCAGGCCGACCTGGAGCACCTGCAACTGGTGGCGGCACTGGTCGCCGCCGGGACCCGGATCGGGGAGATCGCCTCCTCGGAGCGCAGGACGCTGGAAATGCTGCTGCGAACGCGCAGCAATGGCGCCGGCAGCCGCATTCCCGAACGCAAGCCGCGGGTGGTGTTCGTAGGAGACGCGCTGTGCGACTGGCTCGAGGAGCACCAGGGCTGCCTGGTGAACGTCGACGCGCTGCTGGCGCGCTGTGCACTGGCGAACATGGACATGCAACTGCTCGATGGCGTGGGCGAGGTGGACAGCCTGGTGGCGGAGGTCGCAGGGGTGGGTGAAGCGGCGAAAACCGCGCTGGCGGCGCTCGCGGCCAAACTGAATACGGCGAACGTCCTGGTGCTGCATCGCTACAGCAATGGGCGGCGACTGGAGGAACTGGAACAGCAGGGCTATACCACCGCGACCTTCCCGCCCGACCCGGCATTTCTCGCCTATCACCTGACCCTGAGCGCCGCCGTCAGGGAAGCCGAACAGGGGTCCGACAACCTCGGGCAACTGGTGCAGGGGAAACCGCGACTGTTCAGCGAGCGCGAGCTGTCCGAGGCCCGCAAGATTCCCGGCGCCCTGGACTGTGAATGCCCCCGCCACATCACTGACCTGGTGCGCGCACTGGCGACCTTCGAGGACTATTCGGCCCGTTGCTCGGCGGACAGCTGGCAGGAGGCCTCCGTGCACGCTTGTCTGTACGCCTACACGGGGCAGGCGCGCTGGCTGATGGAGAAAGCGCTGCGCCTGGTCACGGACGCGCACGCCGATGAGCGCGCCGGCTAGCGCCCAGCGGTTGTCCCCGGTATTTGCTTGATCGGTGTCAACTCGCGGCGCGCGCCGTCAACCTACACTGGGCGCACAGAGCAACGCACGGACACACGGGACGCTGACCCGCTCACTATGCCGGTAAAATTCCTTCTGCACCGCGGCCTGAGCCTCGGTGGTGTGCTGTTGCTGGGAGTGCTGATGGGCTGTAGCGGTCATTCCGGTTCCGACAACGCGGCTCAGGACATCGTGCTGGTGGATTTGCTGCCTGACACGACCCGCGGGTTGCTGCGCCTGTCGCGGCCGCCCGGGGCGGCGGAGCCGGGATGGGCCGCACAGTTCAGCGCCGGCGGCGCTGCCCCTGGCGCCACGACCCCGTGGATATCCTGCGCTTCTACAGTGGCCCGCTGGACCTTCCGGGTCATGCCGACACCCTGATCCTGGCGCAGCCGGGCGCGGCCGGCGACGGGTTCGTGGTGCTGGCCGACCTACCACCGGGCGAGGGAGAGACACTGTTCAACACGGTGCGGCCCGCGGGGGCGGGTCAGTACCGGGGGGTTGCCCTGTACGCGGTCCCGCGCACGGACCTGTCGCTGGCGCGGCTCAACGACCGGATCTGGGTGATTGCCCCCGCAGCCGGCCTGCAGGCGGTCATCGACGTGCACCTGGGCACGCGCCCCGACATTTATGCAGGCCCACTCGCCGATTACCTCGACCCCCTTGGGGAGCCGCGTGGCGCGGCGTTCGTCTACGGGCTGCCCGGGCTCTACCGGCCGCTGGTGCCGCCGGGGAGCGGCGCGGTCAGCCTCAGGCAGGCGACTGTCGCCAGCGGTGCGTTCGACCTGGCGGACGGTGCGCTGGCCGGGCACCTGCAATTCGTCAGCGCGAATGCGCCGGGGTACGTGCAGCGCCTGCGCGCGTTACTGCCCGCTGCCCGGCCGCTGGCCATCGACGCGGCGGCGGACCGCCTGACGATTGACCTCGCCGGGCTATCGCCCGCGGCGGATATACGGCCCCTGCTGAAATCCGTGTTCTTCGACATGGACGCCATCGACTACAGCGAGGCGATCGTCCAGGGCGGCAATGCCCCGTGGATGAACTTCAGGGTGGGCGAGCATCCCAACTCCGTGTTCATCAATTTTGAATTCCGTGACGAGGCCCGGCGGGAAGCCTTCGCGGCGGCCCATTTGCCGGCGGGATTCACCCTGGCGCCGATCCGTATCCTGGCAACGGAGGAGCCGCGGTATTTCCTGGTGCTGAATCTCTACCAGTCCTCCGGCGGGCTCGTGCAGGGCGCGCGGGCCGAGTGGTCGGTCTTCGTCCACGATCCCGACAGCGACCAGCCCAGCTTCCTGGTCGTGCAGGCGGCGGCGGAGTCCATCGCCGCGGACTCGGTCAATCTGCTGACGCTCCCGGAGCCTGTCAGCCACCGGCTCGAACCGGACGCCATCGCCAGCTACGTGGGCGTGGTGGACAAAGCCACCGGCGCGGAGACCACGTATTTTTCGTCCAGCATCGGCTGGCCCCAGGCGCGCCGCGTGTCCCTCAGTCGTGAATTCACCGTGGCCAACGACGCGATATTCTGGGGCAATGGCGTGGCCGACCGGGGTCTGTACAACGCCACGGTCTACAACCGCGACGCGGTGCTGGTGGACCCCGCCACCCTCAGCTTCACTGATCGCAGCCGCTGGGCCGGGTACCTCAACCCGCAGCCCGTGCACGCGCTGGTGTACCTCAATGCGCTGGATATTGCCATTTCGCCCTGGTGGAACCTGGACGCGGACTACCTCGACGTGACACCGGCCTACCGACAGGAGCTGATCGATTTCAAGAACAATTTCTATCCCATGACCGTGCTGGGCCTCGCCGAGGCGGCCATGCGCGGCGAAGGCTCGGTCCTGGGCGCTGTCACGACGGCGGACTCGGTACCCACCGCGCGCTTTCATTTTCTCGTCACCGATCCCGCAGCGCTGTTTGCGACCCTGCCTGCCGGCGAACAATTTACGCCGCTGGCTATCGCCCTGCACGACGGGGACGCACCTGACTATTACCTGAGCCTGGTGGTGTCTGCGCGCGAGGATGATCCCTGCGGCGTGCGCGCGGAATGGGTCACCTATGTCCGGGGAGAGACCGGCCACCCGCAAACGCTGCAACTGGCCACGCTGGGCAGCGACGCCTGCCTCGATCCCGTCTCGCTGCTCGGCCTCCCCGCGGTCGTGGCGCAGGAGGCCCGGGGGACGACCCTGACCACGCGGTTGCAGTCGCCCTTTGTTCATTTCGAGGCGCAGCTCGACCTGGCCCGCACCGACGAGGTACTGGCGGGACTGGATTGGCTGGAAGCCGGGGACACGGTTTGCGCTGTCAACGGCGTGTGTGACCACTTTTACTACGACGGGCAGCTCCTGCTGCGTCCGGTCAGCCGGCTTGACCAGGGCGCGGTGGACATCCGGGCGCTCGCGACGCCCTGGAACGATTTCATCCAGGCCCGCCCCGCCGAAGTCACCGTGCAGCGGTCGGCGTCGACCTACGCCGTCAATCCCTGGAAGACGGTGCCCGCCTTCGGTTTATAGGCGTCAAATCCTCCAGGTTTGTCCGTGCACCCGAGTAGCAGTATGATGTGGCGCGTTGGGGTCAGCGGTCGGGCTGTGTGTCCCGGCCGGTAGCGATAACTACATAACACTGGAATACCGCCATGCAACGTCGTCTTGCGCTCGTGTGCCTGATTGCTGTTTCACTCCTGTCCAGTGCCGCGCACGCCGCCGGGGCGGACGATGCGGGGTTCTTCTACGGCCGGGTCGCCTCCGACGGCAAGCCGGTCGAGGGCGCCATGGTGACCTTCTCCCACGGGCAGCCCGTTCACTCACTGACCGTTTTCGCCGATGAGCAGGGGCGGTTCCTGTCACCGGGGCTGCCCTGGGCCGACGGCTACAGTATCCGGGTGCGCCGGGCGGGCTGGCAGGACGTGCAACTGGACAACCAGTCTCCCGCGGCGGCTGGTCGCTGGCTGGCGGTCGATATGGCCCGGATCAGCGACCCGGCGGAAATGATCCAGCAACTGCCCAGCAACTACTGGATGAACCTGGTGCTGGAAGAGTTCGACAACCGCGACCACCTGCTGGAATACAAGATGCAGTGCACCTACTGCCACCAGCAGGGCTCGCCGCTGACCTCCCGGCGCAATTTCACGCGCCAGCAGTGGGTGGACATCATCCACGACATGGGGCGCCGCAGCGCGATCATCAGCAACAGCCTGAAGGCGGAACTGCCGGATCACCTGATGGCGGCCTATGACAACGCCAACGTACTTAAAAAACTGCCCGCCTACGATGGCGAAAACGGCCCGCTGCCGGTGCCCTCCGCCGAGGCGCGCGCGGCGGTCGTCGAGGAGTGGCAACTGGGCGGCCCGACCTCGGGCCAGCACGACCTGATGGTCTATCACCCGGACGGTTCCATCTGGACGGTGGACGGGCCCATGGACACCCTGCACAAGATCAGTTTTGACACGAACCCCGACGGTGAGCGCACGAGCTACCCGATCCCGCGCGGCGACCACAAGCCCGGCGGCGTCTACTGGAAGATGGAGAAAGCCAAGCGCAACGGCGCGGCGACCTACCTCGCCCCGCACTCGCTGCAAACCGCGCCGGACGGCATTATCTGGCTGACACTGGCCTCCGGCAACCAGCTGGCGGGTTTCAACCCGGCCACGGAAACCTGGGATATGGTCGACCTGGAGGACGGCATCAACCCGCACACGCTGCGGTTCGATAAGCAGGGGCGCCTGTGGTACACCGTGACCGCCACCAACCAGGTGGGCATGTTCGACCCCAAAACCCGCGAGCAGAAATTCGTGCGGCTGGACTTTCCCGATCTGGAGACGCGCCTGATCACCTGGTTCACGCCCTTTTTCATCGCCCACGCGGATTTGTTCAACCTGGAGGACCGTTCGGCGAACATGGACGGGGTCAGCATGCCCATGCCTTACGGCATTGACATCAGCCCGGTTGATGGCAGCGTCTGGTTCAGCCAGCTGAATATGAGCCATATCGGCCGCATCGACCCGGAAACCCTGGAGGTGACCTCCATCCCCACGCCGTTCATCACGCCGCGGCGACTGCGTTTCGATTCCAAAGGCAACCTGTGGGTGCCCAGCTACGCCGAGGGTACGATCAACCGCTTCGATACGAACACCATGGAGTGGAAGGAAAGCCTGGTGATCCCCGTCGAACCGATCGGCAGCGAGGTGCCCTACGCGGTGTTCGTCGACCCGCAGACCGACCATGTCTGGATCACCGGTACCCAGAGCGACACGCTGATTCGCTACGAACCCGAGAACGGCAAGTGGACCATCTACCCGCTGCCCACCCTGGTGACCTACACCCGGGAGCTGGACATGGACGACCAGGGCGATGTCTGGACCTCGCACTCCAGCAGCCCGGCCTGGCACGTGGAGGGCGGGATACCGAAGGTCACGCGGCTCGACCCGACGGGCGCGCCGGACATCGAGGCCTCGGGGCTGTTCGAGGGCACGGAGCCGGCCAGCGGCGCGGATGAGCCGGGGGCGACGGACGCGGCGCGGTAGCCCGGCCCATACCAAACACGCCGATGAAGAAACCGCTTCTGTTCGCCGCGTGCCTGTGCACGGCACTACACGCCCTGGCCCAGGGCAATACCGGCGGCTGGCCGGTGTGGGCGGCGACGCGGCGGGTACGCGCTTCTCACCGCTGCGTGACATCACCCGGGACAATGTCGCTGACCTGGAGGTGGCCTGGGAATACCACACGGGGGACTCCTCCGAGTTGCGGCCCGGGATGCCTCCCAGTTCCTTCCTGGCGACCCCGGTCCTGTATGACAACACCCTGTATTTCTGTTCCGGGCTCAGTCGCGCGTTCGCCGTGGACGCGGAGACCGGGCAGGAGCGCTGGGTGTTTGACAGCAAGCCGCAGATTCGCGGAACCGGCACGGCCAAGTGCCGGGGCGTGGCTGTGGCAGGCGCCGGACGCCGGGGGGCGGGCGATCCCGGTGACAAGCACCTGCCCTGCCAGACCCGGGTCTTCATGGGCACCCTGGACGCCCGGCTGGTGGCGATCGACGCGGCAACCGGCGAGGCCTGCCTGGATTTCGGGGAGCGCGGGGTGATCGACCTGCGCACCGGCATGGGCGACATTCCCGACGACGAGATGGCGATGACCTCGCCGCCACTGGTGATCGGCGACCTGGTGATACAGGGCGCCATGGTGAGGGACAACCAGCGCGCGGACTCCCGGGCGGCGTCATTCGTGCCTGGGACGCGCGCACCGGCGCACTGCGCTGGGCGTTCGACCCGGTGCCGCCGGGCGCGCCTTCACCCCAGGCCATCGGCGCACCCGCCAACCAGCGCTATCATTTCGGCACCCCAACTCCTGGGGGATTTCGTCCGCCGACCCGCAACGCAACCTGGTGTTTGTGCCGTTCGGCAGCCCGGGGCTGGATTTCGTGGGCGGCCACCGCAAGCGCAACGGGTTTGACCTCGACTACTACGCCAACTCCGTCGTCGCCCTCAATGCCGGCACCGGCGAGGTGGTGTGGCATTTCCAGGTCGTGCACCAGGACCTGTGGGATTACGACGTCGCGGCCCAGCCGGTGCTGATCGACCTGGAAAAGGATGGCGAGCGTATTCCCGCGTTGGTGCAGGCCACCAAGATGGGACACCTGTTCATTCTCAATCGGGAAACCGGCGAGCCGATTTACCCGGTCGAGGAACGGCCGGTGCCGCAGACGCAGGTGCCGGGGGAGTACACCGCGCCGACCCAGCCGTTCCCCACGTTCCCGCCGCCCCTGCACCCCTACGGCGTGAAGCCGGAGGAGGCCTGGGGCTTCACGTTCTACGATCGCCAGGCCTGCCGCGACAAGATCGAGGCGGCGGACAACGCGGGGATCTTCACGCCGCCGGCCCTGGACAAACACACCATCGAGTATCCCGGGGTCGCCGGTGGGCAGAACTGGGGCGGGCTGGCCTATGACCCCAACGACCAACTGCTCATCATGCCGCAGAACTACGTGGTGACCTACAACGAGCTGGAGCGGCGCGAGCGGATACCGATCGACAGCCAGAGTGTCGAATACGAGGACTACTCCCCGAACCTGGGCACACCCTATGTGGTGAAGCATGAGATCCTGCTGTCGCCTTTCGGCATACCCTGCCTGGCCCCGCCCTGGGGGACCCTGCTCGCGGTCAGCCTGGAAACCGGGAAAATCCGCTGGGAGGTCCCTTTCGGTACGCCCAGGGATATGGTGTCCGCCATGTCCTGGTTTCCCTTCTTCCCGACCATGGGCCTGCCCAGCGCCGGTGGTCCTATCGTGACCGACACGGGGTTGGTGTTCATCGGCGCCACCCTGGATAACTACATCCGCGCTTACGATGCGCGCGATGGTGAGGAGTTGTGGCGTCATCGCCTGCCCGCCGGCGGCCAGGCGACGCCGATGACTTACCGCGGTGCCAGCAGCGGCCGGCAGTTCGTGGTGATCGCCGCCGGCGGCCACGCCTACATGCGCACCAGGCTCGGGGATACGCTGGTGGCGTTCAGCCTTCCCCGGTAGCGCGGAACCTGCCTCCGGCGCGCCTGTTCCGGCGCGCATTCTATTTCAGGCAGCTGACTTGAATAATACTTTTTTTTCTGCCACGCTCTTCGCGCCGCAGTTACCAGCTGCCTTACGCGACCGTCGTCAAAGCGCCCAGCGCAGAGAGGTGCCCAGTGACCGAGTTCAAACAGCCCTCTACTCCCGAGGAACTGATGTCCCTCGGTCCCATCGATCCGGTGGAAAATCCCTACGACATATTCAAAATGCTCAGGGATACCGCGCCCGTGGGCAAGTACCGGGGAGCTATTACATCGCTTCTTTCGAGCTGGCTTCGCAGGCGCTGCTCGACGACGAGTCGTTTTCCAGCAAGTCCAACAGCCCGGATTATCCCGGGATCGGCATGGTGTTCGGGCAGACCATCGTCGGCATGAACGGCACGGAGCACCTGAAACACCGCAACCTGATTACACCGGCCCTGCGGCCGAGGGCGCTGGGCCCGGAGTTTCGCCAGCGCGCCCGCGATACCGCGGACCGGCTGATCGACAAGTTCATCGAGGCGGGACACGCGAACCTGGTGCCCGACTTTACCTTCCTGTACCCCTTGTCCGTGTTCGTGCAGATACTCGGATTGCCGGAGGAGGACGCTGGCGACTTCCACCGCTGGGGCATCGATCTCACCCATGTGGCGGCCGATCCGGCCCGCGGGCTGCACGGCTCCGCCTGCCTGGCCAAGTACCTCGACCCGGTGGTGAAGGACAAACGGGAAAACCCCACCGGCGACCTGATTTGCCGATTGATCGAGGCGGAAGTCATGGGTGAGAAAATGACGGACGAGGAAATCATCAGCTTCCTGCGCCTGCTGATTACCGGGGGGGCGGACACCACTTACCACCTGCTGGGCAACGTGCTGCACACCCTGCTCAACGATGCCGCATTGCTGGAGTTGGTTACCCGTGATCGCAGCAAGCTGGAGCCGCTGCTGTGGGAGTCGCTGCGCTGGGAGTCGCCGGTGCAGATCGTCTCGCGCCAGACCGATCGCGAGACGGAGATCGGCGGCGTCACCATACCGGACGACTCGCCCGTGACCGTGCTGCTGGGTTCCGCCAATCGCGATGAGAAGGCATTTCCCGACCCGGATGTTTTCGATATCAAGCGTGACCAGGGCAAGTCGCTGGCCTTCGGCTACGGTCGCCACTACTGCGCCGGCGCGGACTTTGGCCTGACCGAGGCGACCATCGGCCTGAACGCCCTGCTGGACCGCCTGCACGACCTGCGCTTCGATCCCGCCGCCGACGCGCCCAGCAAGATACGCGGCGTGGCCTTCCGCGGGCCCTCGCACCTGAAGGTGCTGTTCAACGCCTGAGCGTCATCATTCCTTGCTATAACCATGCCGTGCCTTTTCGTGCAACGCCCACAGACCGGGCCACATTCACTACCGACGGGAGAGCGCCATGCCGCAACCAGAACAATTCCGTGAGGAGGTCCGCAACTGGCTGGAGGCGAACTGCCCGCCCGCCATGCGCACCCCCATGATCGGCGACGAGGACGTTTGCTGGGGCGGACGCAAGTTCACTTACCAGAGCGAGGAACAGCAACTGTGGCTGGAGCGCATGGCGGCGCAGGGCTGGACGGTGCCGGACTGGCCGAAAAAGTACGGCGGGGGCGGGCTGGATCGCGCCGAATGCCGGATCCTGAAGCAGGAAATGGCCGCACTGGGCTGCCGCGCGCCGCTCACCAGCCTGGGCATCATCATGCTGGCCCCTGCCCTGTTCAAGTTTGCCAGCGAGGAGCAGAAGCTCGAGCACCTGCCGAAAATCGCGCGCGGAGAAATTCGCTGGTGCCAGGGCTACAGTGAACCGGGGGCCGGTTCCGACCTGGCCAGCCTGCAGACCTCGGCGGTGGACAAGGGCGGTTATTATCTCGTTAACGGCGCCAAGATATGGACGTCCTACGCCAATATGGCGGACTGGATATTTTGCCTGGTGCGCACCAACCCGAAAGCGCCGAAGCGCGACGGCATCAGCTTCCTGCTCTTCGACATGGACTCCGAGGGCGTCAGCACGTCGCCGATCCAGCTGCTCAGTGGCGCATCGCCCTTTTGCCAGACTTTTTTCGACAACGTCAAAGTGCCCAAGGCGAACCTGGTCGGGGAGCTGAACAAGGGCTGGACGGTCGCCAAATACCTGTTGCAACACGAGCGCAATATGGCCGCCGCCGTCGGGCGCGGCAGCTCGGGCAAGAAGCAGTCCATCGAGCAGGTCGCCCGCGAAATACTCGGCGAGGAAGACGGCATGCTCGCCGAGCCCGTGCTGCGCCAGAAACTTGCGCGCTTCCAGATTCGCGAACAGGCCTTCACGCTCACCATGCAGCGGGTGGGCGACGAGATGAAGGCTGGCGCCGATCCCGGTCCCGCCTCCTCGTTGTTGAAGTACTACGGTTCGGAGACCAACAAGGAGCGCCATGAGCTGAACATTGCCCTGCGCGGCATGGACAGCCTCGGCTGGGAGGGCGATGTATTCGACGAGGGCCGCATCGCGCGCAGCTGGTTGCGCAGCAAGGCCAACTCCATCGAAGGCGGCACCTCGGAGATACAGCTCAACATCATTGCCAAGCGGGTGCTGGGATTGCCCGCATCTTCCTGAATCGATACCAACAGGTAAAAAGGCTACACACGACATGCAGCAGGGGACGGACGTATGCCACTGGTACTGAACGAAGAGCAAAACCTGCTCAAGCGCACGGCGGAGGACTTCTTTCGCAGAAAGTCGCCGGTCAGCGCGCTGCGGGCCCTGCGCGATGCGCACAGTGTCGATGGCTTCGACCGGCAGTTGTGGCGTGAGATCGTCGCCATGGGCTGGCCCGGCGCTGCGCTGCCCGAACAGTACGGCGGCCTCGGGCTGGGTTTCACCGAACTGGGTGTGGTGCTGCAGGCGAGCGGCAGGACGCTGGTGGCGAGCCCGCTGTTTTCCAGCGTGGTGCTCTGCGCCAGTGCCGTCCTGCTGGGCGGGAATGAAGCGCAGAAATCCGCTTTGCTGCCGCGTATCGGCAGCGGTGAGTTGCTGATGTCGCTCGCGCTGGAGGAAGGCCCGCACCATCGTCCCGAATCGGTCGCCACCACCGCCGCGCCGCACAGCGGCGGCTACCTGCTCAACGGCCGCAAGGTGCAGGTGCTCGACGGCCATGTCGCCGACCAGTTCGTCGTCGTGGCGCGCACCGCCGGCGCGAGCGGGGACCTGGCGGGCCTGTCCCTGTTTCTCGTGAACCGGGCGAAGCGCGGCGTATCCGTCGCGCGTCGCGCGATGGTCGACAGCCGCAATATGGCCGAGGTCAGCCTGCAGGATGTGGAGGTTCCCCACGCGGACCTGCTCGGCGAACTCCACAGCGGTTCGGACTTGCTCACCCAGGTCCTCGACCGGGGCAATATCGCACTGGCGGCCGAGATGCTGGGCTCCCTGCAGGCCGCCTTCGAGCGTACGCTCGACTACCTCAAGCAGCGCAGGCAATTCGACCAATTGATCGGCGCCTTCCAGGCGCTGCAGCACCGGGCCGCGAAAATGTTCTGCGAAATCGAGCTGTCGAAGTCCGTGGTGCTGGCGGCGCTGCAGGCGATTGACGCCCGGGCGGAGTCCATTTCCCTGATGGCGAGCCTTGCCAAGGTGCAGGTGGCGGAAACCTTCCGGCTGGTCGGCGACGAGGCGATCCAGATGTTCGGCGGCATCGGCATGACCGACGCCGAGGACATCGGTTTCTACCTCAAGCGCGCGCGGGTGGCGCAGCAGACACTGGGGGATGAGCATTACCACGTGCGACGTTACGCGAGATTGCGCGGGTATTAACAAGGTCCGCCCTTGAGTCGGTGGACAGCGTGGCAATTACTTACCGCCATAAACTTCAGTTTATGGCGGTAAGTATTTTCCTGACGATAATATAAGGCAGTGCTGGCCAGGGACGGCGGCACTCTCACCCTCTCCCCGGTCCGTCCTGATCCCCCGTCAGCCTATCCGTCCAAGTGCGGCAGCGTGGGGATAAAGTTTCTGCCCCCTTATGCCTGTTGCAGTGCTATATTTTGCTCGCGTTGTGACAACCTGAGTGAGGCTGCGACATGACTGACAACATCCCACAATCACAGGCGCCACAGGGCCCGCTGTCTGCGGAGCCTGAGCAGGGATCCATCGAGCGAGGCCTCGCCGGCAGTTACCAGCTGGCAGTGGGCGATCTCGTGCGGGAAGCCTGGGAGCGCGTCGCCGGCAACAAAGGTGTACTGTGGATCGGGACGCTGATCTACGTGGGCGCGAACTTGGTGATCAGCCTGGTGCTCGGCCTGCTGGTGGGCGGCGATGCGGCACCCCCTGATCCCGATGCGATGGCGCAGCTGCCCGCACCGGGGGAGCGACTCGCCGATAGCCTGGCCAACCTGCTTACCTTGCCGATTGGGGTGGGGCTGATGCTGCTGGGCGTCGCCATTGCCTCGGGCCGGCTGGCGGTTCCCACCAGCCTGTTCTCCTGGTACGACCGCTTCCTGAAGCTGGTGCTGACATGGATTCTCATGACCGTGCTGATCCTGATCGGTACCCTGTTACTCGTCCTACCCGGTATTTATCTCGCGGTCTCCTACCAGCTGGCGCTGCCACTGGTGGCGGACAAGGGCCTCGGGCCCTGGGAGGCGCTGGAAACCTCGCGCAAGACCGTGACCCACAAATGGTTCACTTTTTTCGGCCTGAATATCGTGGGCGCGGTCGCGGTGAGCGTCTCGATTTTACTGCTGGGCATTCCGCTGATCTGGGTGCTGCCGGCCTGCCTGATCGGGATGGGCATTGTGTACCGCAATGCCGTCGGGGTGGAGCCGGCCACGCTGCAACGGGTGGCTGGTTAGCCCTCGCAGGTTAATCCGGCTGCCGGGAAAACCAGTGCGTCGTGCGATTCACCAGGGCCACCAGCGACAACATCACGGGCACTTCCACCAGCACGCCCACTACCGTTGCCAGCGCCGCGCCCGAGTCCAGCCCGAACAGCGAGATAGCAACCGCCACGGCCAGCTCAAAGAAATTGGACGTCCCGATCAGGCAGGCGGGCGCTGCGATGTTGTGCGGCAGGCGCATGGCCCGGGCGGCGCCGTAGGCGATGGCGAAAATGCCGTAGGTCTGCAGCAGCAGCGGTATGGCGATCAGCAGGATCACCTGCGGTTGGGCGATGATTTTCTCCGCCTGGAAGCCAAACAACAACACGACGGTGGCCAGCAGGCCGACGACTGACCAGGGCTTGAGCTTGCGCACCAGACTGTCGACCCGGCGCGTGTCGCCGCCAGCCTCGAGCTGGTGCCTCGTGACTGCGCCCGCCACCAGCGGTAGCAGCACGTAGAGCACAACTGACAGGAGCAGCGTTTCCCAGGGCACCGCGATTGCGCTGACCCCCAGCAGGAACGCGGCGATGGGGGCGAAAGCGAAGATCATGACGAGATCGTTCACCGCCACCTGTACCAGCGTGTAATTGGGGTCACCCCTGGTCAGCTGGCTCCAGACAAACACCATCGCGGTACACGGGGCTACGCCCAGCAGGATCATGCCGGCGATGTATTCCGTGGCGGATTGGGGGTCGACCCAGTCGGCGAAAATCACCTTGAAGAACAGCCACCCGAGTGCGGCCATGGTGAAGGGCTTGATCAACCAGTTGACCACCAGCGTCAGGACCAGGCCCTGTGGCTTCCTGCCCACATCGCGGATGGCGGAAAAGTCGATCTGCACCATCATCGGGTAAATCATCACCCAGATCAGCACGGCCACCACCAGGTTGACGTGGGCGTACTCCAGTCTGGCTATGCGCTGGAACAGCTCGGGCGCAACGTTGCCGAGCGCGACCCCCGCGAGGATGCACAAACCGACCCACAGGGACAGGTAGCGCTCGAAAATACCCATCAGTCCTGCCTCCCGATCGCGTTTAACAGGGCTGCCAGCTGCCCGGTCTCCATCCCGGCGATGGGTTGCTCCAGCAACCGCCTTATGCGCTGCTCGATGGTTGCCATTACGCGGTCAAAAGCCTCCGTTGCATCAGCGCTGCCGGCCAGGGCCGAGGGGTCGGGCAGGCCCCAGTGGGCCCTGATGGCGCTCCCCAGCCACACCGGGCAGCTTTCCGCGGCGGCGCGGTCACACACGGTGATCACGACATCGGGCTGGCATGGTCTGATCGCGTCAATGCTTTTACTGTGCAGGTCGCCGGTGTCATAGCCGTGGCGGGCCAATGCCGCCAGGGTCAGGGGGTGAACCGCACCCGCGGGTTCGGTTCCCGCGCTGGCCACCGCGATTCGTGTCCCCGCGATTTGCCGTGTCATCGCCTCACTCAGAATACTACGGCAGGCGTTGTGCGTGCATAGGAAAAGGAGCTTCATGGGTGGCGACTGGTCCTTTTGCAAAAGTGGTATTTTGCACGCTAATCCACACGTGTGTGTTACACTTTTATTGCATAGCATCGAGATGCGATGGTGCTGTTTGCAGTGGCGCTACCAAGGGTCCACTGCGCACCGACTGGCTGGCTCACCTGGTGATCATAGCGGGTCGGGAGATAAAGACGAACAACCATAAATTGGGGAGAAGCGCACAAGCATCAGGATTCGGAGTACAACGCTGTTAGAACCTGGTGTCGCTGGCACTGTGTTTCGCCCCGGGACGTGTAGGAGGCAGGCAGATGTTATCTCTGATTGTTGAGTTTGCGTTGTTCTTTCTGGTGTTGTTCTTTGTGGTACCGGCCCTGATGGTCACCCTGATGATAGCCCGTGATCTTGGCCACAGGAACCGCAAGCTGGCAGGATGGCATAGGGACGAGACAGGTAAACTGGCGGGCCAGGCGTAACCAGTTCGGTCCGGCGCGAGAGATGCAAAGCACCGGACGGGGCGTAGCTTGAAGTAGCCCAATGCTGTGCGGGCAGGGTTTTCCTGTCCAATCCACCTACTCAAGGAACGAGGACAGCACCTTGCTCGGGGTAGCCTGCAGAAGAGCGAAATGATCGGTGGCCAGGCCTCGCAGGTCGAAGGGGTGGGTTTCATCAAATACTTGGCCGCCGCGCACAATCCTCAGCCACTGCCTGTCTACTATCACTTTCTGAATCAATCCGGGCGCGACCATTGCGGCGAGCATTGCCTCTACGGCAAGTAAGTGTAGCGGCTGTCTGTCCTCACCCAGCCCGGCGCGAACAGCGTGAGTCAGGCTGGTTTGCGCCGACTCTGAACCGGCCAGCGCGTCATCGAGGAACTCTACGACTACGAGGTGCGAGGCCGCGAAATCCTCGACAATATAGCTGCCTCCCGGGCGAATCAGGGGGAACAAGGTTTCGAATGAGCTCCGGGTCGGGGCGAGCAGATGAGAGGCGTCATCAACCACGAGGTCAATACAGCGCCCCGCGCCGAAATGCTCGTTGGTCAGCTGACGGACCCGATCTTTATCGGCCTGGTCGACGCCGTATTCCACACGCACTTTCTTATCCAGTTTCTCCGTGGTTATAAATCGATCCAGAACGTCCACGCGGTCGGGGGAAAGCTCCAGGTCGAGCAGTTTGGCCGGTTTTGCCAGCAGTTGCAGAAACGCTACGCTACCTCCCCGAAAAATACCGAGCTCAACGATGTTCCGGGGTGTCCGTTCGTTAAAAAGATTAAGGTAATGCCGAATGATTTCCGGAGATTTGAAAAGGTACAACTGATCTGGATCCCCGGCCTGGTTAGCGCTCAGCAGGTCGTTAAAGTTGCACGATATGTCGAAGTTATGACCTTCGAGCCGGAACGAGCGCTTCGTCAGCCATTCGAGGCCAAAACCCTGCGGGTAGCCGGCCGGTATTGCCTTGCTTCCTACGCCTTTTCTGAAACTGTCCATTTAGGTCTAGCCCCACTCACCGCGTTCGAGTCTTTATTCTATGGTTACCGAGGTTTCCAGAGATTTTCTCTTTCGTCAACTGTGGGCGAGTATCCGCGGGCCGGGCGGGCCGCCCTCGTGATCGCCGTTAGTTTGCCACGCCCACACGGCAGGAGCCTCTATTGCTGAGCCTTCGGGATCAAACCCTGGTATTCGCTGTTGTTGCGTAAAACCAGCCTGCCAGCCGCGATCAGTCGATCGACCGCCTCATCCGACAATGAAAAGGATGTCGGCAGTTGTTTGAGGTACTGGCGCTCCACGGGGTCCGGGTATTCGCTGAAATTCAGCTCGATAAAATGAAATTCGACACCCTGGCACGGGGCGTTGTCACCGGGTGGCCCGGACCGGCTTTTCTGCGCAGAACCTGGCCCGCACTCAGTGGCGTGCGATTGTTGTTCCCACTCCTTCAGACGATCCTTTAGCAGGGCAACCGTTTCAAAACTGTAGCGCTGTAACGGAACCGAGGTGGCGGCGCCGAGCGATGCGGCAAAGCTCGGGGTCTGCATCTTGCGGCTGGATTCCACGTCCAGCGCGGTTTCGGCATTCACCAGGATCACCACGAATTTGCGCGTCTCTTGCATGTCCATGGCATCCAGCGCTTCCGTGATGCCGTCGTACCGCAACACGCCATCCAGCATCGCCCGCAGGCCCAGGTTGTCCGCCAGGCCGCCGTCAAACAGGTGCAGGTAGGGGTGTTCCTCGCGGTCGTCCAGTTCCGTGATATTCGCCGCGAGGTTGTAGAGACGACTGCTGCGATTCTGTGTGGCCAGGGCCTTTCTGGCCCAGGCGGGTTCCTGCCAGCCACACTCTCCCGCGCGATTGACGATAGTGATCGGACTGAACAACAGCGGCACCGCGGATGAGGATGCGACCGCGCGGGCAACCGGGAGTTGCGACAGGTCGGTGCAGATGATATCGGCATAGTTCTGGGTGAACTGGAAACGCGTGCCCAAAGTCATCTCGGTGGCGTTGATTATGATAAACGGCCCATTGGCCTGGCGCAGGTCCTCGAAGGTGGCGTGATTGAATATGGTGTCATCGTACAGTTCCGTCGCCATGTCGGCGCGGGTGTAGTAAGGGGACAGCACGCGCGGCCAGTTGAAGGGATTGAGAAGCTGGCTGGTCAGTTCGCCCTGCACGTCCCGGCGCAGGAATACCCGTTCGTAGTCGTCAAACGTGCGGTCGCCATACAAACCGAAGTACGCAGCCGTGAAACTGCCGCCGGACACCGCCGTAATGGCGTCGATCTCCTGCGTCAACGGATGTCGATTTTCACCCTCGCCGATAGTGGTTTCCGACAGCTCCTTCAGTACCCCATAGGAAAATGCAGCGGCGCGGGTACCGCCGCCGGAGAAGGCCAGTAGCAATAGCACTTCATTTTTGCCGGTGGAGTGTTTGGCCGCGTTCTGCAGGTCATAGGCATCCTGCGGATCGATATGCGTCAAGGGGGGGTTGGGCGGATAGACGGTGGTGCATCCAGCCACCAATAGCGCGGCGCAGGCCAACAACCCAAGGCACTTGTTGCCCAGCGGGATGGCCATCATGGCGGCAACGCGAACAAAATTCTTCCTCTCCTTCATGGCCACGTTCCTTATTTTTGTCCAACAGGAGTTTGTATTGGCACCGGCCTGAGGGCCGTTCTTGTCGCCCTGACCGGCGGGCTCATCCCTCGACCAATTGCATGTCGGCCTCGCCGGACAGCACGTTTTTCATGATCTTGCCCGCCGCATTGCGTGGCAGCGGCTGGCGCTGTACCTGCCACTGGCTGGGCACCTTGAAAGCGGCCAGCCGGGCGCTGCAGAAGGCGTGCAGCGTCGGAATCTCCGGCATGCATCCCTCGGCAACAACGACTACGGCCTTGACCTCCTGCCCCATGTCCGGATGGGGGACACCGAACACCGCCGCCTCGATGATTTCCGGGTGCAGTTCGAGGCAGTGCTCCACCTCGACCGGGTAGATGTTTTCCGCGTTGCGCAGGATCAGGTCCCGCGCGCGGGTGTTGATGTAGAGAAACTCTTCCTCGAAGTGGCCGATGTCGCCGGTGCGCAGCCAGCGACCGGGTCCGATTGCTTTGCGCGTCGCCTCGGGATTGCGCCAGTAACCGAGCATCACGCAGCTGCCGCGAATACAAATTTCCCCCTGCTGACCATGCGGCAGCGGTTGGTCGTCCGCATCGCGGATACTGATCTCGATTCCTGGAAAAACCCGTCCCACGGAATCCGGGTGCGTCTCCAGCA
>JAWKZM010000012.1:0-74937 GCA_041395965.1 Halioglobus sp.
GGCCGGCGGGGCCGCGCTGCATGGTCACTTCGACCGGCCAGATGCCCGAGGCCACCGTGAAATCGTAATCATTTGAAGCATCGTAATCGGAGTTGTGATAGCCGCTCAGCGACGTCAGCGTCAGATCACCAAAGCTGTGGTTCAGCTCGAAGACAACGATCGTATCCTCCACTTTATAAGTAGGCGTGAAATCCATCCATTGCTCACGGGGATCCGAGGAGGTGGGCGAATTGAGGAAATCGTCGGCGGGAAAAGTGAGTCCGGTGAGTGGTGCCACGATGGATTGCAGTAGAAATCCGGAAGCGGTGGCAGCGCTATTGGGCTTATCATCGGTCAGCGCTGTCGGGAGGCAGCCGATGATGCCGGCGGGATCGCGCAGGCAAGCCTGGTTGCTGCCGCGCATACGATCGTCGTCCTCCTTGAAATAGTTTACCGTGAGGGTGGCATCCGTGGTGTCATCGGCCCAGCGGGTACTGGAGCGCACGGAGTACATATCGCGACCGTCGATGTCGTCGCCATTATAGCGATTGTCAACATAACCGTTGCGCGATGTGTAGAACACCGCAAACCGTTGCGCGATTTCATCGGTCAGCGGGATGTTGAGCGCGCCCTTGACCTTGGCGTAATCGTAGTTGCCTCCCTCAAGGATGATATTGCCGCCGAATTCATCCTCCGGCTTGCGGGTGATGAAGTTGACGACGCCCGCGGTGGTGTTGCGGCCGTACAACGTGCCCTGCGGGCCGCGCAAAACCTCGATGCGCTCGGCATCGTAAAACTCCATCTCGAAAATTCTGCCGTTGTTGAGGTAGACACCGTCAAAATGATTACCGGTGCCGCTGTCGGCAGCCGACCCAACCGCGAGATTGCCAATGCCGCGCAGCGTAATGCTGGCCGTGGAGAAGTTGCCCTTGCTCATCAGCATATTGGGCACGCTGAACTGCAGGTCCATGGGCTTGCTGATCAGCGCCTGTTGCAGTTCCTCTCCTGTAAACGCTGTAATTGCGATTGGCGTGTCCTGCAAGGTGGTGACGCGCTTTTCAGCCGTGACCACAATCTCTTCCAGGGTCCGGGCTGGCTGGACGGACGCGGTGGTGGCAGGGGAGTCGGACGCTGGCACGTCCACGACCTGATCCTGCGCGTGCAGCAGGGTAACGGGCAATAGCAGCGAAAGGCTCAATGCAGACAGTGGCAATCGCTTCATGCGGCGGGTGCTTCTCATGGTCAGGGTACCTCCTGCTGGGCGGTCATAGTTGTCGTTATGTTCCGGTGCGGTCGGGCAGGGGTGATGCTGTCACCTTCCACTGGTTGCTTACCTGCGTTTGGTTACCGTCGTTTGGCGGTTGCAGGTCGGCGAAACGCTCCGCCATTGCCGCGATGGTGAGACTGGGATTAACACCCACATTGGCCGGAATGCTCGACCCATCCACCACGTAAAGCCCCTGTAGCCATGTACCTCATGGCGCGTATCAATGACGGAAATCCCGGGGTGCTCGCCCATGGGGCAGCCGCTCAGGATGTGGGCAGTGGTGGATTTCCCCAGGAGGGACTCCACCAGCGTATTCATGGGCGTTCCCCCGCACTCCTTGGCAAATTCCCGCGCCACCCGGTTCGCGACAGGCAGGTAGCTGGGCGGTGATTTTCCCGCTGCGGACGCAGAGGTGAGCACGGGCCTGAAGAAGCTCCACCAGGCGGTCTTCAGCTTGAGGGAGAGGTGATTTTCCACATCCTGCATCACGGTGAAAACGGTCAGTCGTTTTTCCCACTCCCGTGCAAAGAGATTGGTCAGCAGCAGGCGCGGATTCGACACAATGGCCAGCAGGGTTTTCAGGCTGCGTACAGCGGGACGCGCGTCATCGACCAGCGGCCCCATGTACATGCGCATGAAGCGGTATCCCCGGTCGAAACGGTTTTGCGTTGCGTGAGTGTGCGGGTCCGGGTGGAAATCGGTGGAGATAGCGGTGCCGTCACTCATGTCGCTACCTGGCGGGTGCATGACCGCGGTGATGGCTTCGGAATTGGTGCGCACGAGGCGCCCGAGGGTGGGTGATATGGCCGGCAGGGTGCGGTAATGGTCGCGGTTGCGCAGTAACAGCTCGATCGTTCCGACGACGCCAGCTGACAGCACCAGGTTACGGGTAGCGAGCGTTTGCGCAACCCGGCCGCGCCCGGAAGTCAGTGTAACGGTATACCCCCCGGTGGGCAGGGGGACGATGCGGCCCGCGCGGCGCCCGGCCATGATCACGGCCCCGTGCTGTTGCGCCAGGTAGAGATAGTTGTAATCGAGGCTGTTCTTGGAGCCAAACTCACAACCGGTCAGGCAGCCGCCACAGAAACGGCAGGCGGCGCGGTGCGGGCCGTGCCCGTCGAAATAGGGATCGGTGATGCCGACATCGTCACACGCCGCTTGCCCATCGCCGAAGAATATGGCGTTGGGTACAGAGGCAAAGGTTTCCTCCACGCCCATGCGGCGCGCGGTTGCGCGCAGCAACCTGTCCTGTTCGGTCTGGCGAGGATTACCCCTGACGCCCAGCATCCCTTTGGCGACGGTGAAGTACGGCGCCAGTTCCTCACGCCAGTCAATACCCAGGTCGGCGAGCGCGGGGTCATCGTAAAACGCCTGCTTCGGCTCCAGCATCACGGCGCCCCACACCAGGCTGCCGCCACCGACACCCACGCCGCCCAATGCCACCAGGTGGCGAAACACGTGCTGCGCGAAATAGCCGCGCAAGCCCACCTGCGGAAGCCACAACAGGTGCCACACGCGCTGCTTTGCGCGGGTTATTTCCTGCGGCCCGATTCGGCGGCCCTGTTCCACAACCGCCACTCGCCAGCCCTTTTCCGCCAGTCGCAGCGCCGAGACAGCGCCGCCAAAACCGCTGCCGACTACGACGTAGTCATACGTTTCAGCGTCCGGTTTCATCCGCTACTTCCAGAATGGCATGCAGTGCCTGGAGGATGACGGCGCGTCGTTGCAGGCGCACTTTTTTGCTGACAGGTTGCGGCCAGAAGGTGGTGTGGCCGAGGTGCTCGACCAGATGCATGGCGGCATCGTAAAGCAACGGTTCGGTGGTAATCCTTGCCGTCCGGTTTGCAGGCGCCAGGAAAATCGCCATCAGCTCATTCAATAATCGCAGGCGGTGTGCGCTGGCCGGGGACGCGCTGTCATGGATTTCCCGGTAAATGGGCCCGGCGAGGGGTCCCATGCGCCTGCCCCACTGGAAGTAGGTATCGACGATTGATTCCAGCAGTTGGTCGAAGTCTCGGGCTTGCGAAATCGCGTGCGCGATCGCTGCCCTGAGTTCATCATTCACGCGTCCGATCACCACATCGAGTATGTCGTAGCGATCCTTGAAATAGCGATAGAAGGTTGGCCTGGAAATTCACCGGCTTGTAGTATCAGTTGCACGGATGTCCCGTGATAGCCGCGCTGCGCATAGACCCCGGCGCTGGCGGCGATTATCAGCTCGCGCAGTTCGTCGCCGGTGGGGTCACTGGCGAGCGGGCGGCCGCGCCCGCGGCGTTGCGCGTGCGCGACGAGACCGGGCGGTCTGGCGTGTAGGGCGGGCGGAGCCACTGGAACCTCGAACGGTATTTATTATTGGCCATGCGATGACGGGCCTGACGATAATGTAACATCATTGTTAATTAAATTGCCAGCAGGGGGTGGTCGGTCTCACGGCAGCACGCGCAACCGCGCTGCCGGCACCGGGCAGGTGGGTTACTGCCTGGCCGCATCCTGCGCCGCGAATTCAGCGTAGGCCTGCGCCGTACCCTGCGCCATCTTGTCGCCGTCGAAGGGAATCGACATTTGGGGCGTGAACTCCAGTACAACCCGCTCGGGTGTATCCAGGAAACGGATGAACATCTCCGGATCAATGCCGGCGGTAAACGCATTGCCTTTGTCGTGCTGCCCCTGGCTGGCGACCCCGCTGGCCAGCAGTTTGTACATCCACAGCTTGGTTTCCCGGTCATCGTGAATGACCGTGTGGCCCTTGTAGGTGACCGTTTTCCCGCCGCCCATCGGCGTACCTTTGCTGGTGATGACGACGGAGGAGCGCCCGTCTCTGGCGATCGCCTTGATGCGCACTCGCTCGCGCGTCGCGGTCATCCATATTTTCCCGCCCGCGGGTACATACGCGGTGGTGACGCCAAGCGGGTGGCCGGATTGGTTCGCCCAGATGAAGGTGCACTCGCCGCCGGTCCTGAGCAGTTCCTGCTCGCGTTCCGGGTCCAGCCGGTATTGCTTGACGTCGTCATAGTTTACGGCTTGCTTGGTCATGGTAGCGGGTCCCTGTAAAGGTGGTGCGAAAGTTAGGCGGTGCAGCCGGCGCCGCAGCGGGTGGCGAAGCGATGTAATACCCCAAACCAATAAAACAGTCAATCCTGTTTTTATTTGTGACGGAAATTGCTAGCATGTGCCGCTTGCACCGTTCCACAGACCCGAGACCAACACCATGCCCACGCCCGCACAGATTCGCTCCACGGTGCTTACGTACATCGACCTGATGTGCAGGAGCGACATCGACGGTCTCATCGCGCTGTATGCCGAGGATGCCACGGCGGAGGATCCGGTGGGAGGGAACGTGGTGCGGGGTGTCGAGGCACTGCGCGGTTTTTACGCCATGACCGCGCCGCTGCTCCAGGTCGAGCTGCGGGGCCCGGTCTGCGTCGCGGGAAACCAGTGCGCGTTCCCGCTACTGGCGCAACTTACCCTCGAGGACACGGCACAATACCTCGATGCGGTCGACGTGTTCTGCTTCAACGACCGCGGCAAGATTACGAGTATGCGGGCGTACTGGAATCCCGCTGAATTGCGAGCCGGGCGCGATGCGCCGTGAGAATTCAACTTTCCCGTGAAGCATAGCGGCACCCGGCCGGGGCGTCGCGGAAGTGCGTTGGGACGCGGATATCGGGTGTATTTAGCCTATACTCAGGGCTGCACCGGGAGCGTACAGGTGTATCCAGTGGGAGAGTGTCAGGTGAGCGTCAGGCGAGAAGGGATGTTTCCGGAAACGGTTGCTGTGGTTCCGCTCATGATCCTGGCAGGGTTCCTTGCCGCGCTCACAGCATCACTTGCGCAGGCGCAGGACGTCTTCAGTTCAGGAACTGCCCCCGATACTGGCGGGAACAGCGGCAAAACAGGCACGCAGGGCGTGACCGGCAATCCGTTTTGCCCGCCGCCGGTGATCATCATCGATGGCGTCCCCACCACACCGAGGAACTGGTCGTGCCGGGGCGATGAACAGTCGTACCGGAACACTCCGCAAACGCCACCGGATGTATCTCGCCCCGGACTGCCTGCGGTTTCAGACGCCCACGATCCGTGCCAGCCCGGTGGTCCCGGCGGCTACAATTTTCTCAATAATCCCGAGGGCACCGGGCTGCCGCCGGGCTGTGTCCGGCCCCCGGACGGCAGCCGCCAGTCGCAGGACTATCGCAAGCCGCCGATGCCCGAAGAGGGGATGGTCTCGCCGGGCTACGAGTCGGGAGACGAGGGCTACCGCCCGGCGCCCGGGCCTGCGCCCGAAGAGGGGATGGTCTCGCCGGGCTACGAGTCAGGGGACGAGGGCTATCGCCCACCACCGCAGTCCGGGCCCGAGGCGGGGATGGTATCGCCGGGCAATGCGCGGAAGGATGAAAGTGATCGCATTCCGCCCGACCAGCCCGTGGGGCAGACGCCGCCGGATCTGGGTTTTTCCGTTCATGTGTATCGCTAGCCGTGGATCAGTAGCAGAAATTCCCACCGAAACTGGCGCTGCCCCCGTCGGTGCCGCCGCGCGCCGCGCAGTCGGCGGCTGGCTCAACGGTGTAGTCATGCAGGCCGTCAAAATACATGCCGTGCTGCTGTTGCGGCGCATCTCCGCCGTTGACGACGCTCGAGGCCTCCGGTGTCAGCCCGGGCGGTGATACGGCACTGCGCCCGTTGCGATGGGCGAAATACGCCCGGATCATCGCCATGTCCGCGGCATATTGCGCATCGCGCTCGGCGCGCGTTGTCGCGTTGATACTGTCTTCATCCACAAGCGCCCCGGTGAGGGCATTGACGTGAATCGCTTTTGCGTCGGCCTGGGTGTGCTGCCCCTCAAAGGTCCAAATGACTAACGGTAGCTTGGGGTCCTTGGTACTCACCTTGAGCTTTATACCGGTGGTTTTTGTCAGTCCCCCGCGACGCGCGAGTTCATAGGCATCCCGCAGGCCGACCTGCACACCCAGCAGCGGTGTTGGGACGTAGCCGGAATTTGGTGAACCCAGATCGAGGAATTTCGGGGCTACCGCGGCGGCGGCTGCGGCTTCAAATACCTCCGCTACTCCCGCCTTGCGCGCCGCTTCCATCTGATCAGGGGGAGGAAGCAGGCTCACGCCGTCAAAGCTGGCGTAGTTTACGCCCAGTGTCTTGCGCAACCTCGGTTGATAAAACTGGTAAGTGACACTGGTAACGGGGGGTGGATTGACGTCGGGCAGTTGTATATCGATTTCTGTCAGGTACGCAGGCTCTCCCCGCTCCTGCACCATTGCGATGGTCGTCTGCGCGAGTTCCAGCACGTGGGTAGGCCAATGATCCGCATCCACTTCAAGCCTGGGGGCGACAGCCGCGTCATCGGCCCTGGAACACGCCTGCAAGAGGAGGGCCGCCACTACGACTGCGCCCACCCTGCACGATACCCCGGCGACGGACGCTTGCATTGCCATGCTCCTGGAAATCCGTAGCGATCGCTACAAAACGAACCCCTGCTGGACAGCCAGACTATAATCGGTCGCGTGGCCCGAAGTCACGCCTTTCGTAGCACCGGGAAAAGGGTGGACTCACACCCATCCTCGCTAAAGCGGGCGAGCCACCGTATTGGCATTTTTGCGGAAGCGATCTACCCTGATTCTTCTGGGTCAGCCGCATACGTATTCGGCATCGAGTGGCGCAATGGGATGCGGCGGCGCGCAGCCTATCGGCGTCCTTGACCGGCTTGGCTTTACCCTTCGGGCTGAACCCTATCGATATTGTGCGTTGCGAGGTGACCGATCATGTCTAAAGTCCGTGTGGTTTGCAGTCCAGTCCGGCAGTGTCTCGATTATTTTGCCAGGGCGCTGGCGGTGCCTGTCCTGATAGTGGCTTTTGCCGCGGTGAATGGTATGGCATGGGCTGATCAAGGCGGCAACATAGCGATATGCCGACAGCAGTGCAATTATGACAGCGGTTCCTCCTGCTACTCCAGCTGTATGGCGGACCGCAATCTGTATGACAGCGCCCCGGGCGGAACCATGGGCCCGATGCCCGCCCCGCCGACGCTCTTCGGTGCGATCGCGGTCGACATTGATTCACTCGCCACCGGGTATGTAAAGGACGTCGCATCGCGCGAGGACGCCGAAAGCGGCGCACTGGCGCAATGCCGAAAGGCCGGCGGATCGGCTTCCGGTTGCGAGATTGCGGTGTGGGGCCACAATATATGCCTCGCCCTGTCGACCAGCCTGGGAGGAAGCAATGGTAATACCTGGGGTTACGCCTGGTCCGACGATGGCTGGGTATCACGGCGCGATGCGGTGAATGCGTGCCGCAAGGAAGGTGGCAGTAGCTGTAAGGTGGCAGTCAGCTTCTGTACGGGGTGAGTGGGGCAGCGTTAATTTTCTCGAAGGGTTAAAGATCGTCCCGGAGTTGCCTGCGCATGCGCATCCAAATCGCCGCCATGATCGTGGGGTGATCGTGGGCGTCGTCCACAATTGCTATCTGGCCGTTTCTGACCGAAAGTTTCACTCCCAGCACTCCTTGGTGGAGTATGCGATGCCATTATGTTTATGTTCAGGACCTGTTTTTTGGAATACATTTGTTACTGGATGCCGAGTCGGGATGGTGTGCGGGATATCCGGACATGAGCCCTGCCACGAATAGGGGCGATGAGGAACACGGTTCATCACATCTACCGCGATCCTCATCAACATGCCGGGTTCCCGAGAAGTATGGCGCGCAATTTCAACGAACAATTTGGTCCCAAATGGGTTGAGGTTGTCATCGTTGGTGAGCGATTGTCCGCCGGCCGAGCATCGGAGATCATCCGGCGCACGGATGTCGGTTTCTGCAGGCAGGTTTTCCCTGTTTCCGAATATGGTCAAACCGCTCGAGCGATGGTTGGCTTCCCCAATTCGCCCGAGAGCAATTCCGATCGGCTTGGTGCGAACCGGGACATCGCCTGTTGGCGTGCGCTCTGGGGCGGAATCGATCTTCATTGGCTGCATAACGCTCAACTCCTCCATGGTATCGGCTGGTGCCATGCTGATGGCACTATCGCTTTCGCCCGTGAACTGGAGGACTATCCACGCGCCTGTCATTTGCTTGAAGATTGCCAACTGCTGGCAACAACATTTCCCGACCTTGTCATGCACGTTGCAGCCTGGGGAGAAGAGCAGACTATCCTCGGCTCTCCACTGGAAGATGCTCCCCGGAGCCCGTGGCCACAAACGCTACTCGACAGCCTGACCGATCCGACGTTAGGGTTCCTGATTGAAGAGGGGAAAGTCGATGTTGTGACCGGCAGCAACCCGTGGCTGTTCAAGCGCTTCGGGCTGGACTGCCCACGCGCGGTGGAGTGGGCGGTCAGCGAATCACATCGCTGTACAAGCGAGTTGGTAAGGGACACGGAGTTTGGGGACCGGGGATACTATTCAGGACTACCGATGACGTACTTCACGATTGGCATCGGAAGGCGCGAACGCTCGGGCTGGTGGACGACGGCGTGGCGTGATAATTGGTACTGGGGTTGGCAACAGCAAGAGAACTGTTTCCGAAGGCAACTTTCACTGAAGAACCCGCCCCGTGGATCGACTCGGCGTCAAATGTCGGCATCCTCGCTTGTGTCCCGCTTTGAGACTGGGACGAAGGCGAGCATAATGGCGAACGGACATATCGAACAGACATGATTCGAGACCAAAAATGGAATTAGGTGCACGGTCCACCCTGTATGTCGTTTCCCGGGGTCTCAATTGGTTCCATTCATTTCCAGGCGATGTAATCGTAGCCAGGCAGTCGATAACACGTCCTTTGTATCAAAACCCCTGGATGGCCGCGATGTTACTGCTGGCGATGGCCACCTCGGCAGCGGCGCAGGAAGACGAGACCAGGGCGGCATTCGTGCTGCCCGAGTCGCCCAATTCCACACCTATGGAATCGGTTTGGGATTACGCGCCCGAAGCCCGGGCGGCAATCTCACCCGGACCGGGCCTTATCTGGTATCGCGCTGGGGCGATATCGTGATTCGCGGCCGGCCCGAGGAAGAGAAGGAGTGGTTGCGGCCTGAAGCGCATCCAGTGCGGTAGTGTCCCGAATCCCTGATGCAGGTCACCCTGATCGGCGAGGCGCCCGATGACCTGTGTGACAGCGTCAAACCGCTTCCGGCGGGTACCCGGATCTCCACGCTGGGCGACAAGTTCAACCTGTACGGCCAAGCGACTGGCTGGACGGTGCTGGATTTCGCCCAGACCATCGACGACTCGTCGTTTGAAACCGGCATCACTCAGTCGTCCAGGGTCGCAATGAGGATGGGTGGGGAGTGACCAGCCTGGGGGCCGTGTTTCATAACGAAAATGGTCGGCATGTCTTTTTTGCACCCGGCGAAACGGTGCAACTCCCGGGCGGGCACAGCTTTGTGGTTGCCCCGGTGATGGAGCGGCAGGAAGTGGAGACACTGGTGATCGGTGATGCGCTGGGTGCGATGGGTGCCGAACTCGAAAAACTTGAGGGCGCTACGGCTAAAAAGGAGGCGCCTCCAACCTGGTTTTACTTTCTGTTTTTTGGAATTCCCATGCTTGTTGTCGCAGGCCCTGGTCTATGGCGTGGTCCGGTTTTTTCGCCGCGGCACGCGTGCATCGCCTCACTTTACCGGCGCACTGCCCACCCCGAGAGAAGCGTTACGCGAGCCTGATCCCCCGGAAGCGCAGCGAGATAGCCCGTTGGAAGCATCGAGAAAGGAATAAACGCATGACCAGTAAAGTCGCGTACATCACCGGCGCCAGCCGCGGCATCGGCGCGGAGTCCGCGGTGGCGCTTGCGCGCGCCGGTTACGCGGTGGCCATCACCGCGCGGACACTCAGTGACGGCGAGCGCCACGATCATATCGGCAAGTCCACGCCCTTGCCCGGCAGCCTCGAGGCGACCGCCGCGGCGGTGCGGGCGGTGGGCGGCGAAGCGTGTGCCTGCAGGCGGATATCCTGGACGAGGCCAGTGCGGTGGCCGCCGCCGATGCGGCGATCAGGCATTTCGGCAGGATCGACCTGCTGTTCAACAACGCCGTCTACCAGGGCACCGGTAACCAGTCACCGGTGCTGGAGGTGACTGCGGGAGCAGCTGGACGCTATTTACCAGGGCAATCTCTTCACGCCGCTGGCGCTGGTGAAAACCGTGCTGCCGGTCGTGCTGGCGCAGGGCGGCGGTACGATTATCAACATGGTGTCCTACACCGCATTCAACAACCCCCCGGCGCCGGCAGACCAGGGTGGCTGGGGTTCGCCTACGTCGTCCAGGCGGCCCTGGCGCGCATGGCCGGGAGCCTGCGCGTGGAACACCGTGGTGCGGGCTTGCGCTGCTTTAATATGGAACCGGGCACGGTGGTCACGGAAGTCATGAAAGCAGCCGGGATTACTGCAGAGGTGCTGAAACGCTACAAGCCGTACCCCGCAGGCGATTGCCGCGGTCGTCGCCTGGGTGGCGGACAACGAGCCGCCGCCCGAGTGGCGGCCGGAGGAAACGCTGGCGGCGCCGGCCATTGCCAAAGCGCTGGATTTCCTGGGGCTGCCTGCGCTGCTGGGCGCCTGAATGTTTGCCATGGCGGTGGCGCATCGCTTCAGCTGCTTCACGGCATTTCCCGAGCGTCTCCGTCACTTCACGGTGCTCCGGCGTAATGAGCGCCGGGCTGGCTATGTCAGCACTTCACCGATAGCGCCGGCAGGTACTTCCCATATCTGCCTCATCGGCTATGCTAGCTGTGTTGTGCCAGCAACAGCCATCAACCAACAGACCTACAGCTGATCAGGGAGAGCAATCATGGCATTCGATGTGAACAAGACAGTGGGGCTGGTAAAGGGCGGCCTGCTGGACGCCGAGGCAACCTGGACGTCCTACCTGGGGGAAAATCCCGGGTGGCAGCAGACCGCAACCGTGCTGACGGGCCCGTTACTGATTGCAAGCGTATTCCTTTCAGTGATCTTTGCCAGGCTGGTCGGGGGATATTCCACTTACGGATACCAGTTCGGCTGGTTTGCGAGCCTGGTCATCGGCCTGCTGATGGGGGCACTCGCGGTTGTGGTTGCCTCGTTTGTCTTCAATTTCCTGGCGGGGACCTTCAAGGGCGCGCCCAACTTTTCGCGCGCATTCGCTGCGGTCTCGCTGGCGGCCGTTCCGGCGTGGGTGGCAAACGCCGTCTCCGCGCTCATACCCTACCTCGGCGGGTTGTTGGCGCTCGCCGGTGGCATTCTCAGCCTGGTGTACATGTATCGCATCATGCCATTGGCGTTAAACGTGCCGCAGGACAAGCGGGTTGTTCATTTTATTGTGTCGCTGTTGACCATCATTATTGTCAATGTCGTCATCACCTTTGCGCTCGGCATGGGCGGTGCTGGCAGCGCGCTGCGCAGCGGCAGCTATTCTTCCGGTGGCGACAGTGGTGTCGCGACTTCCGGCGTAATCGGGGAGATCGCTCGCCAGGCCGACCTGATGCAGGCGGCTGGAGCAGACACCTATACTCCACCCGCCGATGGCAAGCTCGAGGAGGAACAGGTCGAGACGTACATTTCCGTCATGCGAAAAACGCAGGCCGCGCAGGCCGAGTATGCCCAGAAAATGGAAAAGCTGTCCAAGGAGATGGAAGACAACAAGGCCGCTGGAAAAACGTTTTCCCTGTCCGATCTGGGGAAGGCCTATAGCGGGGCCGGATCGATGATGGGCGCCAACAATGCGGAGATGGAAGTAGTCAAATCGGGTGGTGGCAACTGGGCCGAACATGAATGGGTCAAGCAGCAGGTGCGCACGGCGCACCTGCAGCAGGGCGAGGGTTCAGAGGCCATCGTGCACAACTTCCAGCTATACCAGAAATATGAGAGCGAACTGAACGAGTAATATACGCAGTAGCGTCTGTTCAGCTCACAGCAGTGCCTGGCACGCCAGCCCGCGTTGGCGCGCCCGTTTACCCAGTTACTTCTTGTCCACCTCCGCCGACAAAATACCCACCAACTGCGGCGTCACCTCGCCGGTGACGGGCAGGCCCTTTTCCGCCTGGAACTGGGAGATCGCTATACTGGTCTGCGTAGATGCCTCGCCGTCCGTATTGCCCGGGTCATAGCCCAGCGCCTTGAGATGGTTTTGCACCGTTTGGGTCAGGTTGTCCGAGGTCAGCTCGGCGGAGGAGACGGCCGTGGTGCCGCTCCCGGCGCTCGCCTGGTTTGCCTGGGTGGCACCTCCCCCCGCGGTTTCGTCGGCGCCCATGCCAAACAGTCCACCGATGCCCATCCCCTGTATCAAGCCCTTGGTTCCCTCCGTCACACTGTCCGTGACGGACTGTATGGCATCCGTTGGACTGCCTGCTGCTGAACCGGTGGACGCGGCTGTGCCTGAGGCCGTGGACCCGGCAGCAGGCGCCTGCGTTCCCATGCCGAACATCTGTCCGAGATTAGCCATGTTGCCCATATCCATTGGCTTCAGATTCGCAGGCACCTCGAAAAAACCGGGGTCCTGGTCCCGCAGGTTCAGCTCGGTGAACTGCATGGTAAGGTGGTGGCCCGTCTCGCCCTGGCTGGAGTAGACCATGTCCATCTTGATCGGCACGCCCGAATCTGTCACCCAAATGAATCCGGAACCTTTTCCCTGTTTATCCTCAAAACTGGTTTTGTACTTGGTGGAGGAGAATCCGTTGACGTCTTCCTTTCCCACTTTCTCGATCTCGGCAAACTGCAGGCCGTTGGAGGCCTCCGTCTTTCCCTCTTCCAGCGAGCCCTCCCGATAAAAACCCAACGACGGCATCAGGATATAGCTCTTTTTCAGATCCTCGCGCAGGATGACTCCCGTGGTCATGTTTCCCATGTTTATCTCGGTATACATTTTCCCCGGAGCCTTGCGCTCGGTCATTTGGAGCGAGCCGCCCTGGAACTCCATTACGCGAGTTCCATCGTACGAGACGTTCTGGTCGATGCCCAACTGCGCGGCCCAGGGATCATAGGGGGTTACCGCGCATACCGAGGACGCAGCCAGAACAAAGCCAATACCGGTGAGCAAACTGCCCAGCCCGCGTGCTCGGTAGTGGAGTGTGCGGATTGCCGCCCGTGTGAGTCCGCCCATATCGATAGCAATGTTCATGAATTCCTCCTCCGCCTGCGCAGTCTATTTTCCCGGGTTCCGGTTGCGACGGCCAACGTCACGGCTGGTCGCCAGTGGCAAAGCCGCCCCGTCGCCACTTTGCTTGAATTCTGCCAGTGCCCCGACGAAACTGCCAGTTATTACCATGGGCGTGTATTCGTCGGCACCCCAGCGCAAAAAGGATGGCGTGTGCCTGGCCAGCGCGGTCGTCGCGGCGCTGCGTTAACGTAATCGAATTCTAGGGATTGCGACACGCTTCAATATCACTTTCTGAAATACCCAGGTCCCGGGCCGCGCCTTCAAGATCATTGACCGTGGCGTTGACCGAGTACACGTCGCTTGTGGTACTGGAGATCTCGGCTGCCGTGGTGCCGGATCCGAACTGCGATGCCGTGCGTGACACCGCGCTGAGCAGCTTGCCGAAGCCGCTTCTAAGCGATGCGGATTGCTGCGCAGCCGCCACTTTTTCCTGCAGGCACGCTTCCTGTCGCGCTTTCAGTTCAGCTTGCGCCTGTTCCGGCGTCGTTTGCGTGGTGGCCGCCACGGCGGGTTGCGCGGCGGTTGTGGCGCTGTCCTTTTTCGAGATCGTCGCCTTGATCACACCGGCCAGTTGCGGGGTAATGTCGCCCGTTACCGGCATATTGTGCTCCGACTGGAATTTGGAGACGGCGATGATCGTCTTGGTGTTGGCCGTGCCATCGGTGCCGCCGGTGTCGTAACCCAGGGTCGTCAGGTCCTGCTGCACGATTTTCGTCAGTTCATCGGACAGGGCCCCACCGGCGAGGCTGCCCGCCAATACCATCACGACTGCGGCTGCTTTCCATTTCATATGTACATCTCCGGTGGTAATCAATAGTGAACGGGTATTATAGACATACGTGCGGAAATGTCAGTCCGCGCCAGGGGCGCTTGCGGCGGCGATGCGGATGTCGCACATGCACGCCAGGTCACAGCCCGCACCCAGGGCAGCGCCGTTAACCGCGGCGAAAGTGGCTTCCGCAGTTGCTCGAACAGCAGCGGCATCCGCGAGACACCGCGTCGGTAGTTGCCCGGGGTCTGCGCCGGCTCGGCGTCCACCATCGACTGGTCGGAGATGGGATTGTGCAGTTCCGGCAGATTCAGGGTCACGGTGGCGATGGAGCGGAAATAGCATAATTGATACTATCTTCGATCATAAATGTTCTGTCGTAGGTCGCGGCGGCTTCAGTAAGCTGGGCGCCGGCAACAGCATGAAGCAACGGGAGCCAGGCAATGACACAGCGTGATTTACGGGTTGCGGTAATCGGTGCGGGTATGGCGGGGATACTGGCGGGCATCAAACTGCAGGAAGCGGGGCTGCGCGACTTCGTCATCTACGAAAAAGCCGACCGTATCGGTGGCACCTGGCGGGAAAATACCTACCCCGGCCTCACCTGCGACACCCCGTCCCATCACTACACCTATACCTTCGAGCGCAACCCGGACTGGAGCAGCTACCTGCCACCGGGACCGGAAATCCAGGCCTACTTCGAACGCACCTGCAGCAAATACGGCGTCGACGACTATATCCGCTTCAATGAGGAGATCGACCGCGCGGACTACCGCGACGGGCGCTGGCACCTGCACATGAAGAGCGGCCTGCGGGATGTCGTGGACGTGGTGATCGCCGCAACCGGTGTGCTGCACCACCCGAGCACGCCGCCTATCGAGGGTATGGAGAGTTTTCTCGGCAAGTCCGTCCACAGTTCGCGCTGGGATCACAGTGTCGCGGTGGATGGCAAGCGCATCGGCGTCATCGGCACCGGGTCGACCGGGGTCCAGATCATCTCCGCACTCGCGGGCCGGGCGGGGTTGATCGAACATTATGTACGCACGCCCCAGTGGATCATGCCGGTGGACAACACCCCGTACTCCCCGGAGCAGCGCAAGGCGTTTCGTGACGATCCGGCAGCGCTCGCGGAGGCGATGCAAACCGAGGAATACCTGGCCAACGTGAACAGTTACACCCAGGTCATCACCCGCGAGAATATGGCCGCGGCCCAGTTCTGGAAGGATGCCTGCCTGGATAACCTGGAGAACAGTGTCGCCGATCCCGTGCTGCGGGAGAAACTGCGGCCGGACCATGAGCCGCTGTGTAAGCGTTTGATTTTTTCGCCCGATTACTACCGGGCTATCCAACACCCGCAGGCGGCGCTGGTGACCGACAACATAGAACGCATCGAGCCCGAAGGCATACGCACCGCAGACGGGCTATTGCATAAACTCGATATCATCGTCTTCGCCACGGGATTCAAGGCCGACCAGTTCATGCGTCCGATGGCGGTCACGGGTCGCAACGGCGTAACGCTCGAGGACTTGTGGTCAAGGCGACCGAAAGCGTACCTTGCGATCAGCATGCCCGAATTCCCCAATTTTTTCATGCTCAACGGACCCAACGGTCCGGTGGGCAACTTTCCACTGATCGACATCGCCGAGCACCAGTGGCATTACATAGCGCAGCTGCTGGATAGGTTGCGCCAAGGGCAGAGCGACGCCATTTGTGTCACGGGGGACGCGCTGGAACAATTCGAGGAGAGACGAATCGCCGCCGCGAAGAAAACCGTGTGGTTCGTCGGCGGTTGCAAAAGCTGGTACCTCGACGAGGAGGGCATCCCCTCCAGCTGGCCCTGGGATTACCAGCGCTTCGTGGACGAAATGCGGGCGCCACAGTGGCGCGACTTTGGCCTCGGTGGCGCCTGACACGGGTAAGGGTGACCGTCCGAACGTCGGCTAATCCTCCGGAGTTTTCGGCAAACAGCTGCCCGGGGCTGCGCCCTCAGTTGGCCGCGGAGGCAGGAATCCGGTTCGGTGCCAGCTCGTTGGGCGGGTTGCGAATGCAGCGGGTCCCCGCCGGGTCGTAGATGTAGGCCACACAGCCGTTGCAGTTGTCGCAGCCGGATTCCACCAGCTCGCCGCTGCGGAATTTATTCACCAGCGCCGGGTCGTGGAGCAGGGCGCGGGCCAGGACCACGCAGTCAAACCCCTCCGCCACCGCCTGCCGGGCATTGGCCAGGGACTTGACGCCGCCGAGGTAGGCCAGCGGCAGTTGCACCGCTGCGCGAATCTTGCGCGAGTACTCGAGGAAGTACATCTCCCGGAAAGTGATGTCCGGTTCGCGGGAGGCCGCGGCCTTCATCATCAGCGCGGTCAGCCACTCGCCCTGCCGCTTGAGCACCCTCGCCATCTCCGCACGGTTCATCCGGCTGCCGAACATGAACCAGGTGGACTCCACGTTGCGTCCGCCGCTGAGTACCAGCATGTGCGCGCCCGCCGCCTGCAGTGCCTGCGCCGTCACTATCCCGTCCTCCACCTTGGCGCCGCGCCGGGTGCCATCGGCGACATTGATCTTGGCCAGCACCGCCGTGGTGTCGCCGACTGCCTCGCGCACCGCGGCCAGCACCCGGGCGGGAAAGCGCACGCGGTTTTCGGCGGATCCGCCGTACTCATCCTCGCGCCTGTTACTCAGGGGTGAAATGAACTGGTTGAGCAGGTAACCGTGACCCATGTGCAGTTCAACCGCGTCAAAACCGGCATCGCGGGCGAGGCGGGCGGCGGCGACGAACTCGCTGGTCACCCGCTCCATGTCAGCCTCGGTCATGGCGCGCTGCAGGACATTGCCCTTGAGCATACCGGCGGGGTTGAAGCCCGCACTGGAACTGATGGTGCGGCCTTTCACCCTCATGCCCGTGACGAAGGAGCCCCCGTGGGTGATCTGCGCCGATATGGCCGCGCCCCGGCAGGTGCACGGCAGCGGTCAACGCCCGCAGGTCCGGCAGGATGGCGGGGCGCATCCAGATCTGGTTGGGCAGGGTGCGTGCCTCCGGCGCCACCGCCATGTAGGCCACGGTGGTCATGCCGACCCCGCCCCGGGCCAGCGCGCTGTGGTGATTCAGCAGGGCCCGGGTGGGCACGCCTTGCAGGCACATGGCTTCGTTGGCGCCGGACTTGATAAACCGGTTGCGCAGAGTGAGCGGGCCGATGGTGACCGGGTCGAAGGGTGACGTTGCCGCGTTCATGTTGTTGCTCGCTGGGTAGTGTAGCCAGGGGGCATTCTAGCAAGGTCAGGCAGGCGATAGCGATGTTACAGGGGCCCGCAGCAGGCGCCGGTACAACATACCGGGCCTCCCCTGCCAGCCGGTGCAAGGTGGCACGCATTGGCCTATAGTCTTGAGGCGGAACCACGCTGCCGCTATCCTGCCTAATTCCCCGTCAGGGCCAATGAGAGGTGAGTGTATGTACAACGAGCTGAAAACTGTCTGGGACGAGCTCACCGCCCCGGGGCAACTGTTTGAGATAGAAACCCTCGAAGTGCGCGGCTCGCCCATGCGCCACTACAAGCACGCACCCAAGTCCCTGCGCGAGGTGTGGCTGGGCTCCGCTGCTTACCAGGACAGGGAATACCTGATCTTTCAGGACGAACGCACCAGCTATGCCCGCGCCCACGAGTACACGGCGGCGATAGCCAACTGGCTGTTACAGCAGGGCGTGCAGCCCGGCGACCGGGTGGCGATTGCCATGCGCAATTTCCCGGAGTGGATGCTGGCCTACTGGGCGGTGGTCTCGATGGGCGCGGTTGCGGTCGGCATGAACGCCTGGTGGGTGAACCGGGAGATGCATTTCGCGCTCAAGGATTCCACTCCCAAGGTCATGATTTGCGACCGTGAACGGCTCGCGCGCTTTAGTGAAATTCGTAACGACTTCCCGGAACTGGTCGTCACCGCTGTCCGGCTGCAGGATGGGCTGCCCGCGGACGTGGTGGCATGGGACGAGGTAATCGCTACCGGGGGATCGATGCCCGACGCAACGGTCGATCCTGACCATGACGCCTGTATTTTCTATACCTCCGGCACCACCGGCACGCCCAAGGGCGCCCAGCTCACGCACCGCGGCTGTGTTGCCAACCTGATGAATATCGGATTCGCCGGCGCCCTGCAGCGCACCGCGCTGGCGCGGGCGGGCATCAAGCCCAAGGGCGCCATGGCGCCCGACGAAATCAATGTCGCCCTGGTGGCAACGCCGCTCTTCCATGTCACCGGCAACAATTGTATTGCCCAGGGCATCGCCGCCACCGGCGGCAAACTGATCCACATGTACAAGTGGGATGCGGCCGAGGCGCTGCGCATCATCGAGGAGGAGAAAGTCACCGCGTTCAGCGCCGTCCCGATGATGTCGCGGGAAATCCTGCTGCACCCGGATTTTGCCACGCGCGACACGTCCAGCCTGAAATCCATGGGCGGCGGCGGGGCGGCCGTGCACCCCGACCTCACGCGGAAACTCGACTCCGCCATGCAGAACGCCGCGCCGAACGCCGGCTACGGCATGACCGAAACCTGCGGCATTATCTCCGCCCTGTCGGGGCACTACCTGGTCGACCGCCCCACCAGCGTCGGCCGGGCCATGCCCACCTTCGAGGCCAAGTGCGTGGATGCCGCGGGCAATACAGTGGCGGTCGGCCAGCCGGGGGAGTTGTGGGTGCGCGGCGCCTGTGTGATCAAGGGCTACCTCAATAGACCGGAAGCCACCGCCGAAACGATCACCGACGGCTGGCTGCACACGGGCGATATTGCCTACATGGACGAAGACGGCTTTATCTACCTGGTGGACCGGGCCAAGGAGATGGTGCTGCGCGGCGGCGAGAACGTGTACTGCGCGGAAGTGGAGAGCGCGTTGTTTGCGCATGACACGGTGGCGGAGTGCGTGGTGTTCGGGGTGGAGGATGAGCGGCTGGGCGAGGAAGTGGCCGCCGCCATCCTGCCGAAGGCGGGGGCCACGGTGGATGTCGGGCAAATCCGCGCCTACCTTGGGGAAAAGCTGGCCTCCTACAAGATACCCCGTTATATCTGGCTGGTGGATGCGCCCCTGCCGCGCAACGCCAACGGCAAGTTCGTCAAGCGCGAGGTGCGCGATGCGTTGTCACTGGCCGACGCGCTGTAAAGCAAGCGCACTCTCCCTACCTGGTGGCGCCGGCCTGTAGCTCCAGCAGTGCCGACTGATCGACCTGGATCAGGCCGCGCTTCGGGCGATCCAGGTCGATGATAATAAACACGATCAAGGTCACCAGTAGCGCAACCAGCACCACTGGCGCGATGATTCGCTTGCCGCTGAGCCCGCCGGAATAGCCCATCATTCCACCCGATGCGATAAATACGACAAACAGCAGGAACAGGACGGTCTCTGGCACATGCATTTCCTGCAACGCGTTTCGCCGCCCCTGGGCGTCGATGACCGCGTTCAGGGATTGCACGTAGGCGCCGGTCGTTACGGCGCGCGGGTCGGCGTTGGTGGCCTCGACGGCCAGCGACCACAGCGCGTGCTGTAAGGCGCCGACTTCCTCGTTGTACTCCTGGCGCTGTTCGTGGCGGTTGAGGGGAACCCTGCCCATCGCCACGCGCAGGTCGATATATTGCTTCAGCTGGTCCCGGGCGCGATCCTGGAACTCCGGTGGCAGTAACCGGACACGCAGGGTTGCGGTACCGATGGCATTGGCCTCGTCTATCAGGGCCATGCTCCTGCTGTCGTAACGCTGCATGGACATGCTGAAAGTGAAGCCGAGCATCAGTGCCAGCAAGCCCAGCACGCTGGCCTGTATGGAGCCGGTCAGTGTCTTGATTTCATTGTCCGTATGTTTCTGTACGAAGCGACCGATCTGGAATCCGGTCTCGTTAAACAGGAGCATGGCGATAAAGAGGGTCGCCGCGATGGCGATGCTGCTGTATGGATAAAGCAGTTCAGTCTGGTTCATGGGTGTGAAGCGATCCGCCCGTGGCTGATGGAACATGGTGGCGCACTATATGCGCCCGGCGGTCTCCTTACAATATGTCCACGGGACGGCTTGTCTCGTACCAGATGGGCGAGGTCCAGGCCCGTTCCTGGATCACCCGCACCAGGTTCGGGTCGTGGCAGGATGCCAGATCCGCATTCCCTGCAGCCGCATTGCACTGCAGGGCCGTCCAGCGGCAGCTCGGGTTCTCCACCACTCGTGCGTAATAAAAAGCCTGCTGGTCGAATGAGAACTCCGGGTCGGTCCAGACCGCGCACAGGGACGCGAAACCCTCGCCCGACAGGCTGCAGTCGGCGTTGACGGCGGCGCCATTGTGCACATCCCCGGCCACGTCGAACACTCGCTGGTGCGCTGCGCCGTCCATCGTCCAGCCCTTGATGATCTGGATACGTTGCAGCGGCGTGCCGGGTCGCGCCGCGGTGCCGGCGTCCTGGGCCGCCATGACGAAAAATACCGGCGCCGTGGCGGCGGTCGGCGGCGGTGGAAGCCGGGCGCCCATGGGGACTCCTGCGGCATCGGCGCGGGCGACGGCATTCGCATCCGCGCACAGGTCCGTCGGCATTTCCCAGCCCCCGAACAGGCGCACCACGATGCGCGGCCCGCTGGTGCCGTAGACTTCCCGGCGCTTCAGCGCGGCGAACAGGCTCGCGCGTGTATTCTCCTGTGCCCACACGGCGGCTAGCCCGGCGGGATTGAAAACAGGGCCGGCGCGAAAGGATGCGCTGCCGAGTCGCTCGCTGACTTCGTCGTCCACGTTGCCGCGATGACCGAGCCAGTCGCCTTCGACGACCGCACCGGGGGTGCCGTTGTGGGTGTCGGTGCTGCCGATGATACCCAGCTGATAGGGATTGGCCCCGATGCGGTCGCGCTCACGCAGTCCCTCCAGCAGTGCCCCGCGCACGAAATCCAGCCGCGACACGCAGCCGCTATTGGCCACGCCGCCGCTGCCGGGAGTGTCGCCACAAATGTCAAAGGGCGGCAGGCGCAGCTTCTCGAAATCACAGAGCTCGTCAGGCGCCCCGAACGGGTCGTTGAGGCCATTGGCGCATTCAGAGTCGCCCTTGTGTTGGTAAATCTCGACCAGTGGCTCGATGGCGGCGCGCTGCTGCGCCTGTTCACGTTCATCTGCCGGCGAGACCGCACCGGGGTACTCCACCGCAAACGTGTGGCCGTTGCTCTGGTTGCTGTTGTGTGGGATGGCGATTACGTCGCAGTCGATACCCGCATCGATGCAGTTGCGTCGCAGCGCCGCCCACAGCCGCTGCGGCGTGGGCTCCTCGATGTAGGAAACCGGCAACGGGACATTCCCGTTGGCGAAGATGACGTTGCGATGCCTGGCGCTCGCATTCGTATTGGCGGTGTATTCGTAGCCGATGAAAGTGGTGAAGGCACAGTCGGAACTGCGGTCGTAGTAACGTGTCGCGCTGTCCACGATTTCCTCCCACACCGATCGCGCCGATGCCAGGCAACGCTCGCCGTCACCGCAGGTCGCGGCATCCCGCTGCGGTGCCGGGTCGGTGAGTGTGATGCCCATCAGTGTCTGTCCCACGGGGCCGTTATTGCGAAACGTTTCGCACAGCGGCGCGAAGTACCCGGGAGATTCGGGAGATAGGCAGATATTGACCTCGCCGAGGAACTCCGCGTGGTCCGTTACGGCGGCGAAATCCAGCGGCCGCTCCAGTTGCAGGGATTGCATTCCGTGTCCCGTGGCATCCAGAGGCGGCAGTGTAACCGCCTCGCCCCGGGCGAACCGGTAAGCGTCGTCGGGACGGTTGCGGACATCGAAGGCGTAGGAGTCGAATGAGAAGGCCGTGTGCACGTGCAGGTCGCCGAAGTAGACATTGCGCAGGGGGTTGTTGGCGAGGCAGGTCACCTGGCCTGTCGGATTGGCCGAATCCCGGCCATCGCCACAGCCGGCGATAAGCAGCGTGACCGCGGCGACAATGTTACGCGTAACTGGCATACAGTCTCTCGTATCCCTGGGGGCGCCCTGTACAATAATCGTTTTATCACCATACCTCTATCGGGCCGCGTGCATTATGGTACTCCCTGGGGTCGCGTACGACTGCATGTGCCAGCCGGGCCCTGATCCGATGCGCCGGCCGGGTAACCAAGGAGATCGCTGTGAACGAAGCACTGAAGCTGGAAATCAATGGTGGCATAGGCCTGATTACCCTCAATCGGCCAGAAGTTCTCAACACGTTCAATGCTGCCATACAGGATGGCCTGGGTGAGGCTTACCGGCGCTGCGATGCGGACGATGCTGTACGCGTGGTGGTGATCACGGGCTCGGGTAAAGCGTTCTGCGCCGGGGCCGAACTTGGCGGCGGTGACGCTTTTGGCGCCGGCGGCGAGATGGAATTCAGCTCCTGCCCCCTGAGCGTCCAGGCCTGGGCTATCCGCAAGCCGGTGATCGCGGCCGTTAACGGGCACGCGTTGGGTGTGGGCCTGAGCATCGCGATGCAGGCGGATATTCGGGTGCTCGCCGAGGAGGGGCAGTACGGGTTCCTGCAGAACAGGCGCGGTGTGCTGGTCGATTTTGCCATGGAGTACCTGCTGCCTCGCCTCATAGGGTTTGAGCGGGCCTTTGAGCTGATCGTGCGCGGGCAGAAGTTGCGCGGTACCGAGGCGGCGGACTGGGGGCTGGCGAGTCGCGTGGTACCGGCGGCGGATGTATTGGACACCGCGCTGGAAATCGCCCGCGATATGGCCGTTAATTGCTCGCCGCTGGTCATGGGCATGCACAAGCGGTTGCTTTGGCAGGGCCTGGACGCAAAGCGCAACGACTTTGTCGAGTGGGAAACACGCGCCCTGCATGACACCATCGCCCGACCCGACGCGATGGAAGGGGGTTTGGCCTGGTCTGAAAAGCGCAGCCCGCAGTGGACCTCCTGTGTGTCGCGGGACTGGCCAGCGCAGTTGATGGACAGGGAATGAGGCAGAGCTGGCGGCTGCGCCGCCGTGCCCCCCGACGGCGTGCCACGCGCGCCCGTTGCCCCTGAAAAATCCCGCGCCGGATGGTAGAATTGGCGCACCGCGAACAATCCAATGGAGAGCTTGCCATCCCGCTTACCAGGAACGGCGCCGCCCGCGTGAACATCTGCCTGCTGAGTATTCACGGCCTGATTCGCGCACACGACCTCGAATTGGGACGCGATGCCGACACCGGTGGACAGACCAAGTACGTTGTCGACCTGGCCCGGGCGCTGGCCGCGCACCCGCGGGTCGGCGAGGTGCTGCTGGTCACCCGCTTGCGCGACCCGGCGGTCGGCCCCGGATTACGCAAGGAGGAGGTGCTGGCGCCGGGGGGCGCGCCTCGTCCGCATCTCCTGCGGGCCACCTGTACCTGCCCAAGGAGCAGCTCTGGGATTACCTGGACAGCTTACCGATAACCTGATGCACTTCCTGCAGGAGCAGCCACAGCTGCCTGATATCGTGCACAGCCATTATGCGGACGCCGGCTACGCGGGGTGCGCCTTTCCAACCTGCTGGGCGCGCCGCTGGTGCACACCGGGGCACTCCCTGGGCCGGGACAAGCGCAAGCGTTGCTGGCGCGCGGCATCAGCCGCGAGGGAGATTGCCCGCAAATACACATCGACCGGCGCATCGACGCCGAGGAGAGCGTGCTGGCCAGTGCCGACCTGGTCGTTACCAGCACCCATAACGAGATCGAACAGCAGTACGGGCTCTACAACTACTACGACCCGGGACGCATGGTGGTTATTCCGCCCGGCACGGACCTGCAGCAATTCCATCCCGCGCAGCCCGGGGAGCAGTTTCTACAGTGCCGAGGTGGACCGCTTCCTGACGGAGCCCGGCAAGCCGCTGGTCCTGGCGCTGTCGCGGGCCGACGAGCGCAAGAATATCGCCGCCCTGATCGAGGCGTACGGCGAATCACCGCCCTGCAGGACGCTGCCAACCTGCTCATTGTCGCCGGCAATCGCGCCGATATCCGCGACCTGGACACGGGTTCCCAGGCCGTGCTCACCGACCTGCTGCTGGTGCTGGACGCCTACGACCTCTACGGTCGCGTGGCGCTGCCCAAGCACCACCGCCCCGAGGATGTACCGCAAATCTACCGCATGGTGGCCGCGGGGCGGGGCGTGTTCATCAACCCGGCCCTGACCGAGCCTTGGCCTGACCCTGCTGGAGGCGGCGGCCAGCGGACTGCCGCTGGTCGCCACGGAGAACGGCGGCCCGGTGGACATTATCGGTAATTGCCACTGCGGCGTACTCATCGACCCGCTCGACAGGAGCAGATGGCCAGCGCCCTTGCCGCGGTTACCTGTGCGATGCGCGGGAGTGGGAGACGGCGTCGAGTAACGGTATCGCGCGGGTGCGCGAGCTCTATTCGTGGCGCGCCCACGCCAACGCCTACATGGAGGTGGTTGCCAGGTTGCCCAGCCGATACATCGCCGTTGGCGCGCGCCGCGGCTGCCGGGCGCGCCTTCAATTACCGCGATCGCGCCATCGCGGCGGATCTCGACCTTGAACCTGGTCGGCGACAACGAGGCCCTGGCGCAGTTCCTGAAGGTCATGCGCGAACACCGCAAGAACGTCTCCCTTCGCGATCGCGACAGGCCGGCGGGTGGACTCCGCCCTGGCCCTGATGCGCCGGCACGCATCTGCCCGATATCCTGATCACCAGCCTCGGCACCCGCATCCAGTACGGGCAGGCCCTGACCGAGGACGATTCAGGGTTGAGCATATCGACCACGACTGGCTGAACCGGCGGTCAGGGCTCGCCTTTTCGCGCCTGCCCGGACTCAACGGCAGGAGCAGAAGCAGCAAACGCCGTTCAAGGTGGCCTACTACTACGACAAGTTGCAGGCGCCCACGCCGGAGGAGCTGAACAAGCTGCTGCGGCAACAGGAAATTACCGCGAACGTGGTGGTCTCCTTCGGCCAGTTCCTCGATGTCGTCCTGGCGCGCCTCCAAGGGCCAGGCCCTGCGCTACGGCGCAGCGCCTCGACATTCCGCTGGAACACATGCTGGTGGCCGGCGGGTCCGGCGCCGACGAGGATATGATGCGCGGCAATACACTGGCGGTGGTGGTGGCCAACCGGCACCATGAGGAACTGTCGCCGCTGCCGCACCGCGACCGGATCTACTTTGCCCGACAGGCCTACGCCGCCGGCATTCTCGAGGCGATCGGGCATTATGATTTCTTCGGCCAGTGTCGGGTGCCCGATGCCTGAGCGCCTGCTGCTGTGTACCGACCTGGACCGTACCCTGGTGCCCAACGGTCTCAGCCCGAGTCGCCGGGTGCGCGGGAGCACTTTGCCCGGCTGGCGGCCGATCACCGTGTAGTGCTCTGGCTATGACGGGCCGGCACCGACAACTGGTGGAGGACGTTATCAGGAACTACCGCCTGCCGCATCCGGACTACGTGATCGGGGATGTCGGGACCACCCTCTACGCCCTGGACGCCAGCGGGGAATGGCGAGTCGACGTGCCGACTGGGACTCGCAGATTGGCGGGATTGGCACGGCTTCTTCGGGCGTCGACCTGGTGTTGGTGCAAGTTGGCAGATATCCCGCCGTGCCGGGTGCTGCAGGAAGCAACCAGGCAGAATACGCACAAGCTCAGCTACTACCTGGCGCCCGGCTACGACCAGGCGGCGCTGGCCCGGGAGATCGGGGACCGCCTGCAGCGGCGGGGCGTGCAGGCCCGGCTGGTGTGGAGTGTCGATGAAGCGGCGGCGCTGGGGTTGCTCGATATCCTGCCCGCGCGGGCGAGCAAGTACCACGCGTTGGTGCAGTTGCAGCAGCGGCTGGGACTTGCCGACGACGCCACGGTGTTCTGCGGCGACAGTGGCAATGACCTCGAGGTGCTGGCCAGCCCGGTGCCCTCGGTGCTCGTGGCCAACAGCGAGCCTTACGTGCAGGCCGAGGCGCGGCGTGCGGCGGCGGCGCACGGCCATGAGGCGAGCCTGTACATCGCCAGCGGTAATTTTACCGGGATGAACGGCAACTACAGCGCCGGGATACTCGAAGGCGTCGCCCACTATCACCCGGACGTGGCGCAGTGGATGGGCCTGGGAGCGACGGGATGACAGACGGTGCGGCATTGTACGTTTTTGGTGAGGTGTTGTTTGACGAGTTCCCCGATGGCAACCGGTTGCTGGGCGGCGCCCCGTTCAATGTCGCCTGGCACCTGCAGGCCCTGGGCGAATCGCCCCGGCTGGTGAGCCGGGTCGGCGACGATGCCCGGGGAGACCAGGTGCGCGCCGCAATGGCTGACTGGGGTCTCGATACCGGTTTCCTGCAGACGGATCCGCGGCGACCGACGGGCCGGGTCGCGGTAACGATTACGGACGGTGAGCCGGCGTACAACATCGTGCCGGACTGCGCCTACGACCATATCGAGACGGTGTCACTCCCGCCGGGCGGCCTGCTCTACCACGGCAGCCTGGCGGCCCGGGCGGACGCCTCCGCGGACACGCTGCGGCAGTTGCGCGCCGCCGGGCCGCGACAGGTGTTCATCGATGTCAACCTGCGCCCGCCCTGGTGGCGGCGGGCGGCGGTCCTGCAGTGGCTGCAGGGAGCACACTGGGTCAAGCTCAACAGCGCGGAGCTGGCGCTGCTGGCGGACGCCACCCCGTCGCAGGACACCGGGCGCGCATTCCTGCGCCGCCACCAATTGCAGGACTGCTCGTCACGCAGGGAGCGAAGGGTGCGCAACTGTTGCTGGCCGGGGGCGATTGCCTGCAGGTCGCGCCGGTGCCCGGCATCAAAGTTGCGGACACGGTTGGCGCCGGTGATGCCTTTGCGGCAGTGACGCTGCTCGGACTGCGCCGGGGCTGGCCGCTGCCCGTCACCCTGGAGCGCGCCCAGCAGTTCGCGGCGGCGATCGTCACGCGGCACGGCGCCACGGTGTCCGAGCGGTCGTTTTACCAGGCGTTTTTGTCACAATGGCAGTAGCCCGACAAGGAGGGGCAGAGTCAACCCATGTATGAACAACATGCACACGCGCTACTCAACGGCATACTGGACCAACTCAAGCCCGACCTGCGCAAGCGCGACCTGCGCCACTTCTATACCCGACTGGGTGCCAATTTCTACGCCATTCACAACCTGTTCCAGCAGCTCTATGGCGACCGGGACGATGTCCAGCGGCAGCTCCTGCGGCTGGTCAGCGTCATGGCCACCAACTACGTGGCACGTCCGCCGGCGCTGAAAGCGCTCGACGCGGTTCGTGAGCAGGAGCCGCTGTGGTTCCTGGGGCAGGAGTGGGTGGGAATGGCGCTTTACTTGGACGGGTTCGCCGGGGACCTGGCGGGACTGCGCACCCGGCTGCCCTACCTGCAGGAACTGGGCGTGAACCTCGTGCACGTGATGCCGATACTGGAATGCCCAGTGGGCGCCAGCGACGGCGGCTACGCGGTAAGCGATTTTCGCAATATCAATGCGCGCGCCGGCAGCCTGCGGGAGCTGGGGGTACTGGCCGGGGACCTGCGCCGGCGGCAGATGCTGCTGACCCTGGATGTGGTGGTCAACCACACCTCCGACCAGCATGAGTGGGCGCAGCGTGCGCGCGCCGGCGAACAGGTGTACCAGGACTACTACTATGTCTTCGATGACAGGGCGACGCCCGACCTGTACGAAGAGACGCTGCCGGAAATTTTCCCCGAGACCTCGCCGGGCAACTTCACCTTCGACGAGCAGATGAACAAGTGGGTGATGACGGTCTTCAATCGTTACCAGTGGGACCTGAACTACCACAACCCCGCCGTGTTTATCGAAATGCTCGATATTATCCTGTTCTGGGCCAACCAGGGCGCCGACATCCTGCGCCTGGACGCGGTGGCGTTCCTGTGGAAGAAGATCGGCACCACCTCCCAGAACGAGCGTGAGGCGCACCTGATCCTGCAGCTGTTCAAGGATTGCTGCCAGGTCACCGCGCCGGGCGTACTGTTCATCGCCGAGGCGATCGTCGCCCCGGTGGAGATCATCAAGTACTTTGGCGAGGACGCCGTGATCGCCAAGGAGTGCGAGATCGCCTACAACGCGACCTACATGGCCCTGCTGTGGGACGCCCTGGCGACCAAGAATGCCCGGTTACTCAACCAGGGCATCGCCAGCCTGCCCGACAAACTGGACCGCGCCACCTGGCTGAACTACGCCCGCTGCCACGACGACATCGGCCTGGGGTTCGACGACACGGATATTCGCGCCGTGGGCTACGAGCCCGCCGCCCACCGGCGCTTCCTGATCGACTACTACACCGGTGCATACGACGACTCGCCGGCCCGGGGTCGGCCCTTCGGGCGCAACATGAAGACGGGCGATGCCCGCATCTCGGGGTCCCTGGCGTCCCTGGCGGGCCTGGAAACCGCACTGCAACGGGGCGACGAAGCGGCAGTGGAGCGCAGCATCGACCAGATCCTCCTGCTGCACAGCCTGATCATGTCCTTCGGCGGTATCCCGCTGCTCTACTACGGCGATGAGCTGGGCACGCTCAACACCAACGACTTCGCGCTGGATGCCAGCAAGGCGCAGGACAGCCGCTGGTTGCACCGGCCGGTGTACGACTGGCGCCGCGCCGAGCGGCGACACGAGCGCGGCACGGTGGAGCAGCGTGTCTTCGATGGCCTGCGGCAGATGATTGCCGTGCGCAAGTCGATCACCGCGATGGCGGACTTCAACAATCGGGAACTGATCCGGGTGGGGAATCCGCACCTCTTCGTCTTCATTCGCACCGACCCGGCAGTCGAGATGCATTCCGTGCTGGTGGTGGCGAATTTCAACGACCGTAGCGAGCAGTTCAACCTGCGGGACCTGCGCAATCGCGGTCGCTTCGAACTGCACGAATTGCGCGACCTGGTCACCGGCTGTGCGCCGCAGCGTACCGATGACCTGCTGACGATACCGCCCTTCGGGTGTTACTGGCTGACCTGCGTTTAGGGTGCCGCTGCCGATCCCGGCTGTTATCGGCCGCGTGTCCTCGCTACCTGCATCCTCGAACTGGAGGCGTTACTCGGCCGCGGCGGTGGCGTTTTCCACCGGCTGTTCGCGGTCGGGTGAGAGCGACTCGCGCGCCTGCTCCAGCCACTGCGTGTGCAGGAGTGCGCCCAGCGGTTGCGACACCCGCGTTATATCGCCCAGCGCGTGGCGCAGCAGGTCGTGCACCGCGGCCACTGCCTGGGGCACCAGCTCGTGGGATGCCTCGCCACGGCACGACGGCGCGCCGCAACGGCAGGCGAAGCCCTCGCTGGGTCGCATATACAGTGTCGCGTAGTCGTTGGTGAGTTGTTCCCCGGGTTCGATGTCCCGCAGCGCGACCTCGAACCAGAACTCGCTGCCGGCGCAGTTGGGTTCGCAGGAGTGATTGAGGTAGCGGCCCAGGTCCCAGCACAGGACGCGCCGCCCGCGACCGTCGTGGAAGGTCCAGCGATCGATCAGGTCGTCATAGCAGGGAGGCAGGGCGTTCATCTCGTTGCCCGTGAACTGCTGGTCGAGGTGATCCATCACCCAGGTGATGGTCCCGCGGGGAATGCGGCGGGTCGCTATCACCCCGCTACCTACCACGCCGTCGATGCTGATGAGGCGCGTGTCGGGGTGGATCATCGGACGCCGGGACCTGCGGCGAGCAACACCTCCCGAGGGACGTCGGCGATATGGAAATCCCGGGCGGAGGGCACCCAGTTCGCGCCGCCTGCCTGCATGGCCGCTGTCAGGGGCAGGTCCCGCGCACCGAGTTTGGCGTAGGGCAACAGGGGCTGCGGTACAGTGTGCGACAGGGCGAAGGCGCTGGTGGCCTCCTCGTCCCAGCGTTCAAAGAGGCGCGCGGAATCATCGCGGCGAATGGTGCCGCGGCAGCCCGGCGCCCCACAGTAACAGGTCATCGGCGCCAGCAGGTTCAGGGTGCCGTACTCGCAGGTGAGTTGCTCGCCGGGTGCGATATCGCGCACGGCCACTTCAAAGGCATCGCCCACGCCGCGGCTGGTCGGTTCGCAGGAGTGATTCATGTAGCGGCCGAAATCCCAGCAAAACACGAAGTTACCGTCCGCCGCCTGGTACGAGTAGCGGTCGACGACGGTGCGCAGCATCGGTGGCAACGCGCCTACCTCGGCAGGCGTCAGTATGCGGTCGAAGTGGTCCAGCACCCAGAGAAAGGTGCCGCGCGGGATGGCCGCCGTGGCGAAGACGCCGTAACCCACTTCCTGCGAAATAAAACGTAACTCACTGGCTGGATGGATCACGCGTCCCTTTCCCCGGTCCTGGTCGGCCAAAAATTTTCAGCCGCCTTGTTGTCGGCGAAGTATATGCATTGTTCCGGGGATTATTAAAGGGGGGTCGCAAAAAATATTGGCGGCCGGGAGCGGCTTCCACAGGGTCCAGCGCGGCGCGCGGCAGACGCCGCGCACGCGATCGTCGTACGCTCATGCTTCCCGCGTGGGCGCCGCCCCCGGCCGGTCAAAATCCGCGGCGCGGTGGCGCTCCCGGACCTGCTCTTCCTCCGGACCCCAGACGCGGTTGACACGGCGACCGCGCTGCACCGCGGGGCGCTGCGCGATCTCGGTTGCCCAGCGCAACACGTGGGTGTACGAGGCCACGTCCAGGAACTCCGCCGCATCGTAGAGGCTGCCCTGCACCAGTGCGCCGTACCAGGCGTAGTTGGCCATGTCGGCAATCGTGTACTCGTCGCCGCACAGGTAGCGCCGCCCGGCCAGCGTCTGGTCCAGCAGGTCCAGTTGCCGCTTGACCTCCATGGCGTAGCGGTTGATGGGGTATTCCAGCTTCTCCGGCGCGTAGGCGTAGAAGTGGCCGAAGCCGCCGCCCAGAAATGGCGCACTCGCCATCTGCCAGAACAGCCAGGACAGGCACTCCGCGCGGGCCGCGGGGTCGGTGGGAATGAATGCGCCGAACTTCTCCGCCAGGTACAACAGGATCGCCCCCGACTCGAAGACCCGGGTGGGGGGGGTGGTGCTGCGGTCGAGCAGGGCGGGTATCTTGGAGTTGGGGTTGACCGCGACGAAGCCGCTGCTGAACTGCTCGCCTTCGATGATATTGATGATGTAGGCGTCGTACTCCGCCCCGGACCTGCCCAGCGCCAGCAGCTCTTCCAGCAGCACCGTGACCTTGACGCCGTTGGGTGTCGCCAGCGAGTACAGCTGCAGCGGGTGCTCCCCGACCGGGAGCTGCTTGTCGTGCGTCGCCCCGGCCACTGGCCGGTTGATACTGGCAAAGCGCCCGCCGCTCTCGGCGTCCCATTTCCAGACTTTGGGTGGTTCGTACGGTGGGACCTTGTCCATGCTGCGCCTGCTCCGGGTGGGTTGCGGGCAGTGTACAGAAATCCCCCGGGCAGGGGCCAGCGCTTTTACCGCCGGTGGCCGGATCGTTTCCCGCCGCTACCGGGCAAGTCCGATATTGCCGTGCTGGCTCACCGAAGCGCCGTCCGTGGTGTTCAGTTCCCGAAATAACAGGGCGGAGAAAACAGTCCACCCACCGAGGCAGAAGAACGCCTTGTGGATACCTGAAATCATTTCCGGCGCGTGGTGGCGCAGGCTATCCGGGATGAAGAAGGCGGCCACCAGCGAAGCGACCGCCACGCCGAAACTGACGGACATCTGCTGTGTCGTGCTCGCTATGGTACTGGCGCTGCTCGTCTGCTCGTCCGTCACGTCGGCGTAGGCGAGCGAGTTCATGCCGGTGTACTGCAGCGAGGTAAAAAATCCGTAGACAAACGCCAGCGCAACGATGTACCAGACCGGTGTGCCTGCGCCGATAGTGGAAAAAACCAGGATCAGCAGGCCGAGGATGATCGTATTGGCAAGGAGTAAACGACGGTAGCCCAGGCGTTTGAGAATGAAGGGCATGACCAGCTTGAAACCCATCGCGGCCAGGGCCTGGGGCATCATCAGCAGCCCTGATTGCACGGGTGTGAAGCCCAGGCCTACCTGGTACAGCAGGGGAAAGAGGAAGGGAATGCCGCCAATGCCCAGCCGGGTGAAGAAGCTGCCGCCGACCGACACACGAAATGTCCTGATCCGCAGCAGGGACAGTCGCAGCAACGGAAATCGGATGTTGCGCGCCCGCCAGGCGTACGCTGCAAGGCAAACTGCCGACAGCAGGCACAGGGCTGCCATCGCGCGATTTCCCAGCGTGTGTTCGCCGAAGACCTCGAGCACATACGACAGCGTCGCGATGCCGCCGCCGAACAACACGAAGCCGGTCGTGTCGAAGGGGCGGCGCTGCGTTTCCCGGTAGTCGGGAAGATGCAGGTGCACCAGATACAGGCCGAGCAGCCCTATCGGCAGGTTGACGAAAAATATCAGCCGCCAGTGAAAATACCCGACGATCAGGCCGCCGATCACCGGACCCAGCATCGGGCCGAGCAGGCCGGGTATCGCGACAAAACTCATGGCGCGTATAAGTTCCGACTTGGCGAAGGTGCGCACCATGGTGAGGCGACCCACGGGCAACATCATGGCGCCGCCGCAGCCCTGCACAATGCGACAGGCGACGAGCACGTGGATGTTGTTGGACAGCCCGCACAGCAGCGATCCCAGGCTGAACAGCGCGATGGCCCACGTGAATACGCGGCGGGTGCCGAAGCGATCCGCCATCCAGCCACTGATGGGGATGAATACCGCGAGGCTCAACGTGTAGCTCGACAGCACCGCCTTCATGCTCAGCGGGGCGACGTCCAGCGCTGTCGCGATAGTGGGTACGGCCGTGTTGAGGATCGTCGTATCGAGCGACTCCATGAAGAAGGCCACGGCCACCAGCCACGGCAGCAGGCGCTTGACCGGGTCGGGGAGACTGTCCGGCGCCGGCGCGGAAGTGCGCCCGCCGGGAATCAACGGCCCCGCCACACCGGTTTGCGCTTTTCCATGAAGGCCCTGAGTCCCTCGCGCGTATCCTCGCTTTGCATCATCGCCTCCAGCCGGTCGAACCGCTTGTCATGCTGTGCCTGCATGGCCTCCTGCACGGACGGGTACCGCAGACCTTGCAGCGCGGCCTGCTTGGTGGCGCGGACGGCGAGCGGGGCACACTTCAGAATGCGCCGCGCGTAGTCGCGGGCGACCGCCATGACCTGTGCCGCTGGCACCACCTCGTTCACCAGCCCGAGGCCGAGCGCCTTTTGGGCATCGATGAACTCGCCCGTCAGCAGGATGCCCATGGCCGGTTTCAGCCCGATGTCACGCACCAGGCGATGCATGCCGCTGGCGACCGCCGCCAGGCCGATCCTGGGCTCGGGCAGGCCGAAACTGGCACTCTCGGCGGCGATGACGATGTCGCAGGACAGGGCCAGCTCGAAACCGCCACCCAGCGCCAGGCCGTTGACCGCCGCGATAACGGGTTTGTCGCAGCTGAAGCGGTTGGTGAGCCCGCCATAGCCGGTGTCCGGCACCTTGTAGTCATCCTCCGTTTTGGCGTCGACCATGGCGGAAATATCTCCGCCGGCGCAGAAGGCGGTGTCGCCGCCACCGGTGAGAATGGCTACCCACAGCTCGGCATCCTCTTGAAATTCATCGAACGCACGGGCCATCTCGGCGTGGGTCTGCGGATTGAGCGCGTTCATCACCTCGGGTCGGTTAATCGTGATGATAAAGACGCGCTCTTCACGCGCCACGGTAATGTGCTGGTAGTTCATAGCGAGGTTCCTGGCGGTCGAAAAAGTGTGGTGGGGTAGCTACAGGCGGGCCACGATACCGTCGGGCAACCACCGGATGACCCGCCCGATCACGCTCCACGGCCAGGGCGGTACATGGCGAAAGTGGACCTTGCGCTCGATCAGGTCCGCCATGATGCCGGTGCCCCTCTCGTTGGAAACCGTAAAGATGCGGTTGGGCACTGAACGGGACATATCGGAATCGATGTACCCGGGCGCCAGCTCGGTCACGACGATACCGTTCTTACGGGTTTCCAGGCGCAGTGATTGCAGGTAGCGGTTGAAGCCCGCTTTGCTCGCGCAGTAAGCACTCTGGCCGCGCATACCCCGCTCCCGCGCCACCGAGGTGATGCCCACAATCTGGCCGTGACCCTGCCGGCGGAACAGTTCGACCGCCGCCTCCGCGGTGGCGATTGCCCCGGTCAGGTTGACGTCGATGGTCTGGCGAACCAGGCTGAAATGACCTTCACCGACCGGCGTGGGAAAGCCCACCCCGGCGTTGATCACGACGATATCGAGCCCGCCAAGGCGCTCCGCGCAGCGCTGCACGACAGCGGCGACGCTGTCGAACTCACAGACATCAAGGGTCTCCAGCACGATGTCCGGCGCCTTGTCGGCCAGTTCGGCGGCCAGTTGTTCCAGTTCCTGCCGCTTGCGGCCGGTGAGGGCAAGCCGGTACCCCCGCGCCGCGAACTGGCGCGCCAGGCCGGCGCCTAGCCCGCGGGTGGCGCCGGTAATAAGGACGGATCTTGCAGTTGCCATGTGGCCTCCGGAAATTGCGATGTCTGGGGACGAGGTTACGCTCGGGCCGGCGCCGCTTCCGGCAGCATCAGCAGTGAACCCGCCAGGAATCCCAGGGCGCCGACGAGGGTAAAGGCCACGGCGAGCGTCCCGTCGCCGAAGCCGCCGGGGTCGGGTGACACGAAAGCGTATACCGCCGACACCATGAATGCCACACAACCGAGCAGGTTAAACGACGTAACCCACCAGGACAGTGAGGCGGGCAGCCAGGCAAAATGCCGGTGGCAGGTTTCGGCGAAGGCGAGGTAGCCCGACGCCAGGAACAAGACCGAGCCGACCACATCGGGCGCCCACACGGCGACATCTTCCCGCAGCCAGCCCATGTCGGTGCGCATGCCATCGAAGGTATTGATGTTGAACAGCAGCGTTCCGGCAAATTGCAGCGCGCAGCTGACCCAACCGATATTCCGCGGCCGCCAGCCAAGCCAGCGTCTGGCGCGCGGTGGCTGTTGCGGCCCAGCCTCCCAGGCCGGTGCGTTAGCCGCCTGGTACAGTTGCAGGTACGCGGCGGTGGTAAAGGGTATCGACCCGGCGAAATAGACGGCGCCGATCGCGGCGTTATCCATTGACACGCAGTGCGCCAGCTCGGGCGCCAGCGAGAGAACACTGCCCAGCGCAAACAGCGCCGCGCCCAGGGCAAACACAGTACCGATCCACCAGTTCAACCGACGCGGCTGCCACAGGCCCGCCAGTAGCCGGTGCTCCACGAGGCTCGCGGTGGACGCCAGGCCCTTGCGGTGGAGTCGGGCGCTCACTGTCTCGCGCAGCCCGCCGGCGCGCAGGGCGACTTTTTGCGTGATGAACGGCCAGGGCCCCGCCGATTCGACTATCGTCCCCTGGTCGCCGGATTGTTGCATCGGGTTCACAGCGTCACTACCGGCGCGAAGGATCGCCACGCCGGATCAGTGGTGGAACCCGGACGCTTCCTCGTGCGTCAGTGGCGTCGCCTGGGGGTGTGCGCGGAAATACGCCAGCGCGTCGCGGATGTGGTCAACCAGCAGCATGCCCAGGTCCAGGCTGACGCCGTGGCGCACCAGGATGCGCTGGATTACCTGCCCCTGGCAGTCGGCGGGCAGCGCGTAGGCCGGCACCTGCCAGCCCCGGGTCCGCAGTCGATCGGCGAGGTCGTACAGGTTGAATCCGGGCGACACGCCCTCTTTCAGTTTCCAGCACAGGGCGGGGATGCCGCCTTCCGCCTGGCCGTCGTAGATGACGTCGAAGGGTCCCAGCCTGGCCAGTTCGCGGGCGATGGCCTGCGCGGTGTGGTAACACGCCCCGTGAATCTTCCTGTAACCTTCCCTGCCCAGGCGAATGAAGTTGTAGTACTGGCACACGACCTGCCCCCCGGGGCGGGAGAAATTCAGCGCGATATCGCGCATGTTGCCGCCCAGGTAATTGACCCAGAACACCAGTTCCTCGGGCAGGTCCGTTTCCTCGCGCCACACGATCCAGCCGACACCCAGTGGCGACAGGCCGAACTTGTGGCCCGAGGCGTTGATCGATTTGACGCGCGGCAGGCGGAAATCCCACTCGAGGTCCGGGGCGCAGAAGGGCGCCAGAATCCGCCGCTGGCCCCATCCACGTGAATGGGGATATCCAGCCCGGTGTCCAGCCTGCTGGTCCAGACGCTCGGCCACCGCCCCGGACCTAAGTTCGTACTGGCCGGTAAAGGTCACGCTCAGCGTGGGCACAACACCGATGGTGTTCTCGTCACAGCGCTTGATGACCTCTTCCGGCGTCATCAGCAGGCGGCCATCCGCCATCGGGATCTCGCGGTGTTCGACATCCCAGTAGCCGGTGAACTTGTGCCAGCAGACCTGCACCGGCCCGGTAACGAGATTCGGCTTGTCTACCGACTTGCCCTGTGCCTGCGCTGCGCTTCCCAGCGGCGTTTCATCGCCATGCCACCGAGCATGGCGGCCTCGCTGAATACGGTGGTCGAGCAGCCCACGCCCTGCGCCCGGGCGGGTGAATGCCACAGGTCGGCCAGCATGCGCACGCAGCGCGCCTCGATTTCCGCTGTCTGCGGGTACTCGTCCTTGTCCACCATGTTCTTGTCGATGCACTCGTCCATCAGCCGGTGAATTTCGGGCTCCTCCCAGGTCTGGCAGAAAGTCGCCAGGTTCTGGCGCGAGTTGCCGTCGAGCATCAGTTCGTCGTGGACGATGGCATACGCATGACGCGGTTCTTTTTCCCGCGCAGGAAAAACGGATTTAGGTATCTTTACGGAGGCGTCAACAGATCCGTAGACATCGTCAGGTCTGTTTGCGCCTGGCTTATCACGATTAACAGGCATAGTGTAATTTCCTACTTCGTTGAGCGGGAACATCAACGCAAAGAAAGCGCGGATGATTCCCAAGGTACCCATTTCTTCCCATCGGTTTCAGTTAGGCTTATCATGCAGCCGATGTCAATTTTAATGGTGAGAACATCGCATGCTGGGTTTTGAACTGGATCTCTGGGACTACGTAACCTTCGTCACGTTGATGATCCTCGTGGCGGCGGGACTCACATTGCTGGTGCTGATGGCGGGACTGCCCGGCAAAATCGCGATCGCCCGCAATCATCCGGACGCGGAGGCGGTGAAAATGATGGGCTGGGCGGGATTTCTCGCCGTGGTGCCCTGGATCCAGGCCTTTATCTGGGCATTCAAGCCGACTGATATCATCGATATTCGCCGTTTTCCCACGGAAGAGCGGGAGAGCATCGCCAGGGAGATCGCGCGGTTGCGCGGGGAGACATCACCGTCGGATCCTCCCCCGACCGCCGCAGAATAACGCACGCAGGACGCCCGCATGGCCGCAGGATTATTGATTTGTGTTGTCTACTCCGCACTCGTCTGGTTGGTGTTTTTTAAATTCAGGTGGTTGAAGTTTTCCATTCCCTGGGCCGTGGTCTCGCTGTTTTTCGGCGTTCACCTGTTGTTGATTTTTATGGTGGGCCTGCGCTTTATGACGCCCAGCAGCAGTACCGCGACCATCGTGCAGTACACCATCCAGCTGGTGCCGCGCCTGCCCGAGCCCACGCTGGTCACTGACGTGCTGGTGGCGCAGAACCAGTCGGTGAAGAAAGGGCAGCCGCTGATCCGCTTCGATCGTCGCCCCTACGAGTACAAGGTGCAGCAGAAGCGGGCTCTGCTGGCGAAAGCTGAACAAAATGTAGAGGTGCTCAAGGCCGATGTGCTGGTCGCCGAGCAGAAGGTTGCCCAGGCCCAGGCATCGCTGGACTACGATCTCTACGGCGAAACGTTGGCGTCCGGTCTGGCGGGGCAGGGCGCCGGTTCCGAGGAGGACTCACAGCGCGCCAATGCGCAGGCGAAGGTGGGCAGGGCGACGCTGAAGGAGGCCGAGGCGGAACTGGTGGCCGCGCAGGCGCGCTTCGCTTCGCAGATAGACGGCGTGAACAGCTCGGTCGCCGAAGCCCGGGCGCAACTCGACGAAGCGCTGTATTACCTGGACAATACGACTATCGTGGCGCCCGAGGACGGGCGGATCATGAACCTGCAGGTTCGCCCCGGCATGGTGTCGGGTATCGTGCGCTTTGGCGCCATCGCCGCGTTTATCTGCGACGACGATCGCTACCTGCTGGCGACCTACAACCAGGAGAACCTCAAGTACGTCAAGGTCGGTCAGGAAGTGGAGGTCGCCCTGGAACTCTACCCCGGGCAGATCTTCAAGGCGCGGGTGGACGACATCTGGAAAGGCAGCGGCGCCGGACAATTCCTGCCCAGCGGCACCATGTCAGTTTACAATCCGCCGGCGCCCGAGACACCGCAGGGCCAGTTTGCCGTCAAGATCCTGTTCGACGGCCCTGACCAGACGCTGTTCCCCATCGGCGGTCAGGGTATAGCCGCAATCTACACCGAGCAGACCAGTTTCGCGTTCCTGCGGCGGATCGCCATTCGCGCCCGGTCCTGGGCGAACTGGCTGTATCCGCTCAATGTCTAGCGCCAGCAGCGGCGGCCTCGTGCCCGTTACCGGGCGTCGGTGGCTCGGTGGCCGCGCCAGCGGTTTGCTCGCTATCACAGTCGTATGTTTCTCCTGCGCGGGTTGCGCGCTCACGGCTCCGCCACCGCGCGCGGAAATACTCGAGCGCGCGCTGCCCGCAACGACCGCGATTCCACCGGGCTGGCAACAGGGCGGCAGCGGCCCCGGCGACATTGGCGATAACTGGCTGGCGACTTTTCAGGACCCGCAGCTGGAGGCTATCGTCGCCGAGGCGCTGGCCAACAACCCGGACCTGCGCCAGGCTGCCAGCGCGGTGCTGGTGGTGGCCCAGAGTGTCAACCTGGCGGGTGCACAACTCCTGCCCCAGGTAAACGGCCAGTTGGGTGAGACCAGGACGCGGGATTTCGACGAGTCCCAGACCAACGCGGCCCACCAGGTCAACGCGGTCCTGTCATGGGAGCTGGATATCTGGGGTCGCCTGCGCGCGCAGAAAGCATCGGCGCAGGCCAGTTTCGCCGCCGCGTCGCTGGATTACGCTTACGCAAGGCAGTCCCTGGCGGCGACCACCGCACGGAGCTGGTTCGCCGCGGTGCAGGCGGCCAACCTGCTGGCGCTGGCCGAGCAGTCCGAGGCGCTCTATGCACAACTGTTGCGCGTCAGCCAGGTGCGCAACCGGGCGGGCAAGGTCGCGGAGTTCGATGTTGTCCAGGCGCAGGCTTCGCTCGACGCGGCGCAGGCCTCCGTGCAGGATGCGCGCAATAACATGGCGATTGCCAAGCGCAATCTTGAACTCCTGCTCGGCCGTTACCCGTCCGCCGAAATCGCCGTGGCCGCGCAATCCACCGCGCTGCCTCCTCCCGTTAACGGTTCGGCGCCGCTGAGTTTGCTGGGCAGGCGGCCGGATATCTTGGCCGCCGAACAGCGGGTGTTGAGCGCCTTTCGCGTGCTCGAGGCAAACCGGCTGGCCCTGCTGCCGGATGTCTCGCTCGCGCTGGAGGTCGGGCGCTTCAGCGACAACGTGATCTCGCTGCTCAATCTCAATCCCTGGCTGGGTCACGGTGTCATCGGCATGCAGGTTCCCATTTACGAAGGCGGCGCGCAGGTTGCGCAGATCGCCATCGGGGACGCGCGGGAACAGGCCGCCGTAGCCAATTACGGTGGCGTCGTGCTGAACGCTTTCAATGAAGTGGAAACCGACCTGGGCAATGAGCATTATTACGGCCAGAGCCTGTTGTATGTCGATCGCGGTGTGGTGTCGCTGGGCAAGGCGGTGCAACTGGCCAACGACCGCTACCGGGCGGGTGCCTCGGACATGCAGTCCGTGCTGCAGCTGCAGACGCGGGAGCTGGCTACGCGGGCCAACGCCATCGACCTGCGCTACGCCCTGCTCGGTAACAGGGTGAACCTGTACCTGGCGCTGGGAAGCAGCTTCGACACGGAGCCGGTGGTGACACCGGCGCTGCAGAGCGCGTTGAACCCCTGATAGGTTTAACCCCGGGGCGAACTGCTCGACGCACGGTCCCGGTCAGGGCAGCAGTTCGATCGCCCGGTGCAGCGGGTTGATCAGCGCGAGAATCAGCAACAGGGTGAGCGAGCTCGCGGCAAAGAGCTTTTCGCCGGCAAGCGGCACCTGTGGCTCGTCCAGCAAGGCGAGAATTCGCTGCTCCGTCTGGTTGCCGGCAAAGGCGCAACTGGTTGAGGGCGCCGCCTTCTGCTGCAGTGTCGCCACGCGTAGCAGGGTGCTGGCCACGGTGGCGCGCGACGAGTGCGCCGCAGCGCTGAGGTCGCACGCCTTTTCGCAGCATAACCGCAGGTCGTCCAGTGCCTGCCGGGACCAGCGTCGCGGCAAGGGCGCGGTGAAAAAACGGGCGAGCAACAGGCGCAAGTTGTCGAAACGCAGGCGGTGGGCTCTTTCGTGCCGCAGGATGCAATCGATGTCCTTGGCAGAGCAGGCGCACTGCATGCCGGTCGAGATAAAAATTCGCGGTTTCAGCCAGCCCAGGGTAAAAGCCGCCGGCTGCAACGAACCCAGGCTGACATACTCACCGCTGTCGTCCCCCATACGTATCAGCCGGGCGCGCAGGCGCCGCGCGGGAAGCCACTCCCCGAGCAGGCAGCGACCGATACCCAGCAGCGTCCAGGCGGCCAGCAGGCTCGCCGGGAATAGGGCCAGTGTTGCCTGGGGCCCGTGCACACGGCAGGTGTCGGGGTGACAGTGCCCCAGCACCAGCCATTGCGCGAGGTCGGGCGAATACAGCACATAACAGGTCAGCAGCGCAGCCCCGGGTGGCAGAGCCAGCCAGACCAGCAGCAGGTTGCTGGCCTGCGACGGTTCGATCGCGCGCATGGTCGGGCGAACACCGCGGTAGGCCAGCGACCCCAGTGCACCGAAGAGCAACCAGAGCGCCAGGGCACAAAGCGCAATGGACGAGAGCAGCGCGTGCATCAGTTGTCCTCCCGTTGTTCCAGTCTCTGCTGCACCAGTGTCTCCAGGCGCTCCAGGGTATGCTCGTCAAAGCGATCGGCGAAATCGACAAAGCTGCAGAGAATGGGTTCGAGGCTGCCGTCGTGCAACTGGCGGATGACGCCACCGAGCAAGCTGCCAAGTAATTCACCACGGGCCAGCCGCGCGCGATACAGGTAGGCATGGCCCTGTTTGTCGCGCTGCACGAGCGATTTTCGGTGCAATCGTTCGAGCGTGGACTGCACGGTACTGAGGCTGCAGGCGTGCGGTGCCCGCAGCCCCCGTTGCAGGTCGAGCGCCGATTGGTCCGGTGCTCGCCACAGGGCCTTGAGCAGGGTGAGTTCCAGCTCGCCCAGTCGGGGCAGCGCGTTGCTTGGGCTAGGAGTTTTCTTTTTCACTGGTGTACTTCCCGGAAAAACCGACCCCCGGTCGGTATTCCAACCCCCGGAGTAAACCGCGCACGTTAGGGCGCTTTGACAGACAACTTATTGATATATATAGGTAAATTATTTGAAATTCCACCCACGAGCGGCTACTGTCGCCGCTGGCTCCGGCCACAACATAACGCATTACCGGAGTGAGTCAAGTGGGTCGAGAAAACGCACCCGACCTGCCTGTAAGGACGCTGCCTGGGGAGTGTTGCACCATGTTTATTCGTTTGCCGTGGTTGTTACTGGCGCTGGTACCGGCGCTGGCACTGGCGGATTCCGGCCCGGCACTGGAGGAGATCCAGGTCACGGGCCGGCGCGTCAACCTGGTGGGCGACGCGGTGTCCGCGTCGCAGGGCCTGGTCAGTCAGCAGGAAATCGCACTGCGCCCCATCCTGCGCACGGGTGACGTGCTGGAACTGGTGCCGGGCATGGTGGTAACGCAGCACAGTGGCACCGGCAAGGCGAACCAGTATTTCCTGCGCGGCTTCAATCTCGATCACGGCACCGATTTTGCCACCTTCGTCGACGGCATGCCCGTCAACATGCGCACACACGGCCATGGCCAGGGCTATACCGACCTCAACTTCGTGATCCCGGAAACGATCTCCACACTGGCTTACAAGAAAGGACCCTATTACGCGGACGTCAGCGACTTCAGCAGCGCCGGGAGCGCGGAACTGAAGACGGCGGACCGATTCGACCACGGCTTGCTGGAACTGGGCGCGGGTGAAAACGAGTTTTACCGCATCGTGACACTGGACAGCCTGTCGGCCGGCGCGGGTACCGCGTCCTATGCCCTGGAGTTGAACAGTTATGACGGGCCCTGGAGCGATATCAAGGAGGATGTGCAAAAGATCAACCTGATGCTGAAGTACGGCCAGCGCCTGGGAGATGGCGATGCCAGCGTGATGCTGATGGCCTACGACAACAAGTGGAACAGCCCCGACCAGATTCCCGCCCGGGCGGTAGACAACGGCCTGATCGATGAACTGGGCTCCATTGACGATACCGTGGGGGGACAGTCCGGTCGCTACAGCCTGTCCTCCAACTGGAGAAACCCGCACTGGGATGTCACCGCCTACGCGATACGCTACAAGCTCAAGTTGTGGTCGGATTTCACCTACTACCTCGACGACGAGGTCAACGGCGACCAGTTTGAACAGAAGGACAATCGTTGGCTCTACGGCGGCAGGGGCGAACGTCGGCAGGAGCTCGCCATCGCAGGGCTGGATATCGTCAACCGCTTCGGCGGCGAGTTCCGCTACGACGACATCAACGAAGTCGGGCTCTACAAGACGCGCGGGCGCACGCGCCTGGGTCCGGTTCGCAGCGACGCGGTCGGCGAATGGAATACCGGTGTGTTCGCGGAAAACGAGATCACCTGGAATGAACGGGTGCGCACGGTTCTGGGTGTGCGCTACGACTATTTCGACTTTGACGTCGACAGCCGGGTACAGCGCAATATCTATGACGTGGACCTGGGCGCCAACAGCGGAAAAGCCCACGACGATAAACTGGCCCTGAAAGGCAGCCTTATCTACACCTTCAGCGATGCCTGGGAAGCCTACCTGTCGGCTGGCCAGGGACTGCACTCCAACGATGCGCGCGGTACTACAGCCGCGGTCGACCCGGCCGATGGCAGCGTGGTTGCGCCGGTGGACCCGCTGGTGGGTTCACTCGGCTATGAGCTTGGCCTGCGCGGTTTCTGGAATGAACGCCTCAACACCTCGATCGCCCTTTGGGCACTGAAGCTCGACAGTGAACTGCTGTTTGTCGGTGACGCGGGCAACACGGAAGCCAGTCGCGCCTCGCAGCGCGAGGGTGTCGAGCTTTCTTCGTATTACCGCCTGACTGACCAGTGGACACTGGACCTGGAGTACGCCTTCACCGATTCCAAATTCACGGACTACGCGCCGGAGGGTGATCATATTCCCGGCGCGATCGAGCAGGTCGTGCAGACGGGAGTCAGCGCCGAGTATGACAGCGGCTGGTTCGGCAGCCTGCGCCTGCGTTATTTTGGTCAACGACCATTGACGGAGGACGGCAGTGTCAAATCCAACGACGCGACGGTGGTGAATCTGCGCGCCGGTTACAGACTGTCCGGGTGGGAATTCAAGCTGGATGTATTGAACGTGCTGGACAGCAAGGATCACGATATCGACTACTACTACGCCTCCCGGTTACCCGGTGAGCCGGCCGATGGTGTGGAGGACATTCACTACCATATCCTCGAACCGCGGACGGTAAGAGCCTACGCAGGCTATACATTCTGACCCCGCGTCCTGCACCCGAGGTGCAGCGGTGCTGCTGTCGTCGTGGGGGCGCTTGCTGCCGCCCTGTCGATCGTGCAAGCTGTGGCGATGATTGATAACAGTCTTTTATGGGTTGCACTGCACCTGCTGTTGCAGGCCGCTGTCATCCTACGCGTGCTGGAGCGTCCCTACCGGGAGCCCGCCTCCCGCATCGCGTGGGTGGTGGTGGTGCTGGCCGTACCGGTGGTCGGGATCATCACCTACCTGATGCTGGGCGAGACCAATATCGGGCGCCGCAACCAGAAGGCGATGCACGCGGCGATCGGCAATCACCTGGACCGGGACCTCGTGCTTGCCAGGAGCCTGGAGATACCCCCGGGTCTGCCCGCCGCCTACGCGCACCTGTTCCGGGTGGGGCTGTCCATCAGCGGATTCCCGCCGATCGGGGGCAACAGCGCCCGGCTCATGCCGGATTCGCAGGGCACGATCGACAGCATGGTGGCCGACATCGACGCCGCCCGCGAACAGGTCAATGTCCTGTTCTACATCTGGCTGACCGACCACAGCGGCGTGCGGGTAGCCGAAGCACTGCAGCGCGCGGCGCGACGCGGTGTCACCTGCCGGGCGATGGTCGACGGCCTGGGGTCGCGCGCGCTGCTGCGGTCGCCCCTGTGGCGGGACATGGGCGCCGCCGGTGTGCAAACCGCGATCGCGCTGCCGCTGGGCAATATCCTGCTGCGTCCACTGCAGGGGCGTATTGATTTGCGCAATCACCGCAAGATACTGGTGATCGATAACGCGATTACCTATTGCGGCAGCCAGAACTGCGCGGACAAGGAGTTTCGGGTAAAGGCGAAGTACGCCCCCTGGGTGGATTCCGTGGTGCGCCTGGAGGGGCCCATCGCGCGGCAGAACCAGCTGCTCTTCGGCACCGACTGGGCGGTCTATACCGGTGAGGAGATTGGCGGCGCCCGCGAGCGTCCGGTGACGGACAAGAAGGAGGGGGGTATCGTCGCGCAGGTGATCGCCAGTGGTCCGACACTGCGCCATTCCGCCGTGCCGGAGCTGTTCGTCTCGCTGATCTTCACGGCGCGCACGGAACTGGTTATTTCCACGCCCTATTACGTCCCCAACCAGGCGATGGCAGGCGGCGCTGTGCGCCGCGGCCTATCGCGGCGTGCGCACCACCCTGATCCTGCCCGCCAACAACGATTCTGGAGGTTGCCGCGGCGAGCCGCAGTTATTACGGGGAGCTGCTGCTGGCGGGCGTGGATATCCGTGAATACGTGGGTGGGCTGCTGCACAGCAAGACGCTGACACTGGACGGGGAGATCACCCTGATCGGTTCGGCGAACATGGACCGGCGCAGTTTCGACCTGAACTTCGAGAACAACATCCTGCTGTACGACCCGCAACTGACGCAGGCCGTGCGCGTCAGCAAAGCTATATACACAGCGCCAACCCTGTCTCCTGGCGGACGTGCAGAACTGGCCGCTGCACCGCCGGCTCTGGAACAACGCGATCGCGATGCTGGGCCCCGTTCTTCAGGCGACCCCGGTCACCGCCTAATTGACGGCGTCCGGTGAAATCCAGCCCTGGCTGACGAAGTAATCTCCGAGGTTGGCGGCGATCTTGTCGGCCATGCGCTTGCCGTCGGCCTCCACGGTTTCAAAGGTCATCTCGCCCGCGGCCGAGATCGCGCCACTGACCAGCGTCGACGCCATCAGATGGTGGGTGAGGGCGCCGATGCCCATCATCTCCAGCATGCCGGGCTTGTCATTGCTGCCGCCGCTGGTGTCGAGTGTTTCCACCTGCTCATACCCGGCCGCGGTCAGCTCGTAAATCTGCACATTGGCCTGCACCTCGGTGCGCCTGGCGCCAAAGCCGATGGCGACGCGCCCGTGCGGTTGCCCTCGTCAATCGTGACGAATTGTCCCTTGATGATGATGCTGCGGTCGTCCAACGGGGTCGCGGCGTTGGCCCACTGGACGTTCAGCCCGTAACCCTGGAGTTTTTTGACCAGTTCCTCCGATACGGCATCGGCCACATTGTGTCCCACCTGGATTTCCGCGGCGGTCCGCGCGGGCCCACTGAGTTCATTTTCGTACTGCTGGATCAACTCGGGGCTGAATCCCTTGTCCAGTTCGACCTCGTCGGCGGACACGGCAAAGTTGTAGACGAGAATACGCGCAGGCCGGGGCACGGGCGCGCCGCCCGCGCTGACCTGGTTGACCGCCGTCGGTGCGCAGCCACCTAGCAGCAGCAGGGCGGCCAGGACGCCGGGCAGGCCGCGCCAGGGTAATACCCGGCGCGCTGCAGTTGGGTAAAAATAGGGGTTTTGGTATCCTTCCCGGTACGCATCTGTGTTCGCTCCTCCGCTGTCATAGCGATTTACGTTGGCCGCCGCCGCGGGTAAGGTTCGCACTGGCACAGGTACCATGTCAAAGGCCCTGATCAAAGAGTGACCGGATCTGTTGTTGACGCCACTATTTTCTCACGGGAGCACGGTTAATGCAGGCCTATCAGGAACTGGAAGCGCGCAAGAAGCGGGTCTCCGCGCTCACTAACGCCATGGGTATCCTGCAGTGGGACCAGCAGACCATGATGCCCGCCGGCGCCGCCGGCGCCCGCGCGGCGATGCTGGCCGAACTCAGCGTCATGCAGCATGAAATGGAAACCGGCAGCGCGCTGTCGGACCTGATCGCCGAGGCCGAGGCGGAATCGGGGGAACTCGACGCCTGGCAGCGCGCCAACCTGCGGGAAATCCGCCACCAGTTCATGCACGCCAACGCCTTGCCGGCGGACCTTGTCGAGAAGCTGGTGCTGGCGCAGTCGGAGTCCCAGATGACCTGGCGGGAAGCACGACCGGAGAATGACTTCAGGCGTCTCGCGCCGAAACTGGAGCTCCTCTTGCGCCTGAGACGCGAGGAGGCCAGCATCAAGGCGCAGGTACTCGGGGTAACCCCCTACGAGGCACTGCTTGACCAGTTCGACCCGGGGCGGCGCGAGGTGCAGGTGGACCGCATCTTCGCCGACCTGGAAGACTTCCTGCCCGGGTTTGTGCGGCAGGTGATGGAGCGGCAGGCAGCGGCGCCGCGGGCCCTGCAGCCGCCGGGGCCATTTCCCGTCGAGCAACAGGCACGGTTGAGTCATGCGGTCATGGAAACCTTCGGTTTTCCCTTCGACCGCGGACGGCTGGACACCTCGCACCATCCCTTCAGTGGCGGGGCCGAGGGCGATATCCGCATTACCACGCGTTACGATACCGCCGACTTCACCAGGAGCCTGATGGCGGTGATCCACGAAACCGGCCACGCGCTCTACGAAGACGGGCTGCCACGGCAGTGGCGGGGGCAGCCCGTGGGCAATCACCGGGGCATGACCCTGCACGAGAGCCAGTCGCTGTTGCTGGAAATGCAGGCCTCGCGCTCCGCGGAATTCATCCGTTTTATCGTCCCCACCATCAGGAGAATTCTCGGCGGCGAGGGGCCCGCCTGGGAGGCGGACAATATCCTGCGACTGTACCGACGGGTCGAACCGGGCCTGGTGCGGGTGTTCGCCGACGAGGTGACGTATCCGCTGCACATTATCCTGCGCTACCGGCTGGAGCAGGCCCTGCTGGCGGACGAACTGCGCGTGGCGGACCTGCCCGGCGCCTGGAATGACCTGATGGAATCGCTGGTTGGCATCCGCCCCACCGACGACCGGGACGGGGTTATGCAGGACGTGCACTGGGCCGAGGGTATATTCGGGTACTTTCCCACCTATTCGCTGGGCGCGATGGCCGCGGCGCAATTGTTCGCCGCGGCGCAGCGCGACGAACCCGCTATCCTGCCCGGACTCGGTCGCGGTGATGTTACGCCGCTGTTTGGGTGGCTGGACCGGCACGTGCGCAGCCAGGGCTGCCTGTACCTGCCGGATGAACTGGTCGAGCGGGCGACCGGACAGCCGCTGGGCACGGCGGCCTTCAAGGCCAGCGTGCGGGCGCGCTACCTGGATCAGAACGTGTAGGTGGCCTCCAGGCCATACGTCCGCGGCGGCCCCAGTACGTAGGATCCGGCGCCGAGCGATTCCGTATTGGAAAAGCCGCCCTGGAAGTAGTTCTCGTCCGTCAGGTTGTCGACAAACAGCCACAGCTGGATGTTTTCATTATTGGTTGGCGTGTAACCGACGCGGAAATTCCACAACATCACGTCGTCGATGGTGGCAAGGTCCCGGAACTGCGCATCCCACGCGGTGGCATCGAGGCCGGTGTAAAAGGAGTCCCGGTAGTACATCGACAGGCGTGGCGCGAAATCACCGATGGCGGTCGGCACGATAACCATCCCGGAAAACGAATAGGTCATCTTGGGTATGCCCGCGAAATCCTCATCCGAGCGATCCACCTGCGACTGCACCGGCGGGATGACCGAGGTATCGACGTCCGAGGCGATGAAGTCGTCATACTGCGCATCGGTATAGCTGGCGGTGGCGTTCAGGATGATGTTGGGGGTCGGCAGCGCGGTCAACTCCATCTCGAACCCCTGTATGGTGGCGGCGCCGGCGTTGTCGATGAACAGCAGGATATCGGCAAAGGACCGGCCCTGTTCCGTGATGCGGATCTGGATGTCGTCGTACTTCATGTAATAGATGGCGGTATTGAAGCGGATGCGCTGGTCCAGCGCGTCTATCTTCAAGCCCACTTCGTAGTTGGTCACTGACTCCGGTTCGAACTGGGTTATTTCCAGGCCTTTCATTTCAAAGCCGCCGGATTTGAAACCCTTGCTGTAGGTGGCGTAAATCAGGGTGCTGTCGAGCCCGGTATCGGCGAGGTATTGCTCGGGAATGTTGAAGGAATTGGTTATCGTCGGCGTCCACTTCGACCACTCCTTGCTCTCCTTCACCTTGCCGTTATCGGCGACAATGATGTCGCCGCCCAGGGTCTCATAGGTATCGACCAGGCGAATCGGCAGGAAGGAAGGTGGGTTGGCGTAAAAGCCGCTGGGGTCGGCCAGCGACAGCACGTCGAAGGGACAGAGGTTGCCCGCCCCGGGTACCAGGTCGGCTTCCAGGATCGCCAGGCAGTCCGCTTCGTACAGCGTCGCTTCCCGTTCGCGCTTCTCCGTGGTGTAGCGCGTGCCGACGGTGAGCTGGTACCAGTCCGTGAAATCGTAGGTGCCCTGGGCAAAGATGGCGTAACTGTCGTTGGTCATATCGCTGCTGGTCCCGAGTATCTTGGGGATCAGCGAGCTGACGTTCGCCTTGTAGGAATAACCGTTGTAGCCCACCAGATTGCCGGAGATATTATCCTTGATCTCCTCCCTGGCGAGGAAAATGCCGGTGGTGTAGTTGAGTTTCTCGTCCAGCGCCGTGCCGGACAGCTGCAATTCCTCGCTGTACTGGTTGCGCTTTTCAGTGTCGGGCAAGGTGAAGTCACCATAACCGGCCGTCAGCGAGCGCTGCAGGGCGCCCAGCACCGCGAGACCGCTGGTCTCGACGCCGGTAATATCGGTCGCGTCACTGTCATCCACGATGCCGATGTGGTCCTGGTGGCTCCAGGCGGTGATGCTCTTTATTTCGTAATTATCGAACTCCCAGTTGAAGGTCAGGCCGACGATCTGGCTGGTCATCTTGAATTTCGTGGGGCCGTTGATAAGTACCTTGTTGTCCTTCGATTCCGCTTCGCTGGTGTTGCAGCGGGATTCGTAGGAGCCGGGAGCGGTAAAACCCGGCCAGGTGAACGTGTTGAACACGCCGTCCGGGTTCTGGTAGAAGCAGGTCAGCCCGGCGCCGTTCTCGTTGATTTTCGACCAGTAGTAAAACAGGTCCGTGTTGAAGGTATCCGTGGGCTGCCACAGCAGCCTGGCCGTGGCGCCGAGGCGGTCCTCATCGCCGTATTTCTGGCCGTTGTAGGTGCTCTTCAGGTAGCCGTCGGAGTTGGTGGTGTTGAGACTGAAGCGCGCCGCGAGCTGGTCGTCGATGATGGGAAGATTGCCACTCAGCTTCAGGTCCTTTCGGCCGTAGTTGCCAAGACGCGTGTCGATTTCACCGCCCGGTTCCTCCATATCCGGCAGCTGGGTGGTAACCAGCAGCGCCCCCCCGGTGTTGTTCTTGCCGAACAGGGTGCCCTGCGGCCCGCGCAGCACCTGAATGGAGGAGGGGTCCACCACGTCGAGCAGCTGGCTGTCGGTGCGCGCAATATAAATCGAATTGATGTAGACGCCGACCCCCGGGTCCAGCACCGCGGTGGCTTCCTTCTGGCCGACGCCGCGGATAAAGATGGAGGGCGCCTTGTTGCCCATTTCACTGAAAATCAGGCCGGGCACCGATTCCTGCAGGTCCCGGGTATTGGCGATGCCCGCCACCTCCAGCGCCTCGGCGGAAAACGCCGACACCGCCACCGGGGTATCCTGCAGTGCCTCCTCCCGTTTCCTGGCGGTGACGATCACTTCTTCCAGCGCCATCTGGCCCTGGTAACTGTGCGCAGGCTCGTCAGCGGCGCCTGCGGCCGCCGCTGGCAGGCAGAGACTCACCAGCAACGCGCTTGCGGATGCGCACCCGGGGCCTGCGGCCCTAAGCAACGTTCTCATAATAAATACGTCTCGTTATTGTAATCAGTATCTATTGGTAGCGATGATCATTTTCACGCTGCCACGGTTTCCCGGGCAACTGTCTTATAATGGCAGAAAATCCGCGTCGTGTGACAAAACATTTTCAGCCGATGCCGAACTCGGACAGGACGGCCGCGGTATCGCTGCCCAGGGCCGGCGCCCGGCCGCGCGGCGACCGGGCCTGCGGCGGCAGTGGCTCCACGCGTCCCGGCGCGGTTGCCCCGCCGACCGCACCGGCGGCTATGCAGTGAGCCACGACGCCACACAGCGAGACGTCGATCAGTGCGCCACCCCCCCGCGTCCACGCGGACCAGGCCGCCAGGGCGGCGTGCAGGCCGGTCAGCGGGTCGGCGATGGCATCGCCGCAGAACGCCTGCAGGCCGGTCGCCCGGTGCAGCAGCCAGCTGAGCCCGGCAGCAACCCCGGCGTCGTCGCCATAGGCGATCCACTCGCCCATCGGTGCCGCGCGCCCGTATCCGGTGATGGACAACCACACGCGCCCGTTCCCCGCGGCCACAACGTCCGCCGCTGCGATACCCAGCTGTTGCAGCGCCCGCGGGCGGGCGGACTCCACGACGATGTCGGCGCACGCCAGCAATTCCCGCAGCTGGCGTCGGCCCCGCGCGCCGGACAGATCCAGTACCACACTCTGCTTGCGCGCATTGAGCAGGTCGAAGAACGCTGGCGAGCCCTGGCGGGCCGCATCCGGCCGGCCGGCGCTTTCCACCTTGATGACCCGCGCGCCCATCTGCTCCAGCAGGTCGGTGCACAGCGGGCCGGCCCACAGGGATGTCAGGTCCATGACCAGCGGCGCATGGCGCCGGCGCCCAGCGGCGAGTGCGAAGCGTTCCGCCCTGAACCACCCGTCGGGCGCCGACGGAGGCTGCGACGCGGCTACCGCCAGGCCCAGCAGGCGGCCCCGGGCGGCCAGCGGCACACAGGATCGCGTGCGCAGTTGTGCCGCAACGCCCTCCCAGCTGTCGACGGAAACCTCGAGCCATGCGGGAAGTAGCTGCCAGTCCTCGTCCCGGGCCAGGTTCAGGGCGAGTTGCCCGTCGGCGCAGTCGAGCAGGCGACAGGCCCCCCCGGCGGAAATCGCGCCCCGGCGGTGCAACCCGAGGAGAGCGGCCCGTTCGCCGAGCAACTGACCGGCTGGAAATCGCGGATCGAGCCGGCCCGCGGAGAGCGCGGCCAGTGCCAGCCAGGCGCCTTGCGCGCAGGTCGCCAGTGGTGCGGGAGAGGGCAGCGGCGGGCAATCCGGGTTCCCGGTGAGGTACTGCGCGCCGGCGCCCGCCCAAAGCGTTGCCTCGTCCCGATGGTCCGCGGACACGCGTTCGCGCTCGTCGTCTCCCGATTCCCGCAGCAGGACACCGGCGTAATCGCCGGGTGTCAAACAGGCCATGACCTCACGTCCAATGTTTCCTCCCACCGCTGCTTTCATGCATACTTCCAGACGTCCTCCAGCCAGTGGTTCCGTTGCCCGTTGAGCATATCCCGTTGCTCCGACACAGGCCAAGGCTAACGCCCGATTCCTCTGTGCCGTCGGTACAGAAAGTGCACGCACGGTGACCGCAGACCGATGAAGCTCGGCAGTTTACGACAGATCTGGCGCTACCCCGTCAAGAGTATGGGTGGCGAGGTGATGAACTCTGTGCTGGTGAAACCCCGGGGCCTGGCCGGTGATCGTTGCTGGGCGCTGGTGGATAACGAGGCGCAGGAAATCGTCAGCGCCAAACGCTGGCCGGAGCTACTCAATTTCATGGCGTCCCTGTGTGCCGGCGACCAATTGGCGGAGAGCGGTTACGATGCGGCCGTGCCCGATGTCGAGATCACCTGCCCATCCGGCCACATCCTCAGGGGCAGGGATCCCGGTACCGGGCTGTCGCTGAGCGCGCTGCTGGAGAAGAGCGTGAGTTTGTTACCCCTGGCGCCTCCGCAGAATACGGATCACTACCGTGCGCGCAGGTCGCGGACCATCGATACGGTGGTCAGTGAACTGGGACTGGTGCCGGGCGCGTCCAGCCCCGACCCCGCCAGCAGGCCGGATGACGTCATGGCGGCTCTGGGGGAATTCGTTACGCCACCGGGCACCTACGTCGACGCCTACCCCGTTCACCTGTTGACCACCAACTCCCTGGATTACCTCACTGCAGAGGGTGGCATCGATGCGGTCGTGCAACGTTTTCGCCCCAACCTGATGATAGAGCCGGTGACGCGATGGCCACGACCCTGTGAAAACGACTGGGTGGGGTGCCGCGTTCAGCTCGGGCAAGTGATCATACGAATACACAGCCGCACCGTTCGCTGCAGTATGCCGGCCAGGCAGCAGTCATGGTGCGGACTTCAGGAAGCGCAGTGCCCTGCCGCGCATCCTGCTGGAACTTTGCGACAGGCACCTGGGCGTAAACTGCATGATCGAGCGGGGCGGGCGCATCACGGTCGGTGACGATCTGGTGCTGCTGGAACCCCCGAGCCCCGGCTAGAAATCATACCTGACTTCAATGCCCGCGGTGCGATTGGCGTACTTGGGCACCAGTTGTATATAGCTGTTTTGCAGCAGGACCTCGCTGTTGGCGTAGATCAGCGTGGCGTAGTTGGTATCCATCAGGTTTTTGACGAAGGCGGTTACGCGGTAGCCCTCGCGCTTGCCGGCCAGCACGGCGCGCACATCGACCACGGTATACGTGTCCTGCTCGGTGTACTGGTCCTGGGACAGTTCGTAGATCACGTCGCCCTGGGAGCGGATATTGGTGCCCAGCAGGACGTCGAACGGCATGTCCTGCAGGTGGATCGTGTAGTCCATGGCGAGGTTCGCTTTCCATTTCGGGGTGTAGGGCAGCCGGCCGCCGGACAGGTCCTGGTAACCCCCCGGGCACTCACCGCGGTATTTCTGGCCGCCGCTGCAATTGCCGCGGGGGTAGTCGTCGATGGTGGCGTCGGTGTAGGCGATGCCGCCGGAGACAGTCCAGTCGTCCAGCGGCTGGGACAGGAATTCAATCTCCAGGCCCTGGGTCGACACCTTGCCCGCATTGACCAGCACGATGCTGCCGGGAATGAGGTCATCGGGATTCTCGTCGATCGAGGACTGGGCCTGGAAATCCTGGTACTTCGCGTAGAAGGCCGCGATATTGACGAACAGGCGGTTGTCGAGCCAGCTCGATTTCAACCCGGTCTCCCAGGCGTCGCTGGTTTCCGGCTTGACGTACGTGCCCCCCGCGATCAGGGACGTATCAAACGCGGGGCCTTTGTAGCCGCCGGCATAACTGGCGTACGCCATGGCCTCATCCGTTACGTTCCACTGCAAGGCGACCTTCGGGGAAAAGTCACTGTTGTCGACCGAGTCGCGAAACTCGCCCGGCGGGGGAAAAATACCGATGGGGTCGGCGCGATCCGCGGCCGTGTGGTACTTGAGGTCGTCGTAGGTATAGCGGCCGCCGAGTATGAGTTGCCAGTCGCGCCACAGGTTGAAGTTCACCTCCCCGAACAATGCCGAGTTCGCACCGCTGACGTCGGTTTTCGATACCCGCGTCGTGGGCGGGAACAGCACCTCCAGCAGCGAGGTGGTGGTGGTGTTGCTGGTATCGACATCCTGCTCGAAATAAAAGGCACCGATCACGTAGGAGCCCCACTCGGCGGGCGCGGAGGCCAACCGCAGTTCCTGCGAGAACTGGTTCTGGTCGGTTTTCGGTGGTGAGGGAAAGCTCAGCTCCAGCGGGTTGGCGGGTGAGTCGTCAAAATCCACGATACTTTCGCTGTGCCAGTCGCGGTAGGCGGTGATCGCGGTGAGGACATACTCGTCCAGGTCCCAGTTGGTGGTCAGGGAATAGCCGCTGCTCCTGAGGTGGGTGAAGGTGCGCTGGTCGTTGTTGACATCCTGGTTGTGTTTTGACGGGACTACCGGCAGCTGTTCCTCCAGCAGGCGCTGCTGCTCGGGTCCGGGCAGAATGTCGCGCACACTGAGCGCGACACAGTCGCAATCGCTCCAGCTGTAGTCGCCGGCCAGCATGAACTGCAGGTTCTCCCGCGCCTGCCACAACAGCTTGCCGCGCACGTTGTAGCTCTGGGAACCGTTGATCTTGTCATTGTTATACACGTTTTTCGCGTACCCGTCCTCGTCCACGCCGGAACCGGTCAGGCGGTAGCCCAGCGTGTCGGTGATCGGTCCGGACACGGTGCCATCCAGGCGGTACTCGTTGTCCTGGATCGCGGTGGCCGCGGCGGTGCCGCTCAGCTCGGGCGTGGGATCCCGCGTAATGATATGTACCACGCCGCCGGAGGCGTTCTTGCCGTAGAGCGTGCCCTGCGGTCCGCGCAGTACCTCGACCCTGGCGATATCCACCAGGTCGAGGAACGCCATGCCGGAGCGACCCATCACCACCCCGTCGAGCATGGTGGATACACTCGGGTCCACGCCGGGACTGAAGGCCTGTGTGCCGATCCCGCGGATATTGAAGGACGCGGTGGACGGCCCGGAACTTTCCTGCACGTTCAGCGTTGGCAGCAGCGTGGCCAGGTCCGCCGCGTTCTTGATCTGTGCTTCGCTCATGGCCTTGCCGGACAACAGCGATACGCCCACCGGCACGTCCTGCAGGTTCTGCTCGCGTTTTTGCGCGGTGACCACCAGTTCCTCAAGTATGGGCCGGTCCCCGGTGGCGTCAGTCTGGGCCCGGAGCGGCGGCGACAGCGGGCATGAACAGAGGGTGAAAGCGATCAGCGCCGTTATCTTCTTGTGGACGACCATTTTCTCTCCTTTATTATTATGCGGTGTACGCCGCCAGCATACCCTCAATAGCGTGCGAGGGACACAGCGCGGGACGGGCCGTGGGCCCTCGCCTGGCGGTGACTACGGCGCTGCGGGCAGGTGGTTGCGCCGTCGCAAACGGAGATTGTAGCGGGTGAGTTGGTAGCCCAGTCGCAGTTTCTTCCAGAAGGACGCCTGCTCGATCGACTCCAGCAGGTCCGCGGGGAAAATACTCCGGTAGGTGGGGATGCGGTGGGCCGCGCGGATCGCCTCGAGCGAGTTGTTCCACTCCTGTTCCCACTCGATATCCATCATCACCGGCGCCTCGCGGCCGTGCTGCCAGGCTTCCGTGATGATCTGCATGAGGATGGTAAACCCCATGGGTTCCTTGAAGGTGCTGATAGCCATCACAGCGGCGAGGAACATGGCAGAGTAATTATGGCCGAACTGCGCGAGCTGGAACGCCGAAATCGCGATTTCATTGGAGGAGGTGGTTTCATAGCCCGCTACGAGGTGCCACACGTCATGCATCTGCAGTATGCGCGCGTTGAGGTAGTGCAGGGCGTGCGGTAACCGACCGAGTGCGATCGCATCCCGGTCTAGCACCTCGGGGTCGTAACCGTTTTCGACGATCATCGCATACAGCGACTGCCCCAGGCTGCCCGGCGGGCAGTGGGAGAGGGCGTCAATGTCGGTGCGCCCGGGGATGGGATTGCGCAGCGCCGCCGCCGCGCCTGGGTGATTGCGGGCGTGGTTGTCCGCGATCTGCTCCATGCTGGGGTGCACCGCGCCGGCCAGTGAGGCGACCGCGACGGTGATCGAAAGCGCGTCATAGCCCGCGTCATGACCGTCTATCACTGCCCAGAACGCCTGCCAGAAACTGTCCTCCAGGGGTGCCTCGGGCAGGCCGGTCGGCACCTCCGGCGTGGGGCCACGGCCGAGCCAGGCCGCGGCGATATTGTCGCAAACCGCCGGGGTGGCGTCGGGACAGGAGTAGGCGACCCACGCCATGACCGCACTGAGTTGCAGGCGACCCTCGGCGTCGCCGCGCTTGGCCGCTGCCACTGCCGCGGCGATGGACCGGGCATCCATCCTGCTGGTGGCTCGCTGGAGCCGTTCCCGACGCGTCATCGCTGGTCTCCCTTCATCGGCATTGCGGCCAGTGGGTCCGGGCCGCGTACCCTGGACGAAGTATACGATGTTTGCCGCAGGCGTCCACCCGGCGGCGTCTACCCAGCTTGCACCGCTCGTCGGCGCCCGCGCCACCGGGTTGTCAGCGGCCCGGCCCAGGCCGTGCAGCGCCCTGCGCAGTGCGGGGAGTAACAGCCCTGACGCAGTTTGTCCCGCCGGGACTTGCCGCTTATGATAGGCGCCTGCCTCTCCCCGGGTGCAGGCGGCCTGGTGCACGCCATCAGTCGAATAACCCTGTGCGGTAACAGACCTTATGGAAAAACCAGCGCCACGTCTCGGGACCCTCAGCACGCTGTCGATCGGTATCGGCGGAATGGTCGGAGGCGGTATTTTCGCGGTAACCGGGCTCACCGTGGAGGTGACCCGGGGCGGGGCGCCCTTGGCATTCCTGATTGCCGGAGTGGTCGCACTGCTGACCAGTTACTCCTATCTGCGCCTGACCCTGCGGTTCCCCGGCGAGGTGGTACGGTCGAGTTTATCAACCGGGCGTTTGGCACCGGGATATTCTCCGGCGCGGCCAATGTCCTGTTGCTGCTCAGTTATGTGGTGTTACTCGCGGTCTATGCCTACGCCTTCGGCAGCTATGGTTCTGCGTTTTTTCCCGAGAGTGAGCGCACTTTCTGGCACCATGCGCTGATCAATGCGGTGGTCGTCGGACTGGTCCTCCTCAATGTATTCGGCGCCGGCCTGGTGATTCGTTCCGAAAACATTTTCAATCTGTTGAAAATGGTCCTGCTCGCGGCGTTCGTGGTCGCCGGGCTGCTGACACCCATGGCCTGGGAACGCCTGGAACCGGCGCAGTTTGTCTCGCCAATGGGCCTGGTAGCCGGCGCCATGCTCATCTTTCTCAATTACGAAGGCTTCGAGTTGATTGCCAACGCCTCCCGGGACGTGGCCAATCCGCAGCGCAGCTTGCCCATCGCCTATATCGGCGGCGTACTGCTGGTGATCGTCCTGTATGTGCTGATAGCCGCGGTCGTGGTCGGGCACCTGGGGTTTGCCGAGGTGGCAGCGGCCAGCAGCCACGCGCTGTCCGTGGCGGCCCAGGACAGCATGGGACAGGTTGGCTTTGTCGCCATTGCGGTGGCGGCGCTGCTGGCGACCAGTTCAGCGATCAATGCCTCGTTCTTCGGCGCCGGTCGCCTCGCGTACATTATCGCCAGCAGTGGCGAGTTGCCCAGGGATTGGAACGCACCGTGCGCGGGGGCATCTCGCAGGAGCGTTGATCAGCGCCGCGCTGGCACTGCTGGTGGCCAACCTGGTGCCGCTGGAGGCGGTGCCACCATGGGCAGTGCCGGCTTCCTGCTGATCTTTACCGCGGTGAATGTGCCAATATCCGCCTGGCCAGGGAGACGGGGGGCGCACCTGGATATCAGTCCTCGCGGCGATCAGTACCGCGCTGGCCCTCGTGGTGCTCTGCGTCGAGGTCGATGAAAACCCGGCCACTCGACGCCATCTGTGGATTCTGCTGGGTATGGTGGTCGCGTCCTTCGCCATCGAAATCGTTTATGGCCGGTTCCGCCGTCGCGGAGCAACTGCCAGCACGGACCCGCCGCCGCCCTGAGCCGGGCGTGGTTGTTAGTGACGTGCAGACAGGCGGGGTGCGACAGCCCTATAATTCGCGCGGTATCGACGCGCCGCTGTCCGTGTTGAACCGCCCGACAGGGTGTCACCTGGAAAGTCGTCCGAGGTCGTCATTGCGTAATCACGCTCCAGTGCTGCTGTTCTTGTTGCTGATTTCCTTCCCCGTGGGGGCGGCGAACGAGGCCGCCGTCTCCGTCCCGGTAAAGCTCGATTACCCGCTCATGCGGCAACTGCTGATCAGGCAGCTCTTCACCGGTCCGGGACAGAGCAGGAAGGTGTTCGACGACGCTGGTAGCTGTAACCAGGTCGTGCTGACAGAACCCCGGATCGCGCCGCAGAATGAGAATCTGGAGATACACGCCGATGTCTCATCGAAACTGGGACTGAGTATCTTCGGCATGTGTTTTTCGCTGTTCGACTGGGAAGGCAGCGTGGGCTTCCTGGCCCTGCCGGTGCTGAAACCGGGTGCGACCGCAGTGGGATTGGCTCCCCGGGGAATCTGGTTAACCAAAGCGGACGGTGAGCGGCTGACCTCCGGCCGGTTGTGGGACTATGCCCAGCAGCCGCTCCAGGACCTGCTCGGCAGCTTCACCATCAACCTCGCACCGTTAACCTCCGCGCTGGGCTCTTTCCTCCCCGATGTCCTGCCGCATCGCTCGGGCCAGCAGATGCAGGACATCCTCGACAGCCTGAAACTGGGAAACCTGCGGGTCGCCCGCGACGGGCTGGAGGCCTCCCTCGATTTTAGGATCGACACGCTGGCCGAGGCCCCGCCGCCGGAGGCCGTGCTGAGTCCCGAGGAACTGCAGCAATGGCAGGAGCGCTGGCAGATGATGGATGCACTGTTGGTGTTCGCGGTGAAGCACTACGCGGCCGCCACCCACATGGAGGAATTGCGCAGTACGCTGCTGGATATTCTTATCGACAGCCGTTACCAGCTGGTCGACGCGCTCGCCGCGCCGGTGGACCCCGCCAACGACCCGGTGCGCACCTGGTTTCTCCAGAGCTGGCAGAAGCTGGGTCCGGTCGTGCGCACTATCTCCCTGGAACGGGAAGGGCCGGAGCCCCTGATGTGGATCAGCGTGCTGGCCGCTACGGATGCTTTATATGCGCTTGATCGCCTGGGGCCCCAGACCGGGCTGGAGATCTCCGCCGACGGTCTCCGGCGCCTGGCGCGAATGATCAACGAGGGCGCGGCGCCCCCGGAGCTGCTGTACGACGATGCCGTGGACCCCGAGTTGCAGCAACTTTTCCAGGAGCAGATCGAGCTGGAGTCACCCCCACCCGCCGCCTGGAACATCAACTTCTCGCTGCTGTCACGCGCGTACGCCGCCGCGCCGCAGGACAGGCTTAACAGCTGGGTGCCCGAGCCGCAGGAGGTCGCAGAGTATGTTCCCATGGTGGCAGCGCTGCTGGAGGCGACGTCGGACGGGATACTGAGGAAACACAAGCTGGATAAGACCTACCACGCGTTGTACAGGAACCTGGTGCTCGCCACGGCCTGGCAGGAGAGCTGCTGGCGCCAGTACGTGGTGCAGGACGGCCAGCTGGTACCCCTGGTCTCCAGCACGGGTGACATCGGCCTCATGCAGATGAACGAGCGCATCTGGCGCGGGTTTTACGACATGCAGAAGTTGCGCTGGGACATCCACTACAACAGCATCGCTGGTGCGGAGGTGTTGCTGGACTACCTCGTGAAGTACGCGCTGCGGCGGAATGAGCATCAACAGGCGGGCGGCCTGGACAACCTCGCCCGGGCGAGCTATTCAGCCTATAACGGCGGGCCCGGCAAGTCCTCCCGGTACCGCAGGCAGGACGTGCCCTCGGTGCACAGGAAAATAGACGCTGCTTTCTGGAAAAAATACCAGAAGATCAGCGAGGGCAACCAGAGCGGCGTCGCACGCTGTCTCGGCGCCGTGAGTTAGGGGTATCCCGCTCTATCGTTGTCGCGACCGTCTACCCCCTATTGGGGCCGCAGTGCCGTTACGCGGACGGTTGGCGTAAAACTACCCTTGACTGCGCTTTTCTCTGCCGGTGCCAGCGACTATGATGGCCGCGACTATAATGGCGGCGTTTGCGCCGTAAATGGGACCACCACGACATGAAAAAGGTACGGCCGGGCCACCCCGATTCCAATGTCCTGCGAGGCTGTTTGCTCTGGCTTGCGCTGTTGGCGCCACTGACCCTGCCCCCAGGCGCACTGGCCGACCCTGCGCCGGCCGCGCCGCCGCTCGCCGCGGCGCCTCCGCCGCTGAGTTCAAGGGCTTTGAGCATGTGCAGGCAAAGGCAGCGGCCATGGCCGCGCAACCCTACGCGCAAAATACGCCCGAACTGCCCCCTTTCTTTTGAACCTGGATTACGACCAGTACCGGGATATCCGCTTCCGCCCGGACCAGAGCCTGTGGCGGCAGGAGAACAGCCCCTTCCAGGTCCAGTTTTTTCGCGCGGCTCAATTTTTCGTGAGCGGGTACTGGTGCATGTCATTGACCAGGGCAGGGAAGAACTGGTGAATTTCACGCCGAGTATGTTCGACTTTGGTCGACTGCCCGTGCCGATGGAAGTGCCCAAGGACCTCGGGTTCGCCGGCTTTCGTTTGCATTACCTGCTCAATGTGCATCAGTATTTTGACGAAGTCATCGCCTTCCTCGGTGCGAGCTACTTCCGGGCGGTGGGACGCAGGGAGGTATACGGTCTCTCGGCACGGGGACTGGCGGTCGACACGGGCCTGCCGCGGGGCGAGGAGTTCCCGGTATTCCGCGAGTTCTGGCTGGAGAAACCCGCGCCAGGGCCAAGCAGATCACGATTTACGCGCTACTGGATTCACCCAGCGTAACCGGAGCCTACCGCTTTGTGCTCAAGCCGGGCGCTGCCACCGAGGCGGTTGTCTCCGCGCATCTGTATTTCCGCAGCGATATCGAAAAGCTGGGTATAGCTCCGTTGACCAGCATGTTTTACCACGGCAAGACTACCCAGCACTACGTGGATGATTTTCGACCCGAGGTGCACGATTCCGACGGTCTGTTGATTGAGGCAGCGAACGGCGAGCAAATCTGGCGCCCGCTGAACAATCCCCAGCGCCTTGCTTTCAGCGTATTTGGTATCAACAAGCCCCGGGGGTTCGGATTGCTGCAGCGTGAACGCAATTTCGGCCGGTACCAGGACCTTGAAGCGAAGTACCAGCGCCGGCCCAGCGCCTGGGTAACGCCGGTGGGCGACTGGGGCTCGGGCAGCGTCGAACTGGTGGAAATCCCCAGCAACGGGGAATTCGATGACAATATCGTCGCCTTCTGGGTGCCCTCCGAGCCGGCCACAGCCGGGTCCGACCGTTACATTGAATACAAGGTAAGTTTCGGGGAGGAACCGGCGCTGGATTTCCTGGGGGGGCGAGTCGTGTTCACCGGGATCGGTCCGGGCAAGCATCGCGATGAAGGCCAGCGGCGGTTTATTGTCGATTTCGCCGGTGGTGAGCTGCCCCTGCTCGGCGACACGACCATGGTCACCGCAGATGTCTCGGCCTCGTCCGGAACCGTGGGGATCCCGGTCGTGGAGCGCAACTCGCTGGTCGGCGGCTACCGGGTATTCTTCGAATTTACGCCGGGTGACGAACCCGTGGCGGACCTGCGTCTGAACTTGCGCGCCGGGGACAATGTGATCAGTGAAATCTGGTCCTATCAGTCGTGGAAGGAGAAATATTGAGAACACCTGACACGAATGGGCACTGGCCCGACGAGCTGCCGTTATTGCTGGACAACTACCTGCGTAAAGTGGGCATGGGATCTCCCGATGTGCGGGCGCGCTGGGTGGCCCATGTCCTCGCCTGGCTGCAGGCGCAGGACCGGGAGTACGCCGAGGATGACATCGTGGAGAACGCGGTTGAGTGCCTCCGGGAAGCCATCAACGATCGGCTGGCGCTGATCGCCGGTCTCGACCGTTCACGCGACGACAGGGAGATAGCGGCCATGCGGGTTGTACTGCGCGATCCCGCCTGTACCGACCTCGTCGATGCCCTGTTCAGCGACATCAGTGCGGACATTGATCCCGCGGCGCGCGCACAACTGCGCGCCACGGTGGCGGCCAGGCGCCCCCGGCCGGTGCCGCCAGACGCGCCGCTGGCGGTGCCGGTCCAGTCCATTGAGTTGCGTTCAATGAATCCCGTTAACTGGTTGCCAGGCAGGTCGCGGTGAATCCCAACCCCATCGAGCGCCCAAGGCGCGGCGTGGTGGACAGCAGCGTCTACGTCATCCATCGCACGTCCTATCTGCTGCTGGTCTGGCTAACCAGCATTGGCGCCATGTTCCTGCTGCACGCCGCCTACGCCAGCGGCGGCCTCACCCCGCTGAAGCTGCTGTTGCTGGTCCTGTATGCGATCCTCACGCTGTGGATCGCCGGCTCATTCTGGGCCGCGACACTGGGTTTCTTCGTGTTGCTCGGCCGGTTCGACTTTTTCGCCAGGCGACGGCGCGCGATAGTGGCCAATGCGTCCAGCCCGCTGCCCGCCGATGCCCGTACCGCGATTCTCATGCCGATTTACAGCGAGGATCCGGATCGCGTCTTCGCGGGAGTGCGGGCCATCTGGCGCTCCCTGGAAAAAACCGGCAAGGCGGAAACCTTCGACTTCTTTATCCTCAGTGATACCCGCGATGTCGATACCTGGATTCGCGAGGAGACCGAGTGGTATCGATTGTGTAACGAGACGGGCGCACACGGCCGCATCTTCTACCGCAACCGCAAGGACAACACAGCGAGGAAGAGCGGAAATATCGCCGATTTCGTTGAGCGCTGGGGCGCGAACTACCGTTACATGATAGTACTTGACGCGGACAGCATCATGGCGGGCGACACGCTCGTGAAAATGGTGCGACTGATGGAAGCCAACCCGGACACGGCGCTGATACAGGCGCCGCCGCTGCCGGTCAACCGGGAGACACTGTTTGCCCGGATCCTGCAGTTCGCCAGCACCGCCTACGGTCCGCTGTTCACCGCCGGCGCCAGCTTCTGGCAGCTCGGCGACAGCAATTTCTGGGGGCACAACGCGATTATTCGCATCGCGCCGTTCGCCGCCCACTGCGGACTGCCCAAGCTGCCGGGCCGTGAGCCCTTCGGAGGCGAGATACTGAGTCACGATTTTGTCGAGGCGGCGTTACTGCGAAGGGCCGGCTGGCGGGTCTGGCTCGCCTACGAGTTGCGCGGCAGCTACGAGGAGTTGCCGCCGACCCTGATCGATTTCGCCAAGCGCGATCGACGCTGGTGCCAGGGCAACCTGCAGCATTTTCGCCTGATCGGCGCCCGGGGCTGGCACCCGGTCAGTCGCCTGCATTTCGCGATGGGCGTCATGTCGTACCTGTCGTCACCGCTGTGGATGATCTTCCTGTTGGTAACCGGCCTGGAAGCGTATTACCAGACGCAAGCCATACCGGACTATTTTTTTCGCAACCATTTTGGACCCGTCTGGCCGGTGTCCTTCACGGTCGAGATGAAGGTTGTCCTGATGTTTACACTGGCGATGCTGTTCCTGCCCAAGGTGATGGCGCTGATCCTGATCCTGATTGATCCGGCCCAGCGGCGCGCGTTTGGCGGTATCTTTCACGCCACGGCAGAGCGCTTTGCTGGAAACCCTGTTCTCCATCCTGGTAGCGCCGGTCCTGATGCTGTTCCAGACCAAGTTCGTGTGGGCGATCCTGTTGCGCCGGACGATCGGCTGGCCCAGCCAGCAGCGCGCCGATCACAACACCAGCCTGCGGGAGGCGGTGTCCATGCACGGGGTGCAAACACTGATGGGCGCCGCCGTGGGTGTCATCGCTTACCTGTACATAGGCGACTATTTCTGGTGGTTCGTGCCTGTGATCAGCGGTGTACTCCTTTCCATCCCGCTGTCGATGCTGTCCAGTAGCGTGCACCTGGGCCAGCTCGCGCGCAATCTGGGGCTCTTCGTGACGCCCGAGGAACGGCAGCGTCCCGAGGTGCTGCTCGAATTTGACAAGGCCATGGCGGAGATTCCCTCCCAGCCGGTCGATGCGGCCGATGCCCTGCGCAACCCGGGCGCACAGGCACTGCATCTGGCACTGTTGCCGCCGGAGGAGATACTGTCCCGGCGGCAGCAGAACTATGCCCAGGGCCTGATGTACAAGACCATGGAGGAGGGCCTTGCCGCCCTGAGCGTCGCCGAGCAGCGCGAATTGTTTTCGCGGGCGCATTCCCTGCGGGAGTTGCACGACTGGATCTGGAGTGTTCCTGAAAAGTAGGCCTGCGGCGGTCACTTCCCTTGCCGCGGATCGTGCAGGGCGTGCTATGCTGGTCGCAGGCGGTCCGCTCTCCAGCCCCGATTTGCCGGAGACCCTGGCACGCCTGCCGACACTAGCGTGAATACGGGGGGCCTGTCCTTGGAACTAGCAGCCGACGGAATCAGTGAAGTGGGCCTCGACATCACGGCCCTGCTGAAAATGGGCCCCATGGCCCCGGTAAGCGACACGCACGCCATTTACGCTGCGCTGCGCAGGGACAACCCTGTGCTGGAGACCAGCGAGTTATCGATGGAAGGCAACCGCGCTTTTTTGATAACGCGTTACGCCGATGTAAAAGGCGTGCTCAAGAATGACCGGCAATTTTCCAATGATATAAACCAGCGCACGATGGGAGTTGTCATGGGTCCCACGGTGATTGGCATGGACGGCAGGGAGCATCTCAAGCACCGCACCCTGATTACCCCCTCCATGACTCCGCGCGTGCTGAAAGGCGACCGGTTCCACGACGTGGTGAGGAAAACCGCGGATGACACGATCGATACATTCGTGCGCTCGGGCCGTGCCGACCTGCACCACGATTTCTGTTTCAAGTATCCGCTGGCGGTATTCGTCTCGCTGCTGGGGCTGCCATCCGACGACCTGGACCAGGTGCATCACTGGGGTATCGACCTGTGCCTGGTCGCCCACGACCCGGAGAAGGGGCTGATCGCATCGGACAAGCTGTTGCAGTACCTGACGCCCGTCGTGGAGGCCAAGCGGCACAAGCCCGATAGCGACCTGATCAGCATGTTGGTAACGGCGCAAATCAATGGCGAGAAGCTGTCCGATTATGAAGTGGTCTCCTTCCTGCGCTTGCTGGTGCTGGCGGGGGCGGAGACGACTAACCACCTGCTGGGAACGGTCTGCTACGTGCTGCTCAATGATCCCGACCTGATGGAACGGGTCAGGGCCGACCGCACGCTGGTTCCCGCCCTGTTCCACGAGGCCATGCGCTGGGAGTCACCCATCGGGACACTGATGCGGGAAGCGACCTCCGATACGGAAGTAGGCGGCGTGGCGATACCCCGGGGTTCTTCCATGCTCTGCCATATCGGCTCCGCCAACCGCGATGAGCGGCAATTCAGCCATCCGGATGTATTTGATATAGATCGCGTGGATAACGAACACATCGCTTTTGGCTATGGTCCGCACTACTGTGCCGGCTCGCACCTCGCCAAGCTGGAGGCTGAAGTGGCGATCAACGCGCTGCTGGATCGACTGCACGACCTGAAGCCCGATCCGGGAAAGCCGTCGCGCATCGTCGGTTTCTCCTTCCGCGGCCCTGACAGCCTCCCGGTGACCTTCAAACCCGAATAGCCGGTTGCGCAAGAAAGCGCCGCGTTGATTCGAACACCGCCCTCGCTCGTCCCAGCGGATCTTTGGGGTAGCGATCAAGCAACTCGCGGGAGCGAATTTCCAGGCTGAGCGGCAGGCGCGGATCCAGTTCGGAAAGAATATCCTTGAGGGGTAGTTCTCCCTCGCCGGGAAGTCGGCGCAGGTACAACGCATCTTCCAGCAGGCCCTCCGGTGTGCCGTCCACGAGCGCTGCGCTGGCATCACACAGCTGGAGGTAGGGCAGCAGGTGTGGATCAACAGCGCGCAGGTCGCGTGCTGAGCCACCCGTCCGGTGCAGGTGCAGCGTGTCCACCAACACACCGCCGGCGGGGTGCGCGACGTCGTGGACCACCTCCAGTGCCTGTGCCAGCGACCGGATTTCGGTGATCGGCAGGAATTCCAGTACGACCCGCAGGGTCCCTTCCCCGGCTTTACTGCACAGGTGTGCGAATCGCCGCTTGGTCATTCCGATATCCGGTTCCGAGGAAACACACAACAGATTGCGGGCGCCGATCTCCAGGCCAATCTCCAGCATGGCGTCGTGCGTGTCGATTGCTTCGCCGGGGCGCAGCCAGACTACCTCAAGATCCAGCGCGCAAAGCCCGGTCCGCGCCAGTGCTCGCAGCAGGGCGTCACTGCGTGCCCCGGGCCAGTTCTGCCAATCGCACCACACCCCGGTGGCGCTGAAGCCCGCCTCGGCGGCGGCGTAGACCGCGTCCTCGGGAGGAAACTCCTGCACCACGCCGGCGGCGAGTGATATCAATCTGGTGTCCGGCATCGGTGTGCTCCCCGGGATATTGTACGGTGTGGCCCGGGATGGGCCGCGAGGCGGCGGTACCCCGTTTATCAGTGCGACCCCATGATAGCATCTGACGTCCGCGACAGCTGAGCCGCGAGGGTCAGTCCGAAGCCAGGTTGAGCAGGTTGAGGACCTCCGCAGTCGCCGGTCTGCCGGCGAACAGGTTGTCCGGGTGACCGGCGTCCCGTCCACCGAGCACCTCGATCCGCCCGCCCCGGTGGAGAAAGTCTTCTATATGGCGATTGATCTCGTCACGCAGTCGCTGCTTGGCGGCACCCTCGGTCGGATTCTCGGTGATGCGCATCATTCGATCTCCTGAATTTTTCTCGCCCTTACTATGCGGCAACCGTGTTGCAGGCATTTGATCGATGGGTTAAGAAATTGTGACCATCGTCCCCGGGGTATTTCGAGAGACAAAAAAAGCCGCGCTGGGCGCGGCTTGAAGATTCCCCAAACAGGGACCTGGAAATTTAGAGAGAGCCCGGGATAGTCCAGCCAGCCCACCATGCGTTGGCGGGGGAGGTGCCCGGCTCGACGGCGCCCACGTAGTCCGTGCTATCGAAGACAAAGCCCGAGCCGTTGTCCTGCGGCACGATATCCGGCGCCGTGACCGAAGCCGCGGCATCGGTGAGGGCGTAAGCCGCATCCAGGGTTACGCTGTTGCCACCCGAGTTCAGGAAGGCATCCGCCACACGTTTGTCGTAAAAGCCATCCTTGCAATCGCCCAGCGTATTAACGAGCGACACGAAAGAGGGCACGATCACGGAGCCGTCACCGTTGACGTTCGCGTCATCGATGCGGACACAACCGGTATCGTAGCCTTCAACCGCAGTGTTGTAGATGGTGACGTTGACAGCACCCCGCAACCGCATGCCCGGCTGCTGGCCCACGGATGAGCCGGCATTGTTGACCATGGGGCCACCGATGATCAGTATATTGGCCAGTACAGCTTTGGTTTCGGGTACATACTCGGCGTCGCTGGAGTTGGCTTCGATACCGCGTGGATCATTGCTGCCGCTGGGAGCCGCCTTGTCGGGGCTCTTGCGTGCGATCACGTACTGGATATTACCCTTGTAGCCCTCGTCGAAGTCGACGTCGTCATCATCGTTACCCGTGAGTACCAGGTGGGTCACGTTGACCGTACCGCCAAACCATTCCACGGCATCATCCAGGTTATTGTGTACCTGGATGTAGTCGATCCTGGTGCCGTAGCCAACGCCCTGCAGTGTCAGGCCGTTGATTTCGTTGTTGGGGCCGGCAATCTTGCCGCCCTCGGCGATGCGCACATAGCGCAGGGTACCGCTGCTGTCAGCCGGGTCGTTACCACCGTAGAGTCCCACGATGGTGCCGCCCTCACCGACCACGTTGCACACGGTGCCGCTGCCGTAGCAGACGCCCGTGCCGCCCTGGCCGTACTGCGGCGCAAAACCCTGCAGGATCACGCCACCCCATTCACCCAGGCCGTCGAGGTCATCGTCCTGCAGGCTGCTGAAGGTGATTGGGGCCGCGGGGGAACCGATGGCATTCAGCCTGGATCCGCGCGTGACGATCAGGGAGCCCGTATCAAAGGCGCGCACCTGTACGCCGGGACGAATCGTCAGGGTTACGCCGGCAGCGCGCACTGCTGCGACGTCCGCGTCACTGCTAACCGATTCGTTGCCGCGGCCGACGACAACCTCGCCGTCCAGGCGCCACTCGACGCCTTCCACCAGCGTGTAGTTCTGGTCGATAGTGCCGGAGAGAGTGCAGATCGTGTTGTCCGTGTTGCAGCTTACGAAGCCGGCCGGTTGTACGGCAGAGGGTTCATAAACAGATCCCGGAAGGGTCCACCCCTCCCACCACGCGTCGCCATTGGGATCAACGGCACCGACGTAGTCGGTCTGGTCAAAGACGAAACCGGAGCCGTTGTTGACAGCGTTGATGGTCGGTGCCTGCGCCAGTTGTGCCTGGCTTTCCTGCACGGCCCAGCTGGCGCTGTAGGTCAGTATGAGTTCCTCGACATTGTCACTGACGTCGGCGGGACGCTTGGCGTAAAAGCCATCCTGGCAATCACCCAGCACGTTCTCCAGGCCAACGAAAGAGGGGACGATCAGGGAGCCATCGCCGTTGACGTTCGCATCGTCGATACGGACACAGCCGATGTTGAAGTTGCTGATTGCGCTGTTATAGACAAGCGTATTGACCGCGCCGCGCAACCGCATGCCGGGCTGCTCCCCTTCAAGGGAGTCCGGGTTGTTGTTGACCTTGCCACCGATAATGGTGAGGTTAGCCAGGACCGCTTCCGTTTCAGGCGCATAGTTGGCATCGCTAGAGTTGGCCTCCACGCCCCGCGGGTCGTTGGTCCCCTGGGGCGCCTCGTTCACATTTTGCTTTTGCACCAGGGCGTACTGGATATTTCCCCGGTAGCCTTCATCGTAGTCGATGTCATCATCGTCGTTATTGCCGGCTACGTAGTACCGCAGGTTGACGGTGCCGCCAAACCACTCGATGCCATCGTCGAGGTTGTTGTAGACCTGGATGTATTCCAGGGTCGTGCCGGAGCCGACGCCCTGCAGGGACAGGCCATTGATTTCATTGTTGGGTCCGGCTACCAGTCCGCCCTCGGCAATTCGCACGTAGCGCATTACGCCGCTGTTGTCGGTATCGTCATTGCCGCCGTAATTGCCGACAAAATCGCCGCCTTCGCCCTTGACGTTACAGGTCGTGCCGCTGCCGTAGCAGGGGCCAGTGCCGCCGAGGCCGTACTGCGGCGCGAAACCCTGTATCAGTACGCCACCCCATTCACCCAGACCGTCGTAGTTATCGTCGAGGCTGCTGAAGGTAATCGGTTGCGCTGCGGTACCGTCGGCCATCAACTTGGATCCGCGGGTTACCAGTAGCGCTCCGGTGTCGAAGCCGCGAATGTCGGTGCCCGGCTGGATGGTGAGGGTGACGCCACTGTCTCGCAAAGCCTGTACATCAGCGTCGCTATTAACGATCGTCGTATTTCCTGTACCGACGACCACGGCACCGTCCAGGCGCCACTGCACCTGGCTGAGCAGGGTATAGTCCTCGTTGATCGTTCCGGACAGGGTGCCGATGGAGCAGTCGGCGTTAAAGCTGACAAAACTTGCAGTGATGACCTGGTTGCAGTTACCGCCGCCGCCGGAGCTGCTGGAACCGCCCGAGCTACTGGAGCCGCCTGAACTACTGGAGCCTCCCGAACTGCTTGAGCCACTACCTTCATTAGTAATATAGACGTTATCGCCACTACCTCCGCCACAGCCGACTAACGCCGCAGTGACCGGTAGGAGAAATGCTATCAACAATTTATGTTTAAACATGTTTCACTTCCTGATCAAGTTAAAAATCAATGCAGATCGACTGCACCTGCTGCTTTCCACTAAAAAACCTGTTCTGGTACCTCCGGCCGCACTTGTCCGGGGGGGGCTCAGAATTTATATGTCACGCCTGCCTTGAAGAATGTCCCCACGTTGTAGCTTTCTATGGTGTTGTCGTTCTGCGAGTATTCGACCTTGGTGTTCAGGATGTTCTTGATGGAACCCTCCAGAACAAGGGAATCGCTCCACACTTTTTCCCAGGTGAAATCCACGATCGTGCGGCCATCTTCATATTCGGGCCCGGTGTTGGTTCCACGCGCTACCCGAAAAATACGTTTGTCGAAGTAGTTGATCAGCAGGGTAAATTTCTGGTCGGTCGGGTAGTGGTCCATCCCGATTTGCAGGTTGCCCAGCCACTGGGACTGTCCCTGTAGTTCGCGCCCGTCGGCGGAGGCGCCCTCCAGTCGTATTGACTCGTCCGACAGGTTGACCTTCGAATCGATGTAGGAGATGTTGCCACCAAGGAAAACGAGGTAATCATCGTTTTCCCACACGGTCTTGTTGGCATCCAGTTCGATACCCTTGAGGTCAGCACTGTCCTGGTTCAGGAACGTCGTACCGCTGGCCGCCGATCCGGACGCGTCAGGTATCGCGCGCTCAACCGGCTTGTCGATATTCTTGTAGAAAAGGGCCAGTGACACGCTTTCATTGTCGGAAAAGTAGTACTCCGCCCGCAGATCCGAGTTGTCGATCGTGGAAACAACAAGGTCAGGGTTGCCAAAAATGGGATCATCAGTATCGGGGTCGTAACTCTGGGCCTCGGACCGCTCGATCAACCCGGGGTACGACACGGTCTGGGAATAACCGAGGCGCACCTGGAATTCTTCCGTCACGCGCCACGTCAAATTAGCGGCGGGATACCAGTCATCATAGGTCAGCTCGTTCGATGCATTGGGTGCGTTCGGGTAATCCAGCTTCTGGTCGAACTTTTCGTAACGCGCACCAGCGGTCAGGGTCCAACTTTCGCCGAAGTCGGTGGTGGTGGTCAGGTAACCTGCCTTGATCGTTTCCTGGGAATCGTATGAGTCGGTATCGGTTGTGTTGGCTTTCAATACCACCTGCGAGGTGGCGTAGTTGTTGTAGGACAGTATTTCGGTCTCGAGGTCCTGGTCGATATTCAGGTTGATATCCTGCCCCAGGGCGGTGATACCGGCACCGAAGCGGTACTGGTCGACATTGCGGTCCTTGTCGGACCAGAGGCCACCCACTTTGAACTCGGTGGAGCTGGTCCCACCCCAGTCCAGTGAAATGGAATAATCGGCGCCCAGGTCCTTGCTGGTCTCGTGCAACTTGGACCAACGGCGTTCAAATGCAGAGGTCGAAAACTGGTCGTTGAAGTAGGTGTAGGTGCGACGATCCGGCTCGTCCCGGTCGGTCTGTGAATAGGCGGCGCGCCAGTCCAGTTGCTGTACGCCCTGGTCGAATTCGAAGTCGTTATGCCCGGTAAAGGATTGTGACATGAACTGGCGTTCCACCCAGTCGAGCAGGTACTCGTTGGTCTGGTTGCCTTCCAGGTTGTCGATACCGTCCTCGGCGCGGGTGATGTCGTCCGTGTTGTGCAGGTAAATGGTTTTTGACGTCACGTCATTGGCGGCGCCGTATTCATAGCCGACTGCTGCGTAGCCCGTGATGGCCGTTTGCTCCAGGGAGCGCTTGTAGTTTCCGGTAACGCCCAGTGGATTCGATAGCTCCGCATTGCCGCGGTTCACGGTGCGACGGTCGAAATCCGCGGCGAGGTAGTAACCCCACTCGTTCGCACCCGCCGGCAGCCGGTCGCCGTAGGCCATGGAAACCTCGGCGTTGGGGAGGGCGGTCTTGTCGCCCACGTTGTAGTCGTCCTGGAAGTCAACGCCGAGCTGGGCCGCCGCCGCCGGGGACGTACAGCGCACCGGGTCGATGGCCGGGTCGCAAATGGTGAGTGAGCGACCGTCGTCCGTGGCCCCGAGTACGCCGTTGGGCAGTTTTCTCAGGCCGGTGTCAAAGCCCGCCCAGTCGCCATCACTGCTGGCGTAGCTGAGAATGTCGTTACCCGTGGTGCCCGGGTTGTAACCCAGTGAGCCGCTGACCTGCGCGATGCGTTCGTCCGGAATGCCCTTGGTCTCGATCATAATGGCGCCACCCGTGGTGCTCGCCAACTGGTCGGCCGTGTATGACTTCTGGATCTCTATACCGCCAACAATGATGGTGGGAAACAGGTCCAGTTCGACCTCCCGCCGCTGGGTATCCGTACTGGGCATCAACAGGCCGTTGAGGGTGCTGGAAATGTAACGTCCGTCCAGGCCGCGCACGGTGGCGTATTTACTGTCGACCACCGCGACGCCGGAGACGCGATTCAGGGCCGCGCCGACATCGGAGTCACCGAAGCGTTCAAGCTGTGCCGCGTCGATGGCGCTGGTGATGGAGGTGGCGTAACGCTCCACGCTGGCAGCGTTGTCCTCGGGGTTGAAGACACCGACTACGAAAACCTCCTCGATCGGGCCGGTTGAGGCCGGTGCAGCTGCGCCCTCCGGCCGCAGGGTGACGGTAGCATTGATTCCCAGGTCCGCCATTACGCGCACGTTCGGCACAGTGACTTTCTGGTAGCCCGGAGCGGTAATAGCGATGTTGTACTCGCCGCGGGGCACCTTCAACACGTACACGCCGAACTCGTCAGCGCTGGCGGTGTAACTCGAGTTGGCCACGCCGATGGTCGCGCCGGGCAGCGGCGCGCCGGCGGGGTCGAGAATCTTCCCGGTGATGAAGCCCTCGCCGGGCGGGGCATCCGCACCGAACTTGCGGATGCTCACTTTCGGTTCATCGCCTTCGACCGCGGTGAAGGTGACCTTGATCTCCACGTCCTCCTCGGCTTCGGAGCTGAACTCCACGGGGAACTCGACGTTGTCGTCCATCAGCTTCAATACGTGGCTGCCGGCTTCCAGTTCCGTTCCGGCGCCGCCACGGCTATCCGTGGTGCCGAGTTCGCGGTCATCCAGTATGACCAGCGCGCCTTTGACGGGCGCGTCATCCAAAAAGACCTCCAGGTAGAATTCAGCGGCAACTGCCTGATAAGAAAGAAGAAAGAGCCCTAGCCCCGCATAGCCTGCAAGTCTTTTCATACGTAATCTTCGCCTTAGACTGGAATCTGATTGTTTTGCGGGCGCGCCTGTGGATCGAGCAGATCCTTGACTTGGTCTAATGCAGGCCGGTCCCCTTTGAAGCAGGCATGCTAAAGCGCCGGGATGACACTCTCGTGATAGTTGTGTTGCAGTTTTGTTAAATATCGAGGGGTGGCGCCGCGGCCGGGATGCCGCCAACAACGCGGTAGCAGGTGGAAAGCAACGAGTGTGCTTACAGGCTTACGGTGACCCCGCGGTAGTCGCCCGAGCAAGTGCTGCTGGCGACGAAATCTTCCAGCTTGCGGTTGGCCTGGTCGCTCTTGCCCTCGCTATCCGTAGTGGAAAACATCAGGCCGCCATAATAGCCGACTGCCTGGGCCAGTATGGTGTTCTGTTCTGTCTCGTCGAAGCCATCCAGCAGGGTATGCGCCCGGGCACCGTATTCGTCTTCGCTCAATTGGCCCAGTGACTGCTGCGCGAGGACGCAGGCCATTTTCCGCGAGGCCGCGAATTCGTCGGGTGCCAGGGACAGGGCCACGCTGTGGGTGGCGCAGGCCACCAGCGGGATCAGGCAGAGTCGAGTGAGTGCTTTCATGCGTATTCTGTTCCGCAAACGGGCCTGGTAGAGGTGAGTCTCGGGGCTGGTGGGGCCGAGTATATGCGCGTTCTTTTACAGATTTATGACAGGGGAATGACAGGACCCGAGGGAAACCGGCTGCGGACAGACTGGAACATCCGACCGCGCCAAAGCGTCGCCTAACACACAATTGTTACAATTTGATGAATTTTTTGTGGTTCAAGGTGGCAAGCCCGATTGCTTTGGGTGTAAGGTTTTCGGGAAGGTAGAAACGGAGGTACCTATAATGAAAACCTTTACCAGAACACTGATTTGCTCAGCACTGCTGGCGGTTGGCCCCGTCGCCGTGGCCGACAACGGGAAGGACTGCCTGCTGCAGGGCACGGTGCTGCACGGCGAGCAGGGCGGCCAGGGCACGACCACGGTGAAAATCAATTCCATCAGCAAGTACGATGAAGATGCGAATTGCAACGTGCGCCGCAACCAGAAAATGGAATTCAAGCTGCCGCAGGACACCCGGCTCAAGGAAGCGCCCTCCGGGAGCGATGTCAAATACCGGTATCGCACGGATGACAACGGCCAGTCCAACGCGGAATTGCTTAGCGTGGGTGCCTGATCGCCTGGGGTGCCTGCCGCCGTATTACTGGAAGTCGTCTGCCGTCGATTTCATCATCTCTTCCAGAAACCAGGCGGGAAACTGCCCCACGAATTTCTGCATATCCCAGTAATCGCTCCAGCGGTACACCAGCCCGTCCCGTATCTCATGCATGCTGGCGAAGGTGTGGGCAGCGGTTTCGCCTGAGGTAAACGTCCAGGTTTCGGTGTGGTCGAGAAAAACGACATCCCCGTCCGCGGCGATATGGTGGGTGACCTGCTCCTGTTTCTGCAGATGCCTGAAGGCGATCTGCAGCCGCTTCACACAGTTTTCAGGTCCGTGCGCGCCGGGGTCGTCGCTTGGCACATCACGATAGTGTATCTGCGGATGCATGCAGCGTTTCATGGCCTCCCAATCCATATCGCCCAGTGCTTTCCACATTTTTTCCACGACGGCCTTATTGGGGTTGTCAGACATGCTGTATTCCGTTTCGCTTCCCAGGAGGGTGGCATTGTGGCACAGGGGGCAGCGTAAAATCACCCGTTGTCGGCACTGACGCCGGGGTGTGGGTAGCCCCGCGTAGCGGGTCCTCGCTGCCTGCGTTCCTCCATCGGCAACCTGCCCGGGCTGTATGTCCAGCGCAACATATGTGATAGTACGGCGCTGACAAGACCGACATGTGATCCTGACCTTGGACAGTACCTGGCGTTTCCTGTTCGAAAACGTTTTCAAGGCCGTGCTTGCGCTGCTGGCGAGCGCACTGCTGTTGTTCGCGATAGGCGCGATCCGGGTTGAATCCGGCAGCACGCACGGCGACGATGGCGAAGCCGCAATCGAGATCACCGGCAGTCGCCTGCAGGCAGTGGTGGGCACCGGGGAGACCCGGGGCAACAGCCTGGTCTTTACGCGCTACCAATCCCAGGACGATGAACTGACGGCCGTGGCGGTCTGGCGCGGACAGCTTGCGGCCACGGATTTCCCCCTGCTGTCGTACCAGATAGACGCTGCGGTTCCCGGGCCCGAGGTGAAGCTGATTTGGCGCACGGCCAGCGACCCGGGTGTGCTGCGTAGTGCGGATCTGCAGGCGACTGGCACTGACACCGCCTGGCTGGATCTGGAACTGAGTCC
>JAWKZM010000013.1:0-72181 GCA_041395965.1 Halioglobus sp.
ATCGCACTGCCTTCGCACTCCATGACTGAACTTGCAGTGCGCGTGGGTGCACCCAAGAGTCGCTTGGTGGGCCTGGTTGTCGCGCTGTTTTGCGCCGTTATGCTGTATTTCGGCATGTCACTGATTGCCTGGTTTCCCAAATCAATCCTCGCCGGACTCCTGATATTCCTTGGGATATCGCTGCTTGAGCAATGGTTGATCGAAGCGCGCAAGCAATTGCCCCGGCTGGAATACCTGGTCGTCGTTATTATCGTACTGGTAGTAGCGACCGTCGGCTTCCTGCAGGGAGTAATGGTCGGCCTGCTGGGAGCCATTGTCCTGTTCGTAATAAACTACAGCAGGATCAACGTCGTGCGCTATGCGCTGACCGGCAGGGAACGCGGCAGTAATGTGGAGCGCAACAGCGCCGAGCAAAAATTCCTGCGCGAAAACGGCGACCAGGTACTGATATTGAAATTGCAGGGTTACCTGTTTTTCGGTACCGCCGCCGCACTGGCTCGTCGGATTGAAGAACGCCTAGCTGAAAAGGAAAAACCCGCCCTTCGCTATGCAGTGCTGGATTTTGCGCAGGTGACGGATCTTGATTCTTCGGCAGCATTGAGCTTTATGAAGCTGGCCCAGGAAGCATCGCAGTCGGATTTTTTCCTTGTTTTAACCGGCCTGACCCCGAAAATGCATAAACGCCTGATGAGCGGCTGGTTTGAAAAGGAAGTCACCACTTATTTGCAAATCATTCCGGACCTAGACTACGGCGTCGAGTGGTGCGAGGAGCGCATACTCAGGGAACAGTCACTCAGTGAGGCGCACGAAGGCATAATGCAACAGCTTTCCAGGTATCTTCCGGCTCCCGACGACTACAAGATACTTGAGCAGTTCCTCGAATATCGCCACGTCGAGCCCGGAGACCAGTTGGCAACACAGGGGGACCCGTCCGATGAAATGTACCTGCTGCAAAGCTGTACGGCGTCCGTTTACCTGGACACCAGTTCGGGCAGGAAGCATCGCATTCGTCGAGCCGGTGCCGGCACCGTTTTCGGCGAGGTTGGCTTTTACCTGGGTACGCCACGAACCGCGTCGGTGATCATCGATACGGCGGGTGAATTGTATGTTCTGACCCAGGCCGCCAATGCAAGCCTGGAGCAGCAATACCCACACATCGCTGCGGCCCTGCACAAATTCATGATCCGCGTGATTACACGACGCCTGCAACTGACCACTACCACGCTGCAGGCGGTATTGACCTGACACGAGAACCGGAACGAGGGAGACTGACTATGGACTGCCCCAAATGTTCAGAGCCGATGGAGATCGTCGAGTTTGGAACAGATGTAAGAGTCATGCGTTGCACCGGCTGCTACGGTCTGTTCTGCAAGCGGGCAACTTTGCAGCAACTGCGCGACGAGTGGCTATCCGATACCGTGCTTGACAAAGGCAGCGCCGCATTGGGAGCAAAGCACAATGAGATGCGGGATATCAGTTGCCCCGACTGCGGCAACAGGATGGATCGTATTAAGGACCATGAGCAGTCGCATATCACGCTGGACAGTTGCTCACGCTGCGACGGGGTATTCCTTGACGCCGGCGAACTGACCGACATGAAGTCCGTTACCCTGATGGATCACGTGCGCCGTCTACTGACTAGGCTTGGCAAATAGTGTATTGGCCAAAACCCTGCTTGCGCAGCGCGTCGGTGTATCGGGCGATATTGGTTTGGGCCCTGGCTTCCAGGCGATCCCTGAAAAATGGTGACTGAAACAGGCTGGGCCAGCGTTGCAATTCACTGAGGAAGCGCAGTTTCCCCTGGTAGTATTGCTCATCCCCGACGCCATCCGCCTCCCTGCGCAGGGCATTTGAGTCGTTCAGGTAGTCTTCCCACGGCAGACCGAAGCCGGAAAGATCGATATCGACAACAATCGCAACGGCGGCGTCCTGCGCGGCGCCGGTGTGTTGAGTGGCAATAATAAACTCGCAGACACGGGCGACAAACTGCACCGGCATGCTCTGGCCGGCCAGGTCACTGAAACAGGCGGCGCTCAGGATTTCGTTATCCCGCGCCCCATAGTGATATATAACGTCGTGGAACCAAATCGCCAGTTCGGTAGCACTGAATTCCCGTATATGGCTCCTGGCGGCATCCAACTCACCCAAGCAGTGGGCGATATGGTCCAGCGTATGGTAGTGGCGGTGGGGTTCTCGATAATGCCGGCTCAACTTCTGCCAGACCTGCTCCGCATTCGTACCCGCGCACTCCTGCCACACGGCGCAAAATCGCTCGGCGAGTAATTCTTGTTCCACTGGGCACTCCACCACTCCGGCCGATTGAACTGACCATCGGCTCTTGTGCCGGCGCGAACCGGCCTCGCAAACACTGTCCGGGGCAGGCGACTGCCCACAGGCCGCTGGTCTTTTGGCCGAGCTTAGCATAGCGGCAGTGGCGCTGAAAAAAATTTGTGGTACTGCATCACACTTTGTCACAAACCTCATGGCACCCAGCCTGAAGGCGACAAGCCCGACAGGGACCGCCAGCCGGCCGAAGCAATCCGGTGGGCATGGCCAGGGACAGGCTAATCTATGGTGCGAGTGCAGGGTATTCGACGGGGCATACGCGGACAGATCAGCTGCCCTGACGCTGTCCTGCGGCCGAGTGGACCACGAACCAACAGTGACCGATAAACAACAGGAAGTAGCACAGCAGGCTGAGGTACTCGGTGGTTTGCTCCAGGACTATGCCAGCGATAGCGCACAGGGAAGCATAGCCCACCATAAGCACCAGTGTTTGCCGCTTGCCCAGGCCCTTGTCCATCAGCGTATGGTGCAAATGGGACCGGTCAGCCTTCATCAGGTCGTGGCCAAGCCTGTAGCGGCGCAACATGGTAGCCAGCATGTCCATCAGCGGAACCGTTACCAGCCAGAGGGCTGTGACCGGCCTGATAATCGCGTACTCGCCCTGCGAGAAGTAAACCAGCGAAGCGGTCACCAGGAACCCGAGGGTTACGCTGCCACCGTCACCCAGGAACATTTTCGGCAGGTAGCGGTTGTTGGGACCGAGGTTGAAGAGCAGAAAAACCCCAACGGCACCAGCATCACCAGCAGGCTGTTCGTCATCGGATGTCCTGCCTGCAGGGCCAAGAGGAAGAGTACGAACAGCGGAAGCGTAATGGTGCTGGCCGCTAGCCCGTCGATCCCATCAATCATGTTATACGCGTTACTCATTCCGGCCACCGCCAGAGCGGTGAGCGGCACAGTGAGAAGCAACAGGGGTATATCGCCCATGCCCAGCAGGTTACCTACCCGATTAATCGCAATGTTGCCGTAGGTGGCCAGCAGTATGCCGCTGCCGTATTCCAGCAGCAGCCGTTTTGAGGCACTGATATGCTGAAAATCATCGAACAGCCCAATCAGGAATACTCCGCTGGCAATGAGCAGCATGGGATAAGTATAAGGTGGCACTTCCAGTACTAGAGTACCGAACAGGATAGTGACAAACACCGCGATCCCGCCGGTCAGGGGAACTTCTCCCGTGTTGCTTGCGCGCGTCAGGACTGTCTACCAGTCCCGCGCGAGCGCCGATACTCACCGCTAATCGCGTGATGAGCAGGGCGGCAATCAGGAGTTGCAGGGTCAGCACTTCTGCGATTTCTTTTGCAACGGCATCTTGTGAGGAGGCTCGTAGTATAACTTACCGATGTGACCTACGTTCTCCTGGACTTAATGGATCAGACTCCCGCAATTGGTGCTAAGCAGCACTCAGAGCAATCCTTGGAAGTACGGGATGGCTTTCCGCAAGCCCTCTTCCAGCTGGATCTTCGGTTCCCAGCCCAGTCTCGATTTTGCCACCGCGATATCGGGTTGACGCTGCATGGGGTCATCACTGGGCAAGGGGCGGTTAACGATAGAGGACTTCGACCCGGTGAGTTCAATTACTTTTTCCGCGAGTTCCCTGATAGTAAACTCGTTCGGGTTGCCGAGGTTGATCGGGCCGGTAACCTCGTCGCCGGTTGCCATCAGCCTTATGAAACCCTCAATCAGATCGTCCACATAGCAGAATGAACGCGTCTGGGAACCATCACCAAACAGGGTGATCGGTGCGCCGCGCAGGGCCTGCATGATGAAATTCGAAACGACCCTGCCGTCGTTGGGGTGCATATTCGGGCCATACGTATTGAAGATACGGGCTACCTTGATCCGCAACTGATGCTGCCTGTGATAATCGAAAAATAGTGTTTCAGCGCAACGTTTGCCCTCGTCGTAGCAGGGCGTTCGCCGATCGGATTCACGTGCCCCCAATAACCCTCATGCTGCGGGTGGACCTGGGGGTCGCCATAGACCTCGCTGGTGGAAGCCTGAAAAATCCTGGCGCCCGTGCGCTTGGCCAATCCCAACATATTGATGGCGCCATGCACGCTGGTCTTGGTAGTTTGCACCGGATCGTGCTGGTAGTGGATCGGTGATGCGGGACAGGCAAGGTTGTATATTTCGTCCACTTCAACATAAAGAGGGAACGTGACATCGTGTCGCAACAGTTCAAAATTCGGCTTCTGCAACAGATCAACAACATTGTCCTTGGTGCCGGTAAAAAAATTGTCCACGCAGATTACGTCGTCCCCCTGATCCACCAACCTCCGGCAGAGATGGGAACCGAGGAATCCGGCACCGCCAGTTACGAGTATCCGTTTTCTCAAGTGCATAGTGTTTTTATTTTCCCTGTCGATTTATGGAAAACATTAGATAACCGGCGGCTTCCCGACGATAGTCGCCGGTGTTTCCAGCATCAGTCGCAATGCTCTGGGCCGGCCATACTGCCGCTCGATAGACTCAAACGCCTGCCGCAGAACGGGTGGCCGTGCCGTCACATTATGTCCATCACTGGCCAGTACCGTCACGCGGTCATTTTGCAGCAATTTCGACGCAACCGCCTGCGCGCGCTCGCCGAATTGCCCGATCACCGAACCCGCCGTCACCTGCAGCCAGCAGCCAGCCAGGATGAAGGGCTCCAGCTGCGAAATATCGTGCATCACCTGTTTATTGCGCTCCGGATGCGCTATCAGTGGCCTGATACCCTGATCGAGTAGCCAACGTACCAGCATTTCGCTGCCGGGAACCAGATGGCTGTGAGGAAATTCCAACAGCATCACCCGGTAACCATCCACCGCTCCGAGGAAAGGAATTTCCCCGGCCGCGACTTGCTGCATTATGCAGTCCGTCAAACGTACTTCCCCTGCAAATCCCAGTTGCAGGGGTATTTCGTGTCGTTCGAGAGCCTGTTGCAGCCCGTGGCAGGCCTCTCCGATAGAGGCCCGGTTATTCTCCCAGCGCCCCGGGTGAACGTGCGGCGTGACGATGGCACGGGTAATGCCGTCCGCCACCGCCATGCGACACAGTGCAAGCGCTTCCTCAAGCGTGTCGGGCCCATCGTCAATACCGGGCAGGAGATGGCAGTGAAGGTCAATCAACTGCAACGTCCCCACGCCGGGCTTTCGAATACCTCAGTGCGGCCATTGTGCATTCAGTTACTGCTCGCGGTTCCAACCCCGGCACACACCGCCAGGCTGGCCGGTGCTGTCAATTCAATCCCCAAACGGGTGGCGTAGCACGATGGTTTCCACCCGGTCGGGGCCAGTGGAAATGATATCGATAGGAGCACCGACCACTTCCTCGATCTTGTTGATATAGCTGCGCGCGGCCGCTGGAAGCTCCTCAAGGGTCCTGGCACCGAGAGTGGATTCGCTCCAGCCAGGAACCTCTTCGTACAGTGGAACCAGGCCCTCGTAGTCATCCGAATCCATCGGGTTCAGCACTGGATTGCCGTCCTTGCAGGTGTAACCGATGCAGATCCTGATAGTTTCCAGGCCGTCCAGCACGTCCAGTTTGGTCAGGCACAAACCACTGACCGAATTGATGTTCACAGCCGTGCGCAGGGCGACGGCATCGAACCAACCGCAGCGCCGGGGACGGCCCGTGGTGGAACCGAACTCGTGTCCCCGCTTTGCCAGGTACGCACCGGTGGCATCAAACAACTCGGTGGGAAAGGGACCCGATCCGACGCGGGTGGTGTAGGCCTTGGTAATCCCCAGTACGTAATCGAGATACAACGGGCCGAATCCGGATCCCGTGGCCGTACCGCCAGCGGTGGTATTGGAGCTGGTTACGAAAGGGTAGGTGCCGTGGTCTATGTCAAGCAGGGAGCCCTGCGCTCCCTCGAACATGATATTCGCCCCCGAGCGCCGGTACTCGTGCAGCATGGCGGTGACATCCGCCATCATGGGGAGCAGCTCCCTGCCCATCTCCAGGGTATCAGTGAGTACCTTGTCGACTTCCAAAGGCTCCACCCGGTAATACTTTTCGAGGAAAAAATTATGGTATTCCATCACCTCCCGCAGCTTGCGCGCAAAACGATTTTCATCCTGCAGGTCGCCGAGGCGCAGTCCTCGCCGGCCGACCTTGTCCTCGTAGGCCGGCCCGATCCCTCGACCGGTGGTGCCTATTTTATCGTTGCCGCGCTTGGCTTCTCGAGCCTGGTCCAGCGCCACATGGTAGGGCAGGATCAGCGGGCAGGCGGGAGAGATCTTCAGGCGTTCACGTACGGGAACACCCTTGGCCTCCAACTCGGCTATTTCCCTGAGCACCGCCTCCGGCGACAGCACGACGCCATTACCTATCAGGCAGGCGACGCTGTCACGCAGGATACCCGAGGGGATGAGGTGTAATACCGTTTTCACTCCGTCGATAACCAGCGTATGGCCCGCGTTATGCCCACCCTGGAAACGCACCACGACGCCGGCCTGGTCGGTCAACAGATCGACGATCTTGCCCTTGCCCTCGTCGCCCCACTGGGTGCCGAGAACCACCACGTTCTTACTCATTTACTTTGCCCTTGTATTGAATCGGGTTGGGATATCCGTGCACGGCACATGGACTATACGCTGTCATCTGCCTTCAGGGGCTGCACCTGCCACTCGCCGTTTTCCTCCACCAGTTGCCGGTCACAACGCGCATCCGGTCTACCCGACAGGCAGTTGATAACCACCTCGCCCGCTGCCCTCAATTGCGCCGCCAGCACCTCCAGTGCGGGGTCGTCGGCGTCCGGCATGCTGATCGCTCCCCCAACATCCTCCGGGGTTGGCAATAGTGACACCAGCGCCTTGAGGTCGGTGGCAAATCCGGTCGCGGGCCTTGCTCGGCCGAAAACCGCTCCCACGTCATTGTAACGTCCGCCATTGGCCAGGGCCTGACCGCACCCGGCCACATAAGCCGCAAAAACCAGGCCGGTGTGATAGTGGTAGCCGCGCAGTTCAGCCAGGTCGAAATATATATCCAGGCCTGGCAACTGGCGGCGCACGTCACAGGCGACCTCCTGCAAGGCGTCTACGCCCAGTAACGCGTCGGGTACAACCTCGGCATAGAGACTCCGGGCCTCCTCCAGCACCGACTCATCCCCGTGCAAGTCCACCAGCGCAATGATCAGCGCTGCGATCTCGGGCGCTACCCGGGCAAGAGCCAGGCGCAAGTCCGGCACTGATTTGCGCTGCAGGGCGTCAAACACGGTTCTTTCCTGATCACCGCTCAACCCGGCCATGGCGAGCACAGCCTCGTAGATCCCCACATGTCCGAGGTCCAGTGTAATACCGCTGAGGCCCGCGGCGTCCAGCGTGGCCAGCATCAGTCGCACGATCTCGACGTCCGCCCCCAGGCTGTCATCCCCGTACAACTCCGCACCCACCTGGATGGGCGAACGGGACGCCAACAGCGACTTGGCCCGGGTGTGAAGGGTCGATCCGGCATAGCACAGACGAGTAACGCCCTCGTCGCCCAGGCTGTGTGCGTCGATCCGGGCCACCTGCGGTGTTATATCTGCGCGTACGCCCAGGGTCCGCCCACTCAACTGGTCGGTCAGTTTGAACGTAAGCAGGTCCAGGTCCTCCCCCAACCCGACCAGCAGGGATTCCGTAAACTCCATCAACGGCGGAATGACCAGGCGGTATCCCCAACTGCGATACAAGTCCAGCAACGCGCGACGCAGGGATTCCACTGTTGCGGCCTGGGCGGGAAGCAGTTCTTCCACCCCGTCCGGAAGTTGCCAGTGATCAACTGTCATTTTATTCACCAGGCCCTAATGCGCCAGATACAGTATAACAATCCCGAACAACATGCTGCCGAGGCCGATGTTGCGAATCGTACGGTCCTCCATCTGCTGCGCCATGACCAGCATCGCGCGCCAGCGGTTGGGGCTGATAAACGGCAGCATGCCTTCTACGATAAACAGCAGGGCTATCGCCACAGGAAGTACCTGCCAGAAATCCACGCTCCCTCCGGTTAACGTCACATCGGGACACAAAAAACCGCAGGATCGACGATTGCGTGCAAACGCCGAAGCCCACGGTTGTAAAATACTATCACAGGCGCCTCCGATAGCACCCGTGATTATTACGGGTTTATCCCATCACACGGCAGCGGCTGTATGCCCCGCGACCGACCTTGCCTGACGCACGGCCGATAAGTCCGCTAATTACCGCCCTTCGAATCCTTGAGGTAGCGGAAAAACTCACTGTCCGGCTGCAACAACATAATATCGCCATTGCCCTGGAAGGCGTCCTGATAAGCCCTCAGACTACGGTGAACGAGTAAAACTCGGATCCTGGTTGAACGCCTCTGCGTAAGTTGCCGCGTGTGGCCTGCATCGCCTTCGCCGCGGGCCCCTCTCGAGTCGCGGTAGGCGTTGGCCTGTATCACCGTCCGCTTCGCGATCCGCCGCCGCGCGAATACCCTCGGCAAGTTCCTGCCCCTGGGAGCGGTGTTCACGCGCTTCCTTTTCACGCTCGGCATTCATGCGCCGATAAACCGACTCGGATACTTCCGGCGGCAAATCGATCTGCTTGACGCGCCCACATCAATCCTCCACCCCGCGAGGCCCTCCCCGCGCCACGACACTGAGATCGGCAGTGAGCGCCTGCATCAACTGGTCACGCTCACCTGAGACCACTTCCTGGATTGACCGCACAGCCACCTGGTTGCGCAGGCCGTCATTGATACGCGCTAGGACAACAGGGCCATCGCGCAGGACTCCTCACCATTGGTGGCCGTGTAGAACTTGGCTGTATCCGGACACCTGAACTGGCGTAGGAATCTACGATCAGCGCCTTCTTTTCCTGGGTAAAAAAACGCTCGGGGATTCGAATCCACGTCAACACCCGCCCATCGAACTTCCGCACATCGTTGGCAGAGGAATCTTCAGGTGCAAACCCGACGGGATATCTGGATTGACCACCTCACCGAACTGCAGCAATACGCCACGCTCAGTCTCCGCTATGACATACAGCATTGCTGGCCAACACCACCAACGTCAGCGCAATGAAAATTACGACTATATTGCGTCCGGACATGATCAGCGCCCTCCCCTGCGACTATCCACCGCCGCTGCATCGCGGCGCAACTGCTCGGTGACGGCGTTCGTCAATTCACGAATATTGGAGCTGTCTACCGCCTTGATGTCGCCCCCTGACTTCGCGTTCTTGTTCTGCTCCGCCAGTTTATCCGAGGGGCAGGTACATCGCGTTGTTACCGCCCTCGACATCGACCATCACCTTGTTGGAGTTGGTCAACACGGTCTGCGGCGTCGAGATAGAGACGCTCCCGGGTAACAGCCGGGGACTTGCGATACTCTGCCAATAACCGGTTAAAACGCTCCGCCTCACCCTGTGCGTTGGCGATAACCTGTTCCTTATAGGCATTGGCTTCCTCAATCTGGCGCTGCGCGCCACCACGCGCCTCGGGAACTATACCGTTGGCATAGGCCTGCCGCCTGTTCTGTACCCGCTCCTCGTCTTCCCTTATGATCACGTCGTCAAGCGGCCTGTACCTGGGTAGGCGGCTTGGATTCGTCTATGGTCACCTTGCTCACCAAAATACCTGTCGTGTACAGGTCGATATACTCCTGTAGCCGCTGTTGTACATCCACGGCAATTTGCGCACGTCCCTCGGTCAGCACATGTCCATACTCGCCCCACCCACCACATGACGCAGCGCACTTTGTGCGGCATCCTGCAGGGAGCGTTCCGGGTCGCGCACCTTGAGCACGAAATTGATGGGGTCGTTGATGGCGTACTGTACAGAGAGTTTCACCTCGACGATATTTTCATCCTGGGGTGAGCATGATTTCACGGAAGCTGATGGAGCGGATGTCTTGGTGATATTCACCCGAAAAGCCACTATCTGATAAGCGGTGGGTTCAATTGCAGGCCCGGTTGCTCGTCTGCTCATAATACTTGCCAAAACGCAGCACGACGCCCCGCTCCTGCTGATCTGCCTGGTAAAACCCCATGGCGCCCCACACCAACAGGGCCACCAGGCCAGAACGCCCAGGGCCGCGCCGAAACCCGGGGACGGGGCCGCCACTTTGAGCACAGAGCCGCCGCCAAACAACCCGCCCAACCTGGCCTGCAGTTTTTTCAGCGCTTCATCAAGATCCGGGGCCCTGGTTGCCGCCGCCCCAGGGATCCTTGGGCTTGTTACTACCGCCACCCGGTTCATTTCCAGGCCATAATTAACTCCTAATTCCAGCAGAAAAGCAGTCTATCAAACTTTTTACGCACGGTGCGCGCTTGCGTGCGGTTAAGCGGCTCCGGGCCTTTCTTGGTCAGTCGATTCCAGTCCGCACGGGGCAGGCGCACACTCAGGTGGGCCACCCCATCGTCCGGTAGTCTTCTGCCTCAACCGCGCCGAGACTGTAAAGCGCGGCGCGCAGGCTACCCTGGTTCGGGTCGAGGAATAACTCCTCGGATACCATGTCCTGCCCGACCAGTTCCGCTACCGCCTGCAGCAGCAGGTCTACACCCGCTCCCGTGGCGGCGCTGAGCCAGACACGCTCCGGGCCAAGCCTTCGGCATCGCGCTCGAGCCGGGGCGCCTGCTCCAGCCGTCCAGCTTATTGAACACCTGTGGCTGGGGAATCTTCTCGGCACCGATCTCACTCAGCATCACTGCCTGGTATATATTGCTGTCCCGCTCCTCGCTGGCGGCGTCACGACATGCAGCAGCAAATCGGCATTGAGTGTTTCCTCCAGCGTCGCCTTGAAGGCCTCCACCAGCTTGTGCGGCAGGTGCGCGATGAAACCGACGGTATCGGCAAGAATCACCGGTCCTACATTCTCCAATTCCACCCGCCGCAGGGTGGGGTCCAGAGTCGCGAACAGCTGGTTGGCCACGTACACGGTTGAGTCCGTCATGCGGTTGAACAAGGTGGACTTCCCGGCATTGGTGTACCCCACAAGGGATACGGTGGGAAGCTCCGCCCGGATGCGTGACCGGCGCCCCTGCTCACGCTGCTTTCGCACCTTCTGCAGCCGCGCCGTGATGGACTTGATGCGCGCCCGCAACAGCCTGCGGTCGGTCTCGAGCTGCGTCTCACCGGGTCCGCGCAAACCGATGCCACCTTTCTGCCGCTCCAGGTGCGTCCAGCCCCGCACCAGTCGAGTGGACATGTGTTGCAGCTGGGCCAGCTCGACCTGCAGCTTTCCCTCGTGGGTGCGGGCCCGTTGAGCGAAGATGTCCAATATCAGTCCGGTACGATCCAGCACGCGGCACTGCAGTTCCCGCTCCAGGTTGCGCTCCTGGCTAGGGCTGAGCGCATGGTTGAACATCACGATTTCTGCGCAGTGCGCCTGCACCTCCGCGCCGATTTCCGCCAGTTTCCCGCTGCCAACAAACGTGCGGGGGTGTGGCGCCGACCGCGCACCCATCACGTAGGCGACCGGATCGCCACCGGCGGACAGCACCAGTTCCTCAAATTCACGAGGGTCTTCGCGCTGTGACTCGCTGGCTACATTCAGGTGAACGAGCACAGCACGCTCCCCCGAATCGGGACGGTCAAAAAACAAGTCTACCTCGTCAGGTCGGGATTAACCGGCAACGGACGCCCCGCAGGGCGCCCGGTTACGCAACGCTTAACTAACGTCTTCTTCTTCATCCGCCGGGTTTTGTAACGGTACGCGCACCACTCGAGAGGGGACAACGGTGGAAATGGCGTGTTTATAGACCATTTGGCTGACCGTGTTCTTCAGCAGCACGACAAACTGGTCAAATGATTCTATCTGGCCCTGCAGCTTGATACCGTTCACCAGATAAATGGAAACCGGTACGCGTTCCTTCCGCAGAATGTTCAGATAAGGGTCTTGTAGCGTGTGCCCTTTTGACATAAGTCTCTCCTAATGAGGCTCAAATCGAGCCGAAAAAATTATAAAAAACAACCTCTTGCCAATATGCGCGACTATCCATCCGGGAATATTCGCAGCGCATACCGGGTACTATAGGCACCGCCCACATTATAAAGCATTTGCACCAGACTTATAGTGGGGGCCGATGAAGATAGTTCAAGGCGAGGTCTACAGGCTTTTTTTCGCGCCACTCCAGCCGCTCTGCGGAAAGATTATGTTCGGCCACGTTACCTGCATGATCAGTGTAGATCCAGTACAGTTCAGGCCATTTTCGCAACCAGGTCAATTGCCGCCTGGCCAGTTGACGGGTCGCCGCAACGGCATTATTGACGGCCTCGTCAAGGCTGCACTCCCCGTCCAGGTGTTGCCATAACTGGCGATAGCCGACTGCGCGAACGGCCGGCAGGTCGGCGTGCAGGTCCTGGCGCTGGCGCAATTGGCGCACCTCTGCCAACAGACCAGCCGCCATCATCTGGTCAAACCGCCTTGTGATGCGCCGGTGCAGCTCGGCGCGCTCCTGTGGACAGATCGCCAGTTGCACTACCCGGTAGCGATCAAGGGCCGCCACCCCCTCCCGTGAGTGCCATTCGGTCAGGGTAACGCCGCTGGCGCGGTACACCTCGAGGGCCCGGCTCAGGCGCTGCGAATGATGGGGATGGATACGCGCGGCTGCCTGCGGGTCCACCGCGGCCAGCAACCGGTGAATGTGGGGCCAGCCGCGAGCCCCGGCCTCGTCTGCAATCCTGCCACGGATGCGCAGGTCTGCGGGCGGCATTGCAGACAACCCCTCCAGGAATGCCTTGAAGTACAGCATGGTGCCACCCACCAGCAGCGGGGTCCTCCCGCGGGCTGTGATCTGTGCCGCAAGGCGGTTGGCATCCACGCAGAACTCCGCAGCCGAGTAGGACTGGGCGGGGTCGCGAATATCCACCAGGTGGTGGGCGTACCCGGGCTTGGCGGTCCCGATATCCATGCCGCGGTACACCAGGGCTGAATCGACGCTGATCAGTTCGCAGTCCAGTTGTTGCGCCAGGGCAATCGCCAGATCCGTCTTGCCGGAGGCGGTGGGGCCCATCAGGCAAAGCAGCAGGGGCTTTTCCACAGCTGTGCGCGCCTCAGCGGCCGCGCATGAAAAGTTTGTCCAGCTAATCCATGCCCAGTTGAATCCAGGTGGGCCGACCGTGATTGCATTGACCTGCTCGTTCGGTGGCTTCCATATCGCGTAGCAGGGCATTCATTTCGGGAATCGTGAGGCGCCTGTTTGCGCGCACCGAGCCATGACAGGCCATCGTGGAGAGAATTTCGTCCATGTGTGCCTCCATGCGTTCCGAGCTGCCGAATTCAATCAGGTCCGCCAGGACATCACGCAACAACTGTTCCACGTTCGAATCCCGCAGGGCCACCGGAATCTGGCGAATGACAAGGCGCTCCTCACCGCCCGCCTCGACCGTCATGCCCAGGCGCCGGAACAGGTCGCTATGCTCGGCCGCGACCTCCACCTCTCGCTGGCTGACCGCGACCGATTGCGGCACCAGCAGGGGTTGGCTGCGTATCCCGCTGGCATCCCGAGCCGCCTTGAGCCGCTCGTAGGTGATACGCTCATGGGCGGCGTGCATATCCACCAGAACCAGGCCGAGCGTGTTTTCCGCCAGAATGTAGATACCCTGCAACTGCGCGAGCGCATAGCCCAGCGGCGGAACCTCCCCGGTAGAGTCCGCATCGGCCATGCCATGCAACCGGGCGTAGCCGCGCAGCTGTTCCCCCACGCGGGTGGCGGTAACAGCAGGCGGGGCATAGCCACCCACGCTCTGGCCAGCACCGCCGGGAGCGCCCCAGGCCAGGGCGGCCTGGCGCCGAATTTCGCCGGTGGCGGTGTCTATCGCCATGCCGTCGCCGGCTGCCAGCAGGTGCGCGGTCGAACGTTCAGGCGCTGTTTCCTGGCCAGGACGCACCTCAGCCAAGGCCCGGTGCAGGCTGGAAAAAATAAAATTGTGCACCGCCCTGCCGTCCCTGAACCGCACCTCGTGTTTGGTGGGGTGCACATTTACATCGACCAGTGAGGGATCGAGTTCCAGATAAAGCACGAATGCGGGGTGGCGGCCGTGGTACAACACGTCCCGGTACGCCTGCTTGACCGCGTGGGCGATCAACCTGTCGCGGATGACCCGCCCATTAACGAAAAAATACTGTAGATCAGCCTGGCTGCGCGAAAATGTCGGCAGGCCCACCCAGCCGGCCAACCGGTAGGGCGACGCCGCCGAGTCAATAGTTACGGCCTGCTCCATGAAAGCCGGGCCACAAACGGCGGCCACGCGGCGGCGGCGCTCCGCCGGGTCCGCCGCGGCCTTGAGGTTGTGCACCACCTTGCCGTTGTGCCGCAGGCTGAACGCCACGTCGAAGCGGGACAGGGCGAGGCGCTTTACGATCTCCTCCAGATGGCTGAACTCGGTTTTTTCGGTGCGCAGGAATTTGCGCCGCGCCGGGGTATTGAAAAACAGGTCGCGTACCTCTACCGTCGTGCCCCGGGGATGAGGGGCGGGCTTGAGCTGCACGTCCATTTCGCGCCCCTCGCAGGCTGCGCTGCTGCCCTCGCTGCCGACTTCATTGGCATTACTGGTGAGTGTGAGACGTGATACCGAGCCGATGCTGGCCAGGGCTTCGCCACGAAATCCCAGGCTACCCACACGCTCCAGGTCCTCCAGGGAGGCAATTTTGCTGGTGGCGTGGCGAGCGAGGGCGAGGCTCATATCCTCGAGCGGGATGCCGCTGCCGTTGTCGCGCACGCGAATCAGCTTGCAACCGCCGGATTCGACATCGATTTCAACCCGGGTCGCACCGGCGTCGAGGCTGTTTTCCAAAACTTCCTTTGCTACAGACGCGGGGCGCTCGACAACCTCTCCAGCGGCGATCTGGTTAGCCAGCCTGGAACTGAGCAAGCGGATTCGAGGCATTTGGACAGTGCGTTCAGCTCTTGGGAATGGTCAGCTTCTGTCCCACCAGAATCTTCGAGCTGCTGATACTGTTGTAGCTCTTGAGATCGGCCAGGGAGACACTGAAGCGATCAGCGATGCCGGAGAGTGTATCACCACTGGCGATAATATATTGCTGGCCGCCCTCCTGTTTCTGCCATGCCAGCAGGGTTCCCGAGGGCGGGTGGGCCGCGAACCAGTCCTTGATCCCGCGATGAATGGCTCTGGCCATTTTCTGCTGGTAGTTGCGCGTGGCCAGTTGACTGGCCTCCTGGGGATTGGAAATAAAGCCGGTCTCCACCAGGATGGAGGGGATATCAGGGGATTTCAGTACGGCGAACCCGGCCTGCTCGACCTTCTTCTTATGCAGCTTGGCGACGCTGTCGACATTGCGCAGAACCTTGTCGCCCAGTTTCAGGCTGGTATCGAGTGTCGAGGTCATTGACAGGTCTGCCAGCACACCCGCCAGCACGTCGTCCTTGTCCGCCAGGCTGACCCCTCCTACCAGGTCGGCAGCGTTTTCCCGCTCCGCCAGATAGCTGGCCGCCGTACTGGTCGCGCCGGTGGTGGACAGGGCGTAGACCGAGGCACCGTGCGCCTCCTTGCGGTTAAAGGCATCCGCGTGGATGGAGACAAACAGGTCAGCCTGGCGCTGGCGCGCCAGGTCCCGCCGCCCCTTGAGGCTGACGTAGTAGTCGCCGGTACGGATCAGGGTGGGCTGGAAACCCGCTTCGGCCTGAAACAGGGCGCTCAACTCCTTCGCGATAGCCAGCACGACATCCTTTTCCTGCACCCGACCCGGACCCATCGCGCCGGGGTCCTCGCCACCGTGGCCTGCGTCAATGGCGATAATGAGGTCGCGCTTGGCAGATTCCTCCACGCGCTTTTTGACCTCGACGGGTTGCTGTACCTGCTTGTCATAGAGATCCAGTACGAGACGGTCTCCCGCCTGCTCATTGGCCTTCAGGGAAAAGCTTCGGGGATCGACCTCGGCACTGATTTCCATCACCACCCGCAGGTCGTCGCCCTCGCGCACGCCCGAGCGCACAGACGATACCGGCGTATTTGCCAATTTCAGGTGAGCCAGGTCGGCGCGCAATTGCGTGTCCTGTATGTCGAGCACGATGCGACTGGGATTGGTCAGGACGATAAGGGAATGCTGGGCGGGGCCGGTGAGGTCGAATACGATTCGCGTATGATCGGGTGCACGCCACAGGCGCACGTCGTGCACCTCCACGGCCCACGCGGAGGATGCCCCCACGATTCCCAGGACCAACGTGATCCACAACGCCCTGCCCATATCGCTCCCGCCTACTACCCTTCTTATACCAGGACCCTGGGTTCTATGCCCCGGATTGTGCCTGCAGTCGCGCCAGCACCCGTTTGCCCTGAGCGGTCTCGGCGGCACACGTCACGCGGCGCCCCTGACCTTCTCTTTCTATGGTAATCACTAAATCCGCCGAGGGCAAAGCGCCAAAGCCTCTCTCGGGCCATTCGACCAGACAAACGGAAAAATCACCAAAATAATCCCTGATTCCGAGGAATTCGAGCTCCTCCGGGTCGCCCAGACGGTACAAATCGAAGTGAAAAACCTGCAAATCCCCCAGCTGGTAAGGTTCCACCAGCGTGTAGGTGGGGCTCTTGACGGCCCCGGCATGGCCCCGCGACTGGATAAACCCCCGGCTGAACGTGGTCTTGCCCATACCCAGGTCGCCCCGCAGGAACACCACGAGGCCCCGCTCGCTGGCCCTGCCCAGCCGCGCCCCGAGGGCCACCATGGCTGCCTCGTCGGGCGCCGCGACCGAGCACGTCGCGCCGATCATCCCAACAGGAACCGCAGGTGCGGGATCAGGTCCGTCGCCGCCAGTCCGCGCTGGCCCTCTTCGGCGGCGATATCGGCCGCCGCGCCATGCAGGCACACGCCCAGGGCGGCGGCTTCCAGTGGCGCAAGGTGTTGGGCCAACAGCGCGCCGATCACGCCGCTGAGCACGTCACCCATGCCGCCGCTGGCCATGCCAGGATTGCCGTAATCGCTCAACAGGATTTCCGCGCCCGCGGTAATCAGGCTGCCGTTGCCCTTGAGCACGACCACCCCGCCATACCGCTGTTGCAGCGCGCGGGCCGCCGCAAATCGGTCCGCCTGTACGTCGGCGCTGTTGCTGCCGAGCAGGCGAGCGGCCTCGCCCGGGTGCGGCGTCATTACCCGATTGCCCGCGGGCTCGAGCTCTCCCAGGGTGCCGGCGGCCCACAAATTGAGTGCGTCGGCATCCATCACCAGGGGTTTGCCGCTGGCGATGGCCAGTTGCAGTAACGCAACAGCCCAGGGAGACTGGCCCAGGCCAGGTCCGAGCACCAGGACATCGGCAGCATCCACCATGGGTGCGAACTCGGCCCCCGATTGCACACCCCTGGGCATCACCTCGGGTGTGCGCGCCACCAGCGCTGCCACGTGTTCCGGGCGGGTCGCCACCTGCACCAGGCCGGCGCCGCAACGCAGAGCCGCCTCGGCGGCCATGGCCGCGGCACCCGCGAAGCCGTAGTCACCCCCTACCACCAGCACCGTGCCAAACAGCCCCTTGTGCGCGGTCGCGGGCCTGGTCGGAAGGCACTCCAGCAACAAGTCCAGTTCAAGGCGGTGGCATTGCGCGGGCACAGCGGTGTAGACCGCTGCCGGGACCGCCAGATCAGAAAACTGCACGGCGCCGACGTAGTCCGGTGCCTGCAGCGTAAACAATCCTCGTTTGAGGCCGATAAACGTTACTGTCAGGTCGGCGCGCACGGCCGACCCCAGCACCCGGCCGGTGTCGGAGCACAGACCCGAGGGTATGTCGACGGCCAATACGGGAAGACCACTGGCATTGACGGCGGCAATCGCCTCGGCATACTCGCCCCGCACCTCGCCGCCGAGTCCTGTGCCGAGCATGGCATCGACGATCACGCCTTCGGGCACAAGCGCCGCGTCCGCGAAGGCTACAATCTGCACCCCGTTGGCCACGGCCTGCTTTCTCGCCAGCGCGGCATCGCCGCCAATCCTTGCCGCATCACCCACCTGGATGATGGTGACGGGGATACCGCGCTTGTGCGCCAGATCCGCTATCAGGAACCCGTCACCGCCGTTATTACCGGTACCGCACAGCACCTGTACGCAAGCGGGTTCAGGCCAGGCTTCCAGCAGGTACCCGAAGGCCGCGTCCGCAGCGCGTGACATCAGGACGCTTCCCGGTATGCCGTGCCCGGTAATCGCACACTGATCAAGCGCGCGGGTTTCCGCGGCCGTGTAGAGATTTTCAGCACCAAGCATGTCTATACCTACTCCTCCTGCGCCGAGAGTGTCGCCCCCCCGCCCGCGCCTGTTGCGTCAATTACGCTGCCTGCCCGGTCGACAAAAAGAAGCCCACACGCGTCCCGGATCTGTCAGAATTATACCGCTATGTCTGTCAACGGTCGTTCCAATTTGCCCATGCCAATTACTGCACAGGACGCTGTAGCACTGGTGCAGAAAATCCGCGAATGGGCAGCCGAACTTGGATTCCAACAGCTGGGCATAACGGATGTCGATCTGGGTGACCATGAGGGTCACCTGCAAGCGTGGCTGGAAGCAGGCTACCACGGGAGTATGGACTACATGGCTCGCCATGGCAGCAAACGCGCCCGCCCGCAGGAACTGGTGCCAGGCACGCTGCGCGTCCTGTCGCTGCGTATGGACTATCTGGACGGGGATACGCGAGCGCTGGAGGTGCTGGCGGCGCCGGAAAAGGCCTATATCTCACGCTACGCCCTGGGGCGGGACTACCACAAATTGATCCGCAAGCGCCTGTCGCAGCTGGCGAGCCGCATCGAGGAGGAGATCGGAGGCGGCCGGTACCGTGCCTTCGTCGACAGCGCCCCGGTACTGGAACGCGCCGTGGCGGAGCGTGCCGGCCTGGGGTGGATCGCCAAAAACACCATGCTGATCAATGCCGACGCGGGATCCTGGTTTTTCCTCGGGGAGATATTCACCGACCTGCCATTGCCGGTGGACAAGCCCCACACCAGCAAGCATTGCGGCACCTGCACGGCCTGTCTCGACATCTGCCCCACCGCGGCCTTCACCGGACCCTTCCAATTGGACGCCCGCCGGTGCATCTCCTACCTCACGATCGAGCATCGGGGCAGTATCGATCCCGCATTGCGGCCGCTGCTGGGCAATCGCGTTTTCGGCTGTGACGACTGCCAGTTGTGCTGCCCCTGGAACAAGTTCGCACAGGCGACGGACGAGCAGGACTTCCGCCCCCGCCACGGTCTCGCCGATGCGGACCTGGTGGTGCTGTTCCAGTGGGACGAGGCGACGTTTCTGGCCAGGACCGCCGGCTCGGCGATCCGCCGGATCGGCTACGAACGCTGGTTGCGCAACCTGGCAGTGGCGCTGGGCAATGCGCCGCCCTCAGCCGCGGTGGTCGCTGCGCTGTTGCAGCGGCAGGATTACCCCTCGGAGCTGGTGCGGGAACATGTCAATTGGGCGCTGCAACGACAGGGCGCTATGCCGGCCTGAGAAAATGCTCGCGGTAGTAGCGCAGCTCGTTGATGGACTCGCGAATATCATCCAGCGCCTGGTGTGTCCCGGTCTTGAGAAACCCCGATTCCAACTCCGGACGCCAACGCTGCATCAGGATTTTCAGTGTACTGACGTCCAGGTTCCGGTAGTGGAAGTAAGCCTCCAGTCGCGGCAGGTGGCGGACCATGAAGCGGCGGTCCTGACAGATGGTATTGCCGCACATGGGCGATACACCCCCGGGCACCCACTGCTCGAGGAAAGCGATGGTTTCCTGTTCTGCCCGACGCTCGTCGTACTGGCTCGCCTTCACCCTGTCCACCAGCCCGGAGCGTGTATGATGCGTTGTGTTCCAGTCATCCATGGCGCGCAACCGTTCATCGCTCTGGTGCAACGCGATCACCGGGCCTTCCGCCAGTGTATTGAGCTCGGTATCAGTAACGATGGTGGCGATCTCGATCACCACGTCCCGCTCCGGATCAAGTCCCGTCATCTCAAGATCGACCCAGATCAGGTTGTTGGCATTGCGCATGCGGTGGTTGCCCCGGGTTATGTCGATAATCGGCAGTGTAACAAATTGCCTCGACAGACCAAGCTCGCCGCCCCAATAATGACGGCATGAGCAAACGCAAACTCAGCCGGCAGCAGGCCTGGCGTATAGAGAAAATCCATGATGAGCGCGCCCGGCGTGCTGCCCGCCGCGACGCCAGTGCGCAGGAGGCGCTCATCGGCGGGGAGCTGGGGCCCGAGCAGGACGGACTCGTCGTCGCCCATTACGGCACGCAGGTCGCGGTTGAGTCCGCACCCGGTCTCAGCCAACGTTGCCACCTGCGCGCCAATCTGGAGGGACTGGTCACCGGCGATCGGGTCATATGGTGTGAAGGTGAGCCCATGGGCGTGGTGGTGGCACAGCGGGAGCGGCATAGTGTGTTGTCCCGCCCCGACCCCTACGGCAAGCTGAAACCGGTGGCCGCCAACATCGACCAGATCCTGCTGGTGATCGCCCCCCTGCCTGAACCCCACGCCAACCTCATCGATCGCTATCTGGTGGCAGCCGAGGCCGTCGGGATAGAGCCGGTCATCCTGTTGAACAAAATCGACCTGTTCGCTGCCAATCCGGGTATGCAAACACAGACCGATGCACTGTTGTCGCCGTACCTCAGCCTCGGCTACCGCATGCTGCGTACGTCCATCACGGTCGGCGGCATGCAGGAGCTGCACGGCGCACTGCGGGAACGAACCAGCGTGTTCGTCGGCCAGTCCGGTGTCGGCAAATCCTCGCTGGTCAACGCGCTGCTGCCGGATGCAGACCTTCGGGTGGGCCCATTGTCGGAAACCACACAGAAAGGCACGCATACAACCACGACCGCGCAGCTGTTCCACCTGAAATGCGGTGGTACCCTGATCGACTCCCCGGGCATTCGCGAGTTCGGTTTGTGGCATATGAGCCGGGCGCAGGTGGAACACGGTTTTCGCGAGTTTCGCCCCCTGCTGGGGACCTGTAAATTCCGCGATTGCCTGCATGAACACGAGCCGGACTGCGCGATATTGCAGGCAGTAGAGGCCGGTGGGATCAGTGCGGGCCGACTGGAGAGCTATCGGCGAATCGTGGCAAGCCTGAGCGAAGCCACGGGCGGGTAGGCGGCCGGACATGTCGATTCAGGGACCGCGCCCGGGGCGCTACTGGTAGGATCCGAGTTTTTCGCCCATGCGGGTAATTGCTCCGGGGCCGAATCGGCTATCCCAGTTCATCACACCTTCGGGAAATAGCAATATCACCGTAGAACCCAGCATGAAGCGCCCCATTTCCTCGCCCTTCGCAAGCGCCACCCGCTCCGGCGGATTGAGGTAATCCACGGACACCGGATACCGCGGCGGTGGAGCCACCTGTCCAGACCAGACTGTCTCGATTCCCGCCACGACCATGGCACCCACCAGAATCACTGCGAGCGGGCCACGGTCGGTGTCGAAATAGCACACCAGTCGCTCATTGCGGGCGAACAGGCCCTCGACATTGTCAGCGGTCACACCATTGACCGAAAACAGCCGGCCGGGGATATAACAGGTCGCGGCAAGACGCCCCGCTACCGGCATATGGACCCGGTGATAATCCCTCGGGGAGAGGTAAACAGTTGCGAACTGGCCGCGGTGAAATTGCGCGGCGCGCCCGGCATCACCGCCGAGCAAATCCTCGATGGAAAAGTACCGCCCCTTGGCCTGCAGCAGGAGACCCTCCGCGATGGCACCCAACTGGCTGATCGCACCGTCGGCAGGGCAGAGAATATCGGCCGTAGACAGGTGGCGCGCGCCATCGCGCAGGGGACGGGTGAAGAAATCATTGAAGCAGTCGTAGCGTGTGTAATCCGGCTCGGCCGCCTCGGTCATATCGACGCCGAAGTAGCGTATGAATTGCGCGATGACCCAATTTTTCAGCCAGACCGGTTGCCGCAGTTCGGCCAGCGCACCCGTGCAGCGAGACAACAGATGCTGCGGCACCAGTGCCTGAAACAGAATAAAGAGTTTGTCCATAGAGCCTAGTGTAACGGTTAATGGCGGCGCCTGCAGTCAGGAGCCGCACAGTGCACGCCTACAGGTTTTCCTCTGCGAAAGCCGCCAGGCGCGAGCGCACAATGCCATTGACGTGCATGATGCCCGCATGAGGGTAGCTCTTGCTCTTCTCCACGAGGTAGGTCAGTCCCGAGGTGAGTGGGGAAATGTACTTGTTGTCGATCTGGGCAAGGTTGCCCAATACGACAATCTTGGAATCCGCGCCCACCCGGCTGATAACCGACTTGAGCTGGAACTGGGTGAGGCCCTGGGCTTCGTCGATGATGATATAGGCATTGTTGAACGACCGGCCGCGCATGAAATTGAGCGACTTGAACTGGATATTCGCGCGCTCCTTCACATAGGTGATACTGCCGTGGCAGGACTCGTCCGCCCCGTGCAGGATTTCAAGGTTGTCGTCAAAAGCCGCCAGCCAGGGCGCCATTTTCTCCTCTTCAGTGCCCGGCAGGAAGCCGATTTCCTCGGCGATGGGCGGTGTGGAACGCGCCACGATCAGCTTGCTGAACTTGCGTTGCTCCAGGATTGCATGCAGGCCATAGGCCAGCGCCAGCAGTGTCTTGCCCGAGCCGGCGGGGCCGGTCATCACCGTCATGTCCACTCCGTCGTCATTGAGCAGGGACATCGCCATGGCTTGCTCGAGGTTGCGCGGCGCGAGACCCCAGAAGCGCTTGTGCATCAGATTGTCGCGACTGTCGCAGCGCAGGTAGACAAAATCCCGGTCGACCCGCTTCACAAATGCCATGAACTCCATGTCATCATAGACAAACATATTAGGGTAGGCCTGCGGCAGGGACTTGCGCGGGATGCGATGCAGCGTACAGTCGCCCTCGCGCAGCGTATCCACCTCGCTCACGGTCGACCAGAAATCACCGGAAATATGCTCGTAGCCCGTCGCCAGCAGGTCGATATCATCGAGTACCCGGTCGCGGCGATAGTCCTCAACATGCACCAGGCCCGAACCCTTGGCCTTGATGCGCATATTGATGTCCTTGGTGACGAGACAGACGAATTCCTTGGGATTCTCCGCCTGCAGGCGCAGGGCCACATTGATGATCCTGTTGTCATTGGCCTGGTCGGGTGTGCCATCGAGATAGGGCACTTCCGTGTTTGCACTCAGGCGTTGGTCGGGAAAGATCGCCAGGGTACCCTGGGGCAGTCCATCGAGGGCGGTGCCCGGCACGGGGACCCCCTCCTGGATTTGCTGCGGCGAGGCGGATTCCACCACCTTGTCGATCATCTGGATGGCAATGCGGGCTTCCCGGCTCACAGTCTTGTCGTGTCGGTCCTTGATGTGGTCCAGTTCTTCCAGCACGGTCATCGGGATGACCAGGTGGTGTTGCTTGAAGGCCGTAACGGCCATCGGGTCGTGCAACAGGACGTTAGTGTCCAGCACGTAGGTTTTCTTGATCACGGGTTTCAGGGTGGTGTTTTTTTCTACACGCAGCGTAGAACCTGAGTCCATAAAGGATTCCTCATCGTGGTTACGTAAAAAGTGGGCGGGGAAAAGAGCCTGCAGGCTGGCCGATGCGTCCGGTCGGTCCGGGAAATGGCGGGGGAGTAATGTGTTGCCTGATTCGACGGCATTGGAGGTGTGGACAACCCCAGTTGCGCAACCTCGCTGGCGATACCGCGGTAACTGCTGCTCGACACAGGGCAACCCGAATGACCCGGATTGCCCGGCGTGCGGAATTTTATCAAAGGCACGTCCTGGCGGTGTTGTACCGCGTTCGCACGATTATCAAACCCGCGGCGCGGGGCTGTCAATGCCACGGCGAAAAATTGAACCTGTTTGGCGGGATTCAGCCATAACTCACTGACAGTCGTAGCGATTTCCGCTAGGATATCGAGCTTGTCTCTTGAAAAGTTGTCCCCGAATGCTCAGCCAGGATACCCTCTCGCAGCTGCAAGGCCTCAAAACCCAGATGGAGGCCCAGAAGGAGCGCGCCGAAGCGATCATAAAGGGCACCCAGGCGCGCTATGGCTTCGCCGTGCTGGACGATGGCCGGGAGATTTTCATTCCCCCGCAGGAAATGCTCAGGGTCTTCCCGGACGACCGGGTGCGGGTGTGCATCCGCCCCACCAAAGACAACAAGACTATCGCCGACATCGAGAAACTGGTGAGCAGCCCGCTGGCGGACTTTACCGGCCGCTGCGTACGCAAGGGAAAAGCGATCTTCGTTCAACCCGACCTGCCGCAGCTCAGTCGCTGGTTGTTCATCCCGCCGCAGGCGCGTAACGGGGCGCAGGAGGGGGATTTCCTCCGTTGCGCGATCCTCCGTCACCCCATCCGCGATGGCAAGCCCCAGGCCAAGGTGCTCTCCGTCATTGGCAATGACGCAACTCCCGGAATCGAAAATCTCTATTGCATGGCCAAATACCGTCTGGCTACCCAGTGGAGCAGTGCCAGCAAGGCGGAGCTGAAGGAAACTCTCGCCAGTGCCAAGCCGGTGGAGTCACAAAAACGCCGCGATCTCACCGATCTGGAATTTGTCTCCATTGATGCCGCCAAGACGCTGGATATCGATGACGCCCTCTACGCGGAGATCAGCAGCGACGGCTGGACGCTGTTTGTGGCCATCGCCGATCCGACCGCCTACATCAAACCCGGGTCCAACCTGCATCGCGATGTGGCCGCGAGGGGGACGTCCATCTATTTCCACGGCGATGTGCTGCCCATGTTGCCGGAGGAGTTGTCCCAGGAGACCTGCGCACTTTCCGAGGGCGCCGAACGTGCGTCACTGGTGTGCAAGATTGCCGTTCGCGACAATGGCGAACTGGGGGACTTCGAATTCATCGAAGCCACCATTCGCTCCCGTGCAAAGCTGTCCTACTACGCGGTAGATCGCTATCTGAACGGCCAGTACGATGAGCTGATGAGCCACGCGACGCCCCTGGAAACGCTGTACCAGGTTTACCGGGCCCTTCGCGCGCACCGCGAACAACACAACCTGGTGATGGAGGATCGCCAGGAGTTCCGCTGGATACTCAATGACAACAAACAGATAGAACATATCGAGCCAGCGGAAAAACTGCTCTCGCAGAGACTGGTTGAAGAATGCATGGTAGCCGCCAATCGCTGCGCTGCGCGCTTCCTCATCACATGCCGGGCCAGTGGACCCTTCGTGGCGCATCCCGGTTTTAGGCCCGACCGTCTCGATGAATTGCGCAAATTTCTCACCATGCATGCGCCGGAACTGGCCGACCTTGATCCCGGAGCGGTGAAGAGCTACCGCGATATCATGCGCGGGCTGGCGGCACCCGAACGCACCCTACCACTGCGCAGTATGGTCAATCGGCTACTGACGAGGGCGGACCTGTCCACGGAACCGGCTCCACATATGGGAATGGCACTGGCCAGCTATACCAACTGTACATCACCCTGCGCAAGTACGTGGACTTCCTCGTGCACTTGCAGATCAAGGCGGCGCTGAACGGTGCCGAAGCCGGCATGGTGGACAACAAGATACTGGCAGAATTGAAACATCACCTTGCGCTGAGCCGGACCGCGACGCTGGAAGCGGAACGGCTGGCCAGCAACTACCTGACACGGCTGGCCAGCGAAAACGCCGTGGTTTTCAGCGCATCCATCACCCATATCAGCAGCAGCGGTTTTACGGTGCGACTGGATGACAACGGGCTCACCGGCTTATCGACTTGCGCAGGGATGCGGAGAAGTTCAGTTACGACAAATGGACGGCCAGTCTTACCAGCACTACCCGCCGATTCCAGTTAAACCAGACGGTGGAGCTGAGCTACCTGGGAACGGATCCGGATACGCCCTACCAGGCCCTTTTCCAGCCTGCCGACGGCTGTGGGCTAAAAGCGGCGCCGGATAATGGTAATGACTAGTGAACCCCTGGATGCCGTGGCGCATGCGCGGCGGCGGTGACTGCGCGGCTCGCGACCGTTGCCTCGCTGCATGCGACGATGCGCTGTTGTAAGCGTGCTACGAGCTGGATCATCTCCCGCACACCAAGGTTGCGCAGATACTCGCCCAGTGCCGGGTAGTCGTCACCGCGTACGTTCGCATCGAATGATCGAAATGCCTCGATAATCCGTGTTTCGGGCGGCGAGTACTCCTCGTCGCCAAAAATCAGTTTCGTAAAAGTGCGCACGATCGCCATTTCGGTGATCGGGTCCTGTGCGCTTTCGTGGTATGCGGCTTCCACTTCCAAGTCTCCACCGGTTCGACCCGGGCAGGGGCAATTCATCGACCTGTGCTGCTGTCAGTATGGTCGAGAAAATGGCCTCTCCGGCCGGTAATTCAGGGAATTTTGCACAATCCGTGCCGTGAATTTCAGTAAACACCCAATTTGGGTCAGGTTTGCCTGCGTGACATCGTGCTGATTTTCAGAAGACCGCGCGGCCGGGAGTGCGAGGAAATGGAATGGCATCGCGCACATTCTCCATCCCGGTCACATAGTTCAGCAGGCGCTCAAAGCCCAGGCCAAAGCCCGCGTGCGGTACAGTGCCGTAACGGCGCAGGTCGCGGTACCACCAGAGGTTTTCGCGCAGGGCTGCGTCCATGCGCGAATCCAGCACGTCCAGGCGCTCCTCCCGCTGGCTACCACCGATTATTTCACCGATGCCGGGAGCCAGCACATCCATAGCGGCCACGGTCCTGCCATCATCATTCAGGCGCATGTAAAACGCCTTGATATCCTTCGGATAGTTCATCACCACCACTGGTCTGCCAACATGTTGCTCCGTCAGGAAGCGCTCGTGTTCCGACGCCAGGTCCAGCCCCCAGGCCACGGGAAACTCAAACGCCTGGCCACTGTTGCGGAGAATGTCGATGGCCTCACTGTAGTCCATGCGCTCGAAGCTGCTGTCGACCACACCGCGCAGGCGAGTCATTACACCCTCGTCGATATGGCGCTGGAAGAAAGCGATATCGTCCTCCCGCGCGTCAAGCACCGCGGTGATCGCGTGCTTGAGCAGGGCTTCAGCGAGCGCCGCGTTGTCCTGCAGGTCGGCAAAGGCAATCTCAGGCTCCACCATCCAGAACTCCGCCAGATGACGGCTGGTGTTGGAGTTTTCGGCGCGAAAAGTGGGTCCGAAGGTATAGACCCGGCTCATGGCCAGACAATAGGCTTCAAGCTCCAACTGCCCGGAGACGGTGAGGAATGCTTCCCGGCGAAAAAATCCTCACGGAAATCCACCTCACCCTGGCGTGCGCGGCAGATTGGCAAAATCCAGCGTACCACCCGGAACAGCTCTGGCGCCCTCGCAGTCGCCGCTATGATAATTGGCGTATTGATCCAGTGAACCCGTTGCTGTAAAAAATAATTGTGGATGGCATTGGCGAGGGTCGTTCGCACGCGGGTGATTGCCCCGAAAGTATTGGTACGGGGCCGCAGGTGGGCCTGGGTGCGCAGGTATTCGAAAGTATGGCGCTTCTTGGCGATCGGGTATTTCAGGATCATCCACCGCACCGACCAGCTGTACCGTGAAGCCGGCCTGATCCGACACTCTGGCCCTACCCTGCGACTGCACCACCTGCCGCTGACAACCACGGCACAGCCCGTGGACAGCTGCAGCACTTCCGGGACTCATAGTTCTCGAGCGAAGCGGCACCACAGCCTGGATTGGGTCGAAGGCCGAGCCATCGTGGACCGCCAGGAACGATCCCGGCGCGGGAATCGCGCTTGCTGCGCAGCCAGCCCTTCACCGTGACCTGTGAACCCAAAGGCACATGCCCCCCGAGGATTGTCGCAATAGCATGGTGCAGGCATGGCCGGTGATCACTGTCCTGGCAGAGGTGAGATGCGCCGTAGGGCACCAAAGGACAGCGCCTGCCAGGAGGAGAAGTATTCCCGGGCGCCGCAACCCCTCGACATGCGGGCATGACCCCCCAGTTTTGTCAACAACGGCAGTCAAAATCGAGCGAAGACGGAGCGCCTCGGGCCCATCAAAACTCGAACGACTGGCCCACCAACTCCTCGACAGGGACCATCGGATCCGCCGCCGCGACATCGACGGCACGCTTCCACCTGGAGTTTCCACCGCGTGTGGCGGCGTGCGATCTGGCAGTCCTCCAGGTAAATGCCACCGCGCCGCGAGAGATCCGGCGACGCGGCAGCCCACACGCTGGTGGCCGCGCCCTGCTCTACGGATTTGAATACCAGCGGCTCGCCCGCGGGAGACCGGCCCTGAGTGCGGCAAAATCCGCCTCCTCCATATGCCGGGCCAGGATTGGTCATGATCACGCCGGATGGACCGCGAACGCGCGAACGCCCCCGTCTGGTGCGCAAATCCAGGCCCACGGTAATACATCGCCGCTTGACTCCCCGAAAGCCTGCCACTTGTCATAATCGCGACGCAGGTACGAGGGATCCTCAAAATTAAAACGGGCAAACTTGTGGCCCGCCGGGAGGTTGACCACCCTGCCCGGCGCTCCGTCGACCAGCGCCTGCGCGAGCAGGCCAGTAAAAGGAAATGGCCCAGGTGATTGGTGCCAAACTGCATTTCAAACCCTGTGCTGCAGCGCCAGCGGGCAGGCCATCACCCCGGCGTTGTTGATGAGCATCTGGATTTCCGCGTGGTACAAGAGAATTTCCGTTGCCGCGTTACGCACACTCGTTGAGATCAGCCAGATCCATCACCTGCGCGGTGCAGTTGCGCCCCGGGGAGCTGGCTTAGCACCTCATCCGCCGCCGCCTCCGCAGCGCTCCTCGTCGCGCGCCACCATGAGCACGGTCGCCCCGCGGCGGCAAGGGAGCGGCAGGTCTCCAGTCCCAGGCCTGGGATGACGCCCCGTGACGACAGCCAACTTTCCCTCCAGGGAAACGCCCTCCATCACCTGGTCGGTCGTGGGAGGTACCATCAAAGCGGTTCACGTCGAACTTTCTCCCGTTTGTTGCTGCGCGACTATTGTGAGACTGGCAAATGCCGATTTAATTGGCGGCAGAGGTCACTGACCATTGAGCCAAGCTTGCAGGTTTTTCTATGGGACGCAAATGAAACAGATTTTTCGCAAGGCGGCAACTACATCAGTTTTGCCACGCGCAACGCCCGGTGACTGGGTTGCCACTCCTATGGTTCGCGCCCCACAAGGGCCATTTTGTTCAGCGCCGGTGACGCTGGCAAGGTGAAACGCCTGCGCAATCGCGCATCGCTCCACACCATGACCGGAAAAGTAAACCGGGCCGTGGCGCGACACACACGCCTATGTACTGACAAGGCGGAGAGCAGGACACTGCCCTGCCGCGCTGCGGCGCGCGGTTGGCAATGCTCATAGGCGATTTTTTCTCGCATCTCACCCGGCAAAATGGCGCGGCGGGCCTATATTCGTATCGAACCCCGGAATGGGCGACCCCTCGGGGCACGAGCGGCGCACCGCTGTTGCAACCCTCGCGAGGTTGCGGATGCATCCAGGGGTGCCACCTTGCGACCCGGTTCCGGGTTTGATGCGTCAATGCGCGAGCACGGGGCTGCAGTGTCTGTTGCCGTGGCGGTAGTCAACGTATACGCGGAGGAGCACCAATATGACCGAGCACCTGATGGCCCAGACACAATCGAAGACCAGCGCACGCTGCGGCGCCTCGGCCTCGTGATACTCTGTTTCCTTCGCGTTCACCGCCGCCATGGCCGTAGGCGTCGGGGTGGTGCTGAGCTAGGCTGGCAGCACATCGCGCTGACGGGTCAGGTAGGCCGCATTCGCGGCCATCGTGTACCTTGGTGGGGTCAAAATAATGCTTGCAGGTAGGCAGGTCGTGCGCGCCATATAGTCTCTTATCATCCTCTGACCAGTAAAACAACGGCGCCACCTTGATGATGCCGCGACCATCCGAAACGATGCCAGGCGCCTGCGCAGTTCCGTCTCTTCCCGGCGGATACCGCAGATCTCGGGTTGGAACTACGCGCAAAGGGGCAGCTTCACCTGCCGGGTAAATTCCGGTGTCGTTCCTCCTCGTCCACGGTGGGAATCCCCCCATAACAAGTGTTGCGGCGCTCCGAGGTCATCTCGGGTGAGTACACGTGGATATTCAGTTCCAGGTCGTGGATCAGGCGCTCGGCCACCACAGGTGTCGCGCAGGTTGTAGCCGCCGTGGTGTCCACCCAGACCGTGGGCAGGGCTTTATCGATACGGCCTGGCCAGGTGCGGCATCACCGCCGCGTTGCGGCCAACATGCTGGTCGTGGCGATGGTCCTGCGTCCCAGACCCAGCGCCCACGTCACGATCGCCCTCGGCGCTGGCATCGCGCAGGACTCGTTAACAGTGTCGAAGTTGAGGTCCACGAAGGGCTTGCACCACGGTTTTTAGCGTCAGGCTGGGCACTTTATATAATCAAAAAGAGAGTTTCAAATAACCAGAGAGTATATGGATATAGCCGATTTCCCGCCTTCAGGCCCGCCGCACCCCGCCGGTGTCGATCACGCGGCCGCGCGCGCCGCCGCCTTCTCTAGCTCCGCATGCAAATCCAGGAATTGGCCGGTCAGCTTGTGGCTGGGCGCCAGGTCGATCAGGGGCCGGTGATCCCGGTGCGATTCCCGCATCTTCACCGAACTGTTGAGATAGCTCTTGAAGACCGGCAAACCCTCCGCCTCCAACTCGGCCACCAGTTCCCCCGGCAGGCGCGCCTGGGAATTGAACTGGTTGATGATAATCCCCTCGACCTCCAGCTCGGGGTTGTGATCCTCCTGCAGCTCGCCGATGTTATCCAGCAGGGAGTAGAGGCTCTGCCGCGCAAAGCTGTCGCAGTCGAAGGGAATCAATACCGCATCCGCGGCAATCAGCGCTGACTTGGAGTAGAAATTGAAACTGGGCGGCGTATCGATGTAGACCCGGTCGTACTCGTCATTGAGCTTGTCCAGTGCATCGCGCAGCTTGTAGATCTTGTAGCGGGATTCCAGCTCGCTCTCCATCTCCGACAGGACCGGGCTGGAGGGCAGCAGGAACAGGTTCTCGTAGGGGGTTTCCCAGACGAAGGAATCCGGGTTCTTGCGCATCTTGCGCGGACCTACCGTCTGGCGGTACAGGCCAGCCACGCCCTGCGCCTCCGCGGGAAAGGCCTCCGCGTCTATTTCGCCCACCAGGTAGTGCGTGGTATTGCCCTGTACATCCAGGTCCACCACCAGGGTGCGGTAGCCCATCGCCGCCCCTATGGCCGCCAGATTACAGGCAATGCTGGTCTTGCCGACTCCACCTTTTTGATTGAATACGACGCGTCTCATAAGCAGAAATCCTTCGTGACAGGGGGTGAACGAAGACTGACAAGTGTAAACAAAGGCGCCCGGCAATGTAAGCGCGTGCAGCCGCTGTCGGCCTGATTTTTACCCTCGAGCAGGTTGCCCAGCTCGCCCGCATTACCAGATGCGCCGGTAGAGTTCCAGGATATCCTGCGACCGCGGAACGCGCGGGTTGTTGGCCGGGGACCCTGATTCGAGGGCCTGTTGCGACATTAGTTCCAGGAATCGAACCAGGCGCCGTGGTCGATGCCGAAGGCCCTCGGCCCCGGCACCTGCAGGTCCGCCGTCAGGGTGCGAAGTGCGTCGACCAGTTGCGCGCAGGCGTCGGCATCGTCCGCCGATGCGGGTGCTATCCCCATAGACCGCGCGCAATGGGCATACCGCTGGGGGGCCGCAGCCACCGACCAGGCGGTCACTTCCGGCAGTAACATGGCGTTGCTGAGCCCGTGCGGCACGTGGAACAGCGCGCCGATCGGGCGGCTCATGCCGTGTATCAGCGTCACCGAGGCGTTGGCAAAGGCGATTCCGCCCTGCGTGGCGGCCAGCATCATCGCCTCCCGGGCCGGCCGATTGTCCGGCTCGGCACAGGCGGTGCGGATATTCTGGTAGATCGTGCGCATGGCGGTCAGGGCGATGCTGTCGGTGAACGGGTTCGCCCTGCGACTGACATAGGCCTCCAGCGCATGGCACAGGCTGTCGATGCCAGTGTCCGCGGTGAGGCGGTAGGGCATGGTCAGGGTCAACTCGTAGTCGACCAGGGCCGCCACCGGCATCAGCCCCAGCCCCATGCACAGCATTTTCTCCCGTGTTTCAGTATCGGTAATGACCGCCACCCGGGTGGCCTCCGAGCCGGTTCCGGCCGTCGTGGGTATCGCGATGATGGGCAGGCCCGAGTCCACCTGGCGCGGCACCTTGTAATCGCGCATGATGCCGCCCTGTAAGGCCAGCACCGCGACCGCCTTGGCGGTATCCAGTGAGCTGCCGCCGCCGAGCGCGACCACGCAGTCATAATCCCCGGCGCGCAGCTGCGCGAGGGCCGCGTAAACACTGTCCGTGGTGGGGTCCGGCACACAGTCACTGAACAGGCCCCAGGTGATACCCGCCGCATCCAGTGCGCCCTGCAGGCGTTGACAGTAACCGCAGGCCAGCATGAACGGGTCGGTGACCAGCAGGGGGCGTGCCAGGCCGAGTTCCCGCAGTGTAACCACCAGTTCCCCACTGGCCCCGGCGCCCACGCGCAGGATTCGCGGCAGGTTGATATTGGCCGTCATGCCGGGTCAGTCCCTGATATCGAGCAGGTGAATCTCAAATACCAGCGCCGTGTTGGGCCCAATCGCGTCGCCGGCGCCGCGCTCTCCGTAGGCCAGCTCCGGCGGGCAGGCGATACGCCACCTGGCGCCCACCGCCATCAGTTGCAGCGCCTCCGTCCAGGCGGGAATCACCTGGTGGACGCCGAATTCGGCGGGCTCACCCCGCTCCAGGGAGCTGTCGAACACCGTGCCGTCCACCAGTGTCCCGTGATAGTGGGTGACCACATTGGAACGCGGCCCGGGGCGCGGACCGCTGCCCTGCTCCAGCACCTCGTACTGTAGTCCGCTGTCCGTGGTGACAACGCCTTCCCTCGCCGCATTCGCGGCGAGGAACTGTGCCGCCTGGGCCTCGCGCCGGCGCGCCAGTTCGGCCGCCTTGTCCTGCTGGCGGCGCTGGATGACCTGGTAGCTGGGATTGATCTGTTCCTGGGACAGCGCCATCGCCTGCTGCGTATACCAGTGACGCACCCCGGCCACCACCGCCTCCAGGTCCAGGCCGTCAAAGTCGTTGCGCAGCAACTGGGCGCCGAATTGCAGGCCAAAGCCGTAGCTGGCCTTTTGCTCGTCGGTACGCAGTTCTACCACGGGAAGCAGTGCCATAAATCGTTTCCTTCCTGTTCCTTTCAAGAGAGGCGAACCTTAACATATCAGGGCACTGGCGGGGCGATCGCGCATGACGGACACCATTGGGGAGATCCACGATTTCTGGTTCGGCGAGCTGGACGCGGCGGGCCTGTGCGTGACCGACCGCAACGAACTGTGGTTTGGCGCCAATGCGCAGACGGACGCGACCTCTCGCGCGCGGTTCGGGCCGTCGCTGGCGCTCGCCCTGGACGGGCAACTCGACAGCTGGGCACAGTCCGACCGCGGCCTGGTCGCCCTCGTCGTGCTGCTGGACCAGTTCCCGCGCAATATCCACCGGGGCACGGCGCAGGCCTTTGCCGGCGACCCACAGGCCCTGGCGCTAGCGCGGGACGCCATCGACAGTGGCCGGCACCGGCAGTTGCCGGCGATTCACCGGGTATTCATCTACCTGCCGCTGGAACACTGTGAGGACCTGGCCGTGCAGGCGCGCTGTGTCAGCTTGTTCGAGGAACTGGCGGCGCTCACTGGCCAGCCGCAATACGCCAGTTTCCTGCGTTACGCCGTGGCGCACCGGGACGTCATCGCCAGGTTCGGGCGCTTTCCCCACCGCAACGCGCTGCTGGGGCGTCACTCCACCGCCGCCGAACTGGCTTATCTCGAGGAACACGGCGGGTTCTAGTGCGCCTCACCCCTGTGACCCGGACGGGCATGGGAGACCGGGCGCAACTCGTAGCGGCTCTCGGTCATCTCCGCCTGCCAGACATCGAAGCGGCCGCTGTCCAGGTCGTCGTAGGCCTGCCGTATGGAGTCGTTGACCTGCGGGTAGGCGACCTGGTCCCAGGGGCATTCATCGCGGGCAAAAAACCGGCAATCCAGGGATTCGAGGCCCGGGAGACAGGCGTCCGTGACCAGGGTCGCGCGAAACCCTACGTAGACCTGGTTGATGAAGGTGATGCTGCCCGTCATATACAACTGCAGTTGCCCGGGGGGCAACAGGATTCCCGCCTCCTCGTGCAACTCCCGGGCCGCGCCTTCCGCCAGGGTCTCCCCCTCTTCCAGGAAGCCGCCGGGGATGGCCCACTTGCCGCGCTGGGGGTCGAGGCCGCGCTGCACCCACAACAGGCGTTCACCGCAGGCGACAAATGCGGTGACGACCACCCTGGGGTAGTGATAATGCCGGGTCTGGCAACGCCGGCAGAACCAGTGATTGCGCGGCTCTCCGCCCACGACATGGCGCAGCAGCGGGCCGCCGCACTCAGGGCAGAAGTGGAGATCGGGCAAGGGCGCACTCATGATCACGAAACCATAGCACTTTGCCTTGGCAAAAGCATTGGCGCTATGCTGGCCGCCGGCTCCCGCGCACGAGACTTCCATGACCGATTACCAGATGAAGGTACAACTGCTGCTTACCGGCAACGAGATCATGAGCGGCGACACGGTGGACTCCAATTCCGCCCTGATCGCGCAACGACTCGGCGCGATCGGAATCGGGGTCTACCGCAAGGTCACCGTAGGCGACGATGTGGCGCTGCTGAAAACGGAACTGGCGGCCATGATCAGCGCGGCAGACCTGGTGATCGTCAACGGGGGGCTGGGGCCGACCATTGACGATTTGACGGCGGAAATCCTGGCCGCCGTGGCGGGGGTGCCGTTGCAGGAACACCCGCAAGCCGTGGCACACCTGCGACAGTGGTGCGCGCGCCGCAACCTGCAGCTCAATGCCGCCAACCTGAAACAGGCACAGCTGCCCGCCGGCGCGACCATCGTGGACAACCCGATCGGCAGCGCCGTCGGGTTTGAAATGACCCTCCGGGGCTGCCGCGTCATCTGCACACCCGGTGTGCCCGGAGAGCTGGCCGCGATGCTGGACGGCATCACCGTGGACCTCGCCGCGCGACTGCAGCGCCCGCCGGGGCGCAAAGTCCTGCGCCTGCAAACGTTCGGCCTGGGGGAATCCACCGCCCAGCAAATCATCAGCGACGCCGTCACCGACTGGCCACGAGAGGTAGAGCTGGGCTTTCGCGCCGGGGCGCCGCAGATGGAAATCAAGCTTACTATCGACAGTGCGACTGCCGAGGGAGCGCAGCGACACTGCCGCGAACGGCTCGAAGCACTGTTTGGCGACCACATTATCGGCGAGGGCGATGTCAGCCTGGCACAGCGCCTGCTGGAGCTGCTGCGCGATCGCGGCGCCAGTGTGACTACCGCCGAGTCCTGCACCGGCGGCCTGATCGCCTCCATGCTCACGCGCATTCCCGGCGCCTCGGACGCCTTCCACGCCGGCTTCGTCACCTACTCCAACGCCGTCAAGCACGCGGTACTGGGCGTGCGGAATGACACCCTGGCCGCGCACGGCGCCGTCAGCGAAGCGGTGGTAAAGGAAATGGCGCTGGGCGCCCTGCAGCGGGCCGGGGCGGATTACGCCATCGCGGTGTCCGGCATCGCGGGGCCGGACGGCGGCACGCCGGACAAACCGGTGGGCACCGTCTGGCTGGCCTGGGGCAGCCGGGAAAACCTGCGTACGCGCTGCCTGTTGTGGCCGGTAGAGCGCACGCTGTTCCAGACCATGGTTGCCGCCGCCGGTCTCGACATGTTGCGCCGGCTATTGCTGGGGATTGAGGAAGAATCGCGTTATTTCTCCCAACGCCGGGTCCGCTGACCGGGACTGCTCACCGGACCGGGCCTCTCGACGGCTGCCTGCCGGCATCACCCGATATCGACTTCCACCGCGACATCGACGCCGGCGCCCGCCTGCCTGTGCCAGACCAGGGAGTGAAAGCGGGTTACACCAGCCGCCTCGTCCTTGCCACTCAGCACCAGCGTCTGGCCGTCGAGTTCCGCGTGGCGCAACTGTTCGGTTCCCGCCATATTGGGATTGAGGCTCTGGGCGACAAAGTGGATCACGTCCCCGTCGACCACGCGGTAGCGACCGGCGTAATGGAAATACGAGAAAACGCCTCGGCCCGCGCCGACTCCGGCAGTGCGCGAAAACCCACATCCGTCGGCAAACGGGTCCTGTCGCTGCGGCAGATTGACGCGCTCATCCAGCCGTCCTCGGTATACAGCAGCAACCCCCGGGGATCCTCGCCATAGGGATAGCTGAATTCGTCCCGGTCCGAGTAGCCGATGGTCCAGGACTCGAGGTCCCAGGTGCCGCTGAGTTGTTCCACTGTAAGCATGCTCATCTTGCTCCCTGCAGGTGTGTATTTCGGGCAGCCCGGTCGCCATCACGCTCAGGGCTGTAACTGCTCGATCTCCCAGTGGCCGTCGGTGCTCTGGCGGTAGAGAAAGCGGTCGTGCAGGCGATGCTCGCCGCCCTGCCAGAATTCGATGCGCCGGGGCGCCACTCGGTAGCCACCCCAGAAGTCCGGCATGGGAATCTCGCCGTCGCCAAACTTCCTGCGAATGATCTGCGCCTGCTGCTCCAGCACTGCGCGGGCGCTGATGGGCCTGCTCTGGCGCGAGGCCCACGCGGCGATCTGGCTTTCCCGCGGGCGGGTGATGAAATAGCGCGCGGATTCGGTGTAGCCCATCTTCTGCGCGGTGCCGGCGACAATAACCTGCCGGTCGAGCGCATTCCACGGGAATAGCAGGGAGACTTCCGGGTGGCGCTCGATGGCACGGGCCTTGTTGCTGCCGTGATTGGTGTAGAACACGAAGCCGCCCCCGGACAGGCCCTTCAGGAGCACGATCCGCTGCCACGGCCCGCCCTGCTCATCCAGGGTGGCCAGCACCATCGCCGTGGGATCTTCCAGGCCAGCCCGCACCGCCTGTTCCAGCCAGATCTCGAACTGGCGCAGCGGGCTGGCATCGAGCATTTCGCGAGTCAGGCCCGCTGCCGTGTATTCACGGCGGAATTCCTCGTATCGCACTGTTATATCCTGCTACGCTTTCAACAGGCTATAGTAGCTGTCGTACTAAACTGAGGCAAAGCCCCGCCGCATGGAAACTCCGCCGATCATTCGCGACGCCAGTCACGCCGACACGGAAGACCTGGTTGATGCGCTCAGCGACAGTTTTGCCAGGGATCCCATGTTTAACTGGGTGTTCCCGCAAGCCCAGCTCTACCCGGTTTTTTTCCGCATGCTGGTAAAGGATGTCTACCTGCCGCGCGGCATCGTGCACATCGAGGAGCAGGGCCGCGCAGCAGCCCTGTGGCTGCCGCCGGAAGAGCGGTTTATCGTGGCGCCGCGCCTCAGTCTGCTGAAGTTCGGCCTCCGCCTGTTAGGGGTGGGTGGCCTGAGCCAGCTCTGGCGTGTGTATCGACAGGGCTACGTGTTCGCCCGGCACTGCCCCCGGGAGCCCCACTACTACCTGCAGTTCATCGGCTGCCGCCACGGCGCGCAGGGGCAAGGCATCGGCGCGACGCTGCTCAAGCAGGGTACGACAATCTGCGACGAGCGCGGCATGCCGGCCTATCTGGAGTGCTCGAACGAGCGCAACCTGCCACTTTACCAACGCCACGGCTTCGAGGTCACGGCCGCCGAGCCCGTGTCAAAAACGGGCCCCACCGCCTGGTTCATGTGGCGCGAGGCGCGCTGAACGGGGCTGGCGCGGCCGGGAAGCACTCAGTCCGGGGTGCTGGGGAAGACCGGCGCCCGCCGCGCCATCGCGGGTATCTGGGGGAAGGGAAAGAAGTCCTGCCAATCGTCGCCGAACTCCTCGTCGAAACCGCGGCCATTGACCGCCCGATAGCACCGGTCCATGGACTCGACCAACACCGCGGGCGTCGCCAGCCCCGCCAGTACCGCAGCCTCCATCATACCCTCGGTGCGCAGGCGCCGGGTTGGGGTCACATCGTCGCCTGCCGCCAGAGCGGCAAACATGGACTGCCAGCGCCGTTCAATTTCACCCAGTAAGTTATCCGTCACCTGACACCCTCCCGCCGGCCAGAAACTATTCGCATGGCCGTGCCACCCCCACCGCGAGTATGCGTGGCAAACCAAAACAGTTAAAGTCTGGCACTGGCGCATAACCAGAGTCCTGTTTGTGAGAAACCTGCGGCAACTCATACTGAGCCTGGGCCTGTTGGCCCTGGCACTGACATCATGCGCCACTGCAGACCTGCAGCACAGCGCGCGTCGCACCGTCCCGACACCCGTCCCCGCCAGCAGCGGCCTGGCTGCGGAGACGGCGCCGATCATCGACTACCGGGAGCGCTTTCTCCCCATTGTGGCGCGCCACGGTATGGTGGTCGGGCCCGAACAACTGGCCACCGAGGTCGGGGTGCAAATGCTGCGCGAGGGCGGCAACGCGGTCGATGCGGCCGTGGCCACGGGATTCGCCCTGGCGGTGACCTATCCGAGGGCGGGCAACCTGGCTGGCGGCGGTTTCATGCTGATTCACCTGGCTAACGAGCACCGGCAAACCCTGATCGATTACCGGGAGACCGCCCCGACCGGCGCCAGTCGGGACATGTTCCTGGATGCCGAGGGTAATCTCGATCGCCAGAAGGAGTACTTCAGCCTGCAGTCCGCCGGGGTCCCCGGCACCGTCGCCGGCCTGCTCTACGCGCTGGAAAAATACGGCACCCTCAGCCGCGCGCAGGTGCTGGCACCGGCCATCGCCCTCGCCACGAGGGGCATTCCCGTGTCCTTCGGTCTGTATTTCGAGATGAACGCCAATGCCGCGCAATTGCGCGCCAACCCGGCGGCAGCACGCGTTTTTTTCCACCCGGACGGCACCCCCTACGAGATAGGCGACAACTGGCAACAGCCAGACCTCGCCTGGACGCTGGAACGGATACAGGCGCAGGGCATACCCGGGTTCTACAGCGGTGACGTGGCGAAACGCATTACGACTGCAATGGCGACCGGCGGCGGACTGATTACCGCCGCGGATCTCGCCAACTACAGGGTCGTGGAGCGCGAACCGGTGCGCGGCACCTACCGCGGTTTCGACATCGTATCCACGCCGCCCCCTTCCTCCGGCGGCGTACACATCCTGGAAATGCTCAATATACTCGAAGGCTATGACCTCAAGGCCATGGGTCACAACTCCGCCGCCTATGTGCACCACCTGACGGAAAGCATGAAGCTGGCGTACGCCGACCGCAGCCTCTACCTGGGCGACCCGGACTTCGTCCCGGTGCCGGTAGCACAACTGACTGACAAAGCCTACGCGGCCCGGCAGCGGCAGCGCATCGATAGCAACCACGCTACGCCCTCGGCCGACATTGCCCCGGGGCAACCGGTCGGCGAGGAAAGCACCGAGACGACCCACTACAGCGTGGCGGACCGGTTCGGCAACGTGGTCAGCAACACCTACACGCTGAATTTCAGTTTCGGCTCGAATATCGTGGTGCCGGGCACCGGCATGCTGCTGAATAACGAGATGGCGGACTTCACCACCAGCCCCGATGTCGCCAACGCCTTTGGGCTGGTTCAGGGGGAGGCCAACAACATCGAACCCGGCAAACGCCCCCTGTCCTCCATGAGCCCCACTATCGTCCTGAGGGACGGCAAGCCCTGGCTCGCCACCGGCAGTCCCGGCGGCAGCGCCATCATCAGCACGGTCCTGCAGCTGTTGTTGAACACGATGGAGTTTGACATGAACGTGGCCACGGCAGCGGCGGAGCCGAGGATCCATCACCAGTGGATGCCGGACGTGCTGCAAATGGAGCAGGGATTCAGTGCGGACACCATCCGGTTGTTACAGGCCATGGGCCAGCAGGTAGATTCCGCCGACCGCACCACGGGGCGCACCAACTCCATCATGCTCGGCGACGGCTGGTTGTACGGCGCCTCGGATCCCCGACGTCCGGGTGGCTGGGTGGCGGGCTACTAGGAGGGAATTGCAGGGGCCGCGCCTCAGCCCTTGCCCACGCGAACCTTGGCCGTCTGGCGGCTGAGGGCCACCAGCCGGCCCGCGCTGTCCCAGTACTCGCCGTCTTCTTCCACCACCCCCCGGGTCAGGTAGCGGGAACACAGTCGCACCTGCAGCGGCCCCGGTGCCGGGTGGGCGCGCACCTGCACGGTCAACTCCACCGTGGGCACCCACCCTATCGGGCCCAATACGGAGAAGATGGGTGGCGGAAAAGAGTCGGCGAACATCAGCAGGGCGATCACGTCGGGGTCGCTGCCATCCCGGTGCATCACCCAGCCCCGGAATTCGCCACTGCCATCGGTCCTGCGCTCACTGAATACCTCGTTGCCGGACACCAGGCGCAGCTCCGCGCGCTGCCGGAACTCCAGGCCCTTCTGCCCCGCCGGGGTGCAGTCCTCCCAGGACGGGTAATCGGGCCTCCCGGCCGCCGCCCAGGTTTCCCCACCGAGCCGGTCCAGGTCGGTATAGGCGGCGGTAACCTTCACCTTGAGTTGTCCCTGCTGGAACATGCTGACCTCGGCGAAACTGGTTCCACGCCCGCCGCCCAGTGGGGTGACGCGGCACTCGATGGGACCCAGCACGGTGGGCGCCAGGTAGAAGGCGCTGACAGTGAGCGGATCCTTGTGCGGCAGCACTGCGCGCAAGGCGCGCCCCGCCACGGCCATTACATACCCGCCGTTGGGCACGGCGCCGATGCGCCAGCCGGCGCATAGCTCACCGCGAAACAGGTTTTCTCCCACCTGCTCGACGGCGGTTTCCCTCGCAAACTGGCTCATAACACTCCCGGGGCGGCGACCTGCGTTGCCAAGGCGCGGCTTCGGGGCGGTATTTTGTCCGCCCGTCGCGGTAATGTATAGTCCCGATGTACCTTGTTAGCCATCGCCGATCGCGGCCACTCCGCGCATCGCCACAGGGGGTGTGAGATGAAGACTACGTCCATTCCTGCCACAGCGCTTTCCCTACTGTTAACAACCTGCGCCCTGCCGGCTCTGGCCGGGGCGGAGCAAGAGGCGGGCACGGCTGCGAGCGCCGCTAACGGGCAGGAACCGCAGGCGCTGGTCGCCATGATCAGCCCGCCGGCGCAGCAGGTGCCGCTGCCGGAGACGGGCGCGGAGACCGGGCAACCCGGCGCCAATGATGCCGGCCCTGAGGAGGAGCCGACCGCTGCCGCAACCAACCGGCAGGAAGAGCGCGCTTACGCGGCTGCCATTCAGGAACTGGAGTCCAGCGAGGGCGCCTACGCCGAAGCGCTGCCCGAGTCCCTGTTCAGCCTGGCGCGCAACCTCCAGAGCCAGGGTCGACACGAGGAAGCTATCAAGCTGTTCAAGCGTGGGGCGCACCTGACACGGATCAACGAGGGCCTGTATTGTCCCCAGCAGATCCCCTTGGTCCAGGGCGAAATCGCCAGCTACATCGCCAGCGAAAACTATACGCTGGCAGATGAGCGCCAGAGCTATCTCTACCGTGTGGAAATGCAGCTTGAGAGCGGCGATGCACGAACCCTGGCCCTGCTGCAGCAGGCGAAGTGGCAGTACAGCGCCTATCAACTGGGCCTCAGCGGGCCACAGGGCTACACGCGGCTGATGAACATGTGGGAACTGTACCGGCAGGCACTGGATGACGTCACGCTGCGGGAAGGGAAGACGTCTCCGAAGCTGCTGCCGCCGTTGCACGGAATGCTGCAGGCGCAGTACCTGATCTCCGGTTACGAGTATCAGGATTCGGACCAGGTATTCACCGAGGACGGGCGGGTCAACGAGTCACTATTGCAGTTCAAGGCGTATCGTGCCCAGAGTTACCAGTTGGGAAGCGACATCATCCAGGCCATTTCCGGGCTGGCAGAGCAGCAGGGCACCCAGACCAGCGAAACGCGGGCGCAGGGCCTCGTCATGCTGGGCGACTGGCGCCTGTGGAATGGCCGCAGGGAGGACGCGTGGCAGGCCTACCGGGAAGCGGAAACGGAACTTGCGCGGGAAGACGATGCCCAAGCAGAGCTGGACCAACTGTTCGGCGAGCCGGTCGCCCTGCCGGCCCTGGAGGACCTGAGTCCGCTACCACCGGCGGTCGATCCTGCGCAGGCGGATGTCCTGCTCGCTTTTGGCGTCAGTGAAAACGGGCGCGTGCGGGACCTGGAGCGCATGGATGACAATGAGGCAGAGGACCGGCAGGCATCGCGCCTGATGCGACAACTGCGCAAGACCACCTTCCGTCCACGTTTTGAGGCGGGACAACCAGTAGAGACAGAGAAACTTGTCAAAGCATTCAGCATTCAGTAACGCGGCGTGGGGGCGGCTCGGCAGTTTCGGGGGCGCGGCCTGCCTCTGCCTGCTGCTGTCCGGCTGCCCCAGCGCCAGCAATCCGACCCAGCCACAGACACCGCCGACGCCCACCACCCCGCCACCGGCGAGCAGCTCCAGCAGTACTTCCGGGAGCAGCAGTGCCAGCAGCACCAGCAGCAGCACCACCCAGTCGTCGCCCGCTAGCGCAGCCAGCGGCACCCAGTCCGGCGGCGGGCAATCCGCCGGCGGCCAGGGCAGCACCAGTAGCTCTGGCGCCAGCAAGGACGAGGTTGGCCCGCCGGAGGATACGCCCGCCGGCGCCAGTGGCGAGCAGACAGCCTCGGGGGCCGAGGGCGCCAACGGGCCGCCGGACGGGAGTAGTGCGGCCGCGCAACAGGGCGGCGGCAGTGACGCGCTGCCCGACCTGAGGGACGAGGAACCCAGTCTTGCGGATTCCTCGGGCGCCGCAGCGAGCAGCGCCGGCGATACCGGGGAGAGTGCCAACGGCGGCGGTGGTCCGGCCGGGGGCAGCCAGTCCGCTGGCCAGACAGCGGGCGGCAGCGCCGGCAACCCCGCCGGCGCCAGTCCGGGCAGTGGCCAGGGTGGCGGTCAGGGCGGCGGGCTGTACGGTTCCGCAGCCGGACTGCCGGGCGGCCCGCTCACCCCGCCGAGCAGGTCGCCATTTTGGACGCACAACTGGAAAAAGGCGCCGGCGAGTTTGATGCCAGAATCCTCAAAACCCAGGAAGAGCAACGGCGCGCTGCCCGGGCGCAGGCCACCAAAGCATCGACTGCCGCAGGCAGCGGCAATGCGGGGGCCGGGGGTGCCGGCGGCAATGCCGCAGAAGAGGGCAACAGTCCCTATGAAGACGGCGTCGCGGAGGCCGGCGGTTACAGTGGCGGTGGCGGCGGGCTTGGCGGTGCATCTGCCGGCGGGGGGGCAGTCCCGAATGCCGCCAAATACCCCGCCCCTGCCGACATTCCCAGCGGCAACGACGACGATGTGGTCGCCCGGCAATTGCGCGAGGCCGCGTCCCGGGAGCCCGACCCCGCCGTGCGGGAAAAGCTGTGGGACGAGTACCGCAAATACAAGGGCATCGAAAAATGACACCGCCGCGCGGGCTGCTGTGCGCGGGACTGTGCTTGCTGCTGGCCGGTTGCGTTAGCCAGACGATCAAGAGTACGTCGGTTCCGGCCATCGAAACACCGGCGGCGGCTGTTCCTGAAGACCAGTTGCTGGATGTCGCTGTGGTGGTCTTCGATCCAGGCCTGGATGACTACGATGAGGACGAGCAGGTGTACCCGGAGGTGCGCAAGGCCGAGGCCCGTTTCATGCCGCTGCTGTTGACCGAAGCCATGCAGGACAGCGGCGCCTGGGGCGCGGTGCGGGTGGTCCCCGATGACTCCCAGGTCACCGACCTCATCGTGCGGGGCAAGATCCTGCACTCCGACGGCGAGGAACTGCAACTCAATATTATCGCCACGGATGCCACGGGCGAGGTCTGGCTGGACAAGACGTATACTGGCAAGGCGAGCCGTTATTCCTACCAGACCACCACTCGCAAGACGTACGACCCCTTCCAGGCGGTATACAACACCATCGCCAATGACCTGCTCAAACAACAGGAAGAACTGAAGCCGCAGGACCGCACCGATATCCGCGTGGTGGCCGAACTGCGCTTCGCCCGCAGCTTCTCACCGGATGCCTTCGACGGGTACCTTGAACAGAATCGCAATGGCGAATACGTCGTGAAGCGACTGCCTGCGGAGAACGATCCCATGTTGGTGCGTGTGCGCGAGATTCGCGAACGCGACCACGTGTATGTGGATACCCTGCAGGCGTACTACACGAATTTCGATGCGCAGATGTTGCCGCCCTACCAGGAGTGGCGCAAGAACAGCTACGAATCGGTGGTGGCGCTGGAGGAGCTGCAGGCCGAGAGTACGCGCAACCTCGTGCTGGGCGGTCTGGCGGTGATCGGGGGCATCGCTGCAGCCGCCACAGGTGACAGCAGCACGACGCGAACCGCCGGCCAGGTCGCGGTGCTTGGCGGCGGCTATCTGCTCAAGAGCGGACTGGACAAGCGCAACGAAGCGCAGATACATGTCGCGGAACTGGACGAGCTGGGCCAGTCACTGGAGGCGGAGGTCACCCCGCAGGTCATCGAACTGGAGGACCGCACGGTGACGCTCAGCGGCAACGTGGAACAACAGTACGCACAATGGCGCGCCCTGCTCGCCGATATCTATCGCGCCGAGATCGGCGATCTTGAATTACCCGAGGAATCGGCCCGCACTGCTGATACACTCTGACCCGTTTCCCTGTCACGCAAGGCCCCCACGACGGCATGTCTTCACACAATGACCCAGTAAAACCCATTCCGTTTGATGTAGTGCAACCGGTACCGGTCGCCGACGCCACGGCACGTAAAGCCCCGGAGGACGTACAACGCGGCACTCCTGCCTGGGTGCTGCCGGCCCTGGAGCGCGCTGTTGCTGCTGGCAGTACTGGTGATCTTCTGGCTGCCGGCGAGCGTGCAGTCGCCAACGGCCACGCCGCCCGCAGCGACAGCGGCATCCCCGGATGCCGGGACCGGCGATGCCCGCAGCACCCCGGCGGCGACGCCGCCGCCCCGGATGCTACTCCTGGTCCGACGCCCAGGCCGCCCGGATGCGCAAGGAGGCCCAGGAGGTATTGCAGCAGTTGCTGGACCTGCAATTCGACCTGCAGGCCCACGGTGTGGAAAAGTGGGCACCCGAGGAATTTACCCGGGTTGCAAGCACCGCCGCAGAGGGCGACGCCCTGTATAAGAATCGGCAGTACCAGGAGGCCTCCGCAAGTTATCAGAGTGGACTGACGGCTTTGCAGGCGCTGCAACAGGCGATGCCCCGGGAGCTGCAGCGCCTGCTGGAAGCGGCGCTCGCGGCGCTGGAGCAGGGCGACGCCGACGCCGCGAGCGCCGCCCTGCAGGTGGCGGCAACCATCGATCCTGACAACGGCGATGTCGCCGCGCTGCAGCGACGTGCCGACGTGCTCCCGAAATTGCTGCCATTGCTGGACGGCGCCGCGAAGGCGGAAGCGGCGGGAGACCTCGCCGGGGCGCAGCAACTGCTGCAACAGGCCACGGCGCTGGACCCGATGCACCAGCGCGCCAGGAGCGAACTACAGCGAGTGGCGGCCAAAGCGCGGGAGCAGGACTTCAACGCCGCCATGAGCGAGGGCTATGCCGCCCTGAACGCCGGTCGTTTCGATAGCGCGCGCAAGGCGTTCAACGCCGCCGCAAAACTGCAACCAGGCGCCAGTGAAGCGGCCAGTGCACTGCAGGAAGTCACATCGGCGGAAACCGCGCAGCGGCTCGCGAGCCTCGACCAGCAGGGCCGGCAAGCCGAGCAAAAGGAGCAGTGGCAACAGGCCGTCGCCGCTTACGAGCAGGCGCAAAAGATCGATGGCAGCGTGTTGTTTGCCAGTGACGGACTCAAGCGCAGCCGCGCGCGGGCCCAAATGGACCAGCAGTTCAGGACAACCCTGGAGCAGCCCGAGAGACTGTCCGACGCGGCAGTGGCCGCCGCCGCGGCGCAACTGGTGGCACAAGCCAGGCAGGTCACACCGAGCGGCACCCTGCTGCAACAACAGATAGCCCGGCTTGAAGCCCTGCTGCGCCAGGCCAGCACCACGGTGACCGTGACCCTGCGCTCGGACCAGGAAACCGAGGTGACCGTTTACAAGGTGGCGCGGCTGGGCCGATTCTCCGAGCAGGTGCTCACGCTGCGACCCGGCACCTACACCGCACTCGGCACCCGCAACGGCTACCGCGACGTGCGCCAGAGTTTTACCATTTCACACGACCAGACCCCGGCCCCGGTCACGGTCATCTGCACCGACCCGATCTGACAGGGCGGATCCCATGGCAAACGCACCTGTCACCATTGCACCGAGTGAGTTCAGCCCGCTGGACACCTCCGGGCCCCGCGCGCCGGGTCCGCGCAGACCGGCGCGCGCGGTACTGATTGCCGCGCTGGCGCTGTTCGCGCTGGCGCTGCTCTTCCTGCTGGGCGCCCGCTCCGTGAACATCGTCGTGCTGGCCCAGGCGCCGGTAAAGCTGTCCGTCAGTGGCTTTGCCATACCCTTCGGCACACATTATCTCCTGCGCCCCGGCGAGTACGAGGTCAGCGCAAGCGCCGAGGGCTATCAGCCCCTCACCACCACGATCAACGTGCGCGAGGAAGACGCCCAGACCGTCGAGCTGCAGTTGCAGGCGCTGCCCGGATTGCTGTCCATCGACAGCGAACCACAGGGCGCCAGCGTGACCATTGATGGCGCCTCGGCGGGCAAGACACCGCTGCGCGACTTCCCGGTGGCGGAGGGAGAGCACCGTCTGCTGCTGGAGGAAGCGCGGCACCTGCCGCTGGAACACGTGCTGCAAGTCGAGGGGCGCAGCGTGCGACAGCAGCTACAGCTGCAACTGTTGCCTGCCTGGGCCGCGGTCACCGTGGACAGCCAGCCTCCGGGTGCTGCCATCCTGGTGGACGGCGAACCCGCCGGACAAACTCCGGCAACGTTGGAAGTACTGCAGGGCGAGCACCAGTTGCTACTGCAACTGCCGTCCTACGCCGACTGGCAACAGACCCTGCGCATCAAGGCCGGGGAAGGCCAGGACCTGGGCCGGATCAACATGCAACCGGCCCCGGGCGAACTGACCCTGACGAGTGTGCCCGGCGGCGCCAACGTCACACTGGACGGCGAGTTCCAGGGACAGACGCCCATGACCCTGGAGGTCAGTCCCGGCAAAGCCCACCAGTTGGGCGTCTTCAAGCCCGGCTACAAGCGCTACACCGCCGCGGTGCAACTCACCGCCGCCGGCAGCGACAAGCGCACGGTAACCCTGCAACCCGAACTGGGCGAGGTGCGGCTCAGGATCAGTCCCGCCAATGCCGTCGTCAGTATCAATGGCAGGACGGTTGGCAATGGCAGCCGGACCCTGTCACTGCCAGCCGTGGAGCACGTGGTGGAAGTCAGCCTGGACGGCTATGCCACGGTGCGGCAGCGGGTCACTCCGCGCCCCGGGTTGCCGCAGTTGGTCGAGGTGGCACTACAAACGCGGCAGCAGGCAGAGACGGCGCGTATCAAACCGGAGATCACCACCCCCCTGGGACAAACCCTGTTACTGTTCAAACCCGGCGATTCAGCCCTGGCGGACTTCACCATGGGCGCTTCCCGCCGGGAGCCGGGCCGCAGGGCCAACGAGGTATTGCACCCGGTCTCGCTGCGCCGCATGTTCTACCTGCAAACGACGGAAGTGACTAACGCGCAGTTCCGCCAGTTCCAGAGCAGTCACAATTCCGGCCAGATCGACGGCAACAGCCTGAACCAGGACCACCAGCCGGTGGTGCAGGTTAGCTGGCAACAGGCCGCCGCCTTTTGCAACTGGCTCAGCAGGAAACAGGGCCTGCCGCCTTTTTACAGGGAGAGCAATGGGATCGTAACGGGATACAATGCCGCCTCGACCGGGTACCGGCTCCCCTCCGAAGCCGAGTGGGCGTGGGCGGCACGCGCCAGCGGCGAGACCCTCCTGCTGTTTCCCTGGGGCGATAGCTTCCCACCGACCGTGGCGGTGGAAAACTATGCCGATGACACCTCTGCCCACGTGACCGGTCGGGTGCTGAACAAATACAAGGACGGCTTCGTGGTCAGCGCGCCTGTCGCCTCCTTCAAGGCCAACCAGCACGGTCTTTATGATATGGGCGGCAACGTGTCCGAGTGGGTAAACGACGTGTACGGCATACCTTCCGCCAATGGCGCCACACAGGAGGACCCGCTGGGCAGCCAGACCGGCGATAACTATGCCATTCGCGGGGCCAGCTGGACGCAAGCCAAGCTGTCCGAATTGCGGCTCACCTACCGGGATTATGGGCAAGCCGGGCGGGATGACGTAGGATTCCGCATTGCGCGCTACGCGGAGTAAGCCATGATCACCCCACGACGGATTGCCGCCCTGCTCCTGACCCTCGCACTCGGGGCAGCGCCAGCACTCGCCCAGCCTGCCGCTCCCGCCGAAAAATCCGCTGCGCCGGACAAAGCCGCTGCCGCGCCGACGGCGCAGAAGGCCCAAACCACACCGGCACAACCACAACCCACGACGCGCGAACCGGCGCCGCAGCAAGCTGCTCCGCCAACCGCGGGCGGGAAATCCCCTTTCGACTACCGCTCCTCGGAGCAGATTTCCGAGGACGTGAGTGTTTCTTTCCCGGTGGATATATAGGACGACTCCATGAAGCAACGCATGTCATCAGAATTTATCTACCAGTTATTCGCCCTGCTGATCGCGATTATCGTGGTGCATGCCCTGTATGTGGGCTTCATCCGGCCCGCCGCCAAGGCCCATATCGAGGAGGAGGCGGCACTGCATGCCGCCGGCAAGGAGGTCGTCGCCACCCGCAGCCTCGCGGTGGTCATCGGCGATTACGAACAGGAGTCCTGTTTCATACTGCTGATCTGGGCGCTGGCGATCATGGGCTACAAGAGCCGCCGCGGCATGCACGAACGGGAGATGCTGGACCGGCGGCTGCTCGATATCCCCGAGGGCACTACTGTGTTGCCGCAGGATGCGCGCGAGTACAGCCGCGCCCTCGAAGCACTACCCGATGCCGAACAGGACTACCTGCTGCCGCGCACCCTGCTCTCCGCGTTGCAGCGTTTTGCCACCACCGGGAGCATCCAGGCCGTCTCGGACACCATCAAGGAAAACTGCGAGATCGAATCGGAGCGGCTGGATTCCGAGATGTCCATGGTGCGCTACATCGCCTGGGCGATCCCGTCCATCGGGTTTATCGGCACCGTGCGCGGTATCGGAGATGCCCTCGGACAGGCCTACAAGGCGGTTGAGGGAGATATTTCCGGCGTCACCGTCAGTCTGGGCGTGGCGTTCAACAGCACGTTCGTGGCGCTGGTCCTGAGCATCATCCTTATGTTCTGCCTGCACCAATTGCAGTTGTCCCAGGAGCGGCTGGTGCTGAACTGCCAGCGCTATGCCGACAAACGGCTGCTGCGCTTCCTGGTGGCCCACTGATGAGCGTCGGCCTGCTGGATCTGAATGACTGCAACCTGCAGCTGTGGCACCAGGACACGCGGGTGCAAAGCCCTGGCTACGCCTTGTTCCAGGGCAAGGAGTACCTGTTCGGCGCCCCCGCCCGTGCCGCCGCGCGCCTGCAACCGCGGGATATCAACACCCGCTACTGGTGGCAACTGAGCACCGAGGTACTGCAGCCCGCGCTGGGCCCGGCGCGGCACACCGGCGATCTTGTTCACGCCCACCTGAGGCAGTTGCACCAGGAAGCAAAAAATCCCGCGGAGGTGCTGCTGGCCGTGTCGGGCAGCATGCAGCACCAGCAGTTGGCACTGCTGCTGGGTATCGTGCAACAGTGCCCCTTCGACGCGGTCGGGCTGGTCAACCGCAGCGTGGCACTGGGCAGCCTCTATGGACGCGGAGAACGGGTTTTTCATCTGGAGATACAACTCCACCAGGCCGTGGTCTCGGAACTGGCGCGGCAAGATAACGTCATGTCATTGCAGCGGACGGTGCCACTGCCGGGCTGCGGCCTGCTGCAACTACAGGAACGGCTGGTCGAAATCATCGCCGCGGAATTCGTGCGCCAGACCCGTTTCGACCCGCGGCGCAAGGCGGCGACCGAGCAGCACTTGTACGATGCGCTACCCGCCGCCCTGCGCGCGCTGCAAAGCGACGCGGAAACCAATCTGGACATTAACGGTTACCAGGCCAGGATCAACGCCCTGGACCTGCGGGTGGCGGGACAACGCCTGTTCGACAGCGCCCGTGAGTCCATTGGCCTCCTGCGGGCAGACGACCTCGTCATTGCCGACCCGCTGGCCGCCCTGCTGCCCGGCCTGGGCGGCGCCTTCCAGCAGCTGGAAATTCTGCAGGCGGACGACATCCAGCGCGCACTGCGTGCGCACCAGGAACAACTTGTCCAGCGCGAACAGGCACTGAGTTTCGTCACGGCCCTGCCGTGCCTGGCACAGGCGCCTGTTTCCGGCGGGCCCGCGGCGCCCACGCCGGCGGCGGAACCGCCGCGCCGACCGACGCACCTGTTGCAGCGGCACCTGGCACGACCGCTGATCGAATCCGGTACGGCGCTGGGGAACGACTGGGAGCTGTACTGGAGCAGCCAGGGATGGCAATTGCGCGGCGCTGGCACCGCCGCGAGAGTCAACGACAGGGCTTATCTACCCGGACAGATCCTGGGCACGGGCGACGCCATTGCCATTGGTGGAGCTGACCCGGTCCTGTTGATCGAGGTGTCCGCCTAGCTGTCATGGCCAGGAAAAAACGCGAGTTCACCACGTTCAACCTGAGCTTCCTGGATATCATGTCCTGCGGTTTTGGCGCGGTCATCCTGGTTTTCCTGATCATGAATCACGCCATCGAACAGCAGAAGACCGACCTGAACGAGAATGTTTTGTCTGAGGTAAACTTGCTCGACGAGGATGTCACCGACGGGACTGAGGGACTGGTGCGCCTGCGCAACACACTGTCTGAGGTAGACCAGAAAATGGCGGAGGCCCAGGGCCTGGCGACGCGTATCACCGAGGAAAAGGACCAGTACGAGGCCCAGATCGCGGCGCGCAAGCGCGAGGGCTACACGGAAAGCAAGGACATCGAAAGTCTCAAGGCAGAACTGTTGTCCCTGGAGGCAGAGGTCAAGAAGTTGCGACAGGCGAGCAAGGAGGACAGCGGCACCAATGCCCGGGCCTTCATCGGTGAGGGCAATCGGCAGTACCTGACGGGGCTCAACCTGGGAGGGCAACACATCGCCATTCTGCTCGATGTGTCCGCCAGCATGCTGGCGGAGAAGCTGGTACAAATCATCCGCCTGCGCAACATGGGCGAGCCGGTGCAGCGCAAGGCAGAGAAATGGGTCCAGAACCTCAAGACGGTCGACTGGTTGACCGCGCAGCTGCCGGTCGCCAGCAAATACCAGATCATCACGTTCAACACCGAAGCGAAGCCCGCCCTGCCCGGCACCGAGGGCAAATGGCTGGAGGTGGCGGACCAGGCGCAACTGGCCAGCGTGTCCGATGCTTTGCGCAAGCTCACGCCCGGCGGCGGTACCAGCCTTGAGGCGGCGTTCCAGGCGCTGAACAAGCTTTCTCCGGCGCCCGACAATATCTTCCTGATTACCGACGGGCTGCCTACCCAGGGTCTATCGCCCCCGCGCAGCAACAAGGTCAGTGGCCCGGAGCGCCAGAAGCTGTACGCGCAGGCAATCCGGCAGTTGCCGGGCAAGGTGCCGGTGAATGTCATCCTCGCCCCCATGGAGGGCGATCCCATGGCCGCGGCGGAGTTCTGGCAGCTGGCCCAGTACACCCGGGGCTCGCTCCTGATGCCCTCGCGAGACTGGCCCTGATGGCGCGGCGCAAGGCCAGGGGCCCGGCGGAGTTCTCGCTATCCTTTCTGGACGTGATCTGCTGCGGATTCGGGGCGATCATTCTCCTGTTGATGATCACCAAGACCGTACAGCCGCAGATCATCGAGGCGTCCACCGTGAACCTGCAAGGCAAGCTGGCCGCACTGCAGGAGCAACTGTTCGAAATCCGCGGCGAAACCAAGGTCCTCAACCGGGACCTGAACGCCAAACAGGAGCAGCTATCGGAATACGAAAAGCGCATCGCCATACTGCGCGGCGAAATGGCGAGTGCGAAATCGCGTTACGACAGCCTGCAGGTCGAGACCAGCAGTAACACGGCGATCAGCGGCCAGCTGGCAGTGGCCAAACAGCAACTGACTGACGAGATGAAACGCCTGCTGGGCGCGCAACACCAATCCAAGAACCAGCTGATTGGCGGCATCCCGGTGGACAGCGAGTACATCATTTTCGTCATCGACACCTCCGGCTCCATGTTTTCCTATGCCTGGGAGCGGTTGCTGAAGGAGGTCGAGGCCACACTCGCGATCTATCCCAAGGTCAAGGGGATTCAGGTGATGAGCGACATGGGCAACTATCTGTTCAGCAGCTATCGCGGCAAGTGGATTCCCGACAGCCCGGCCCGGCGCAAAATCATCATCCAGAACCTGCGCAACTGGAATGTGTTCAGTAATTCCAGCCCGGTGGAAGGCATCGAGGCGGCAATCCGCGCATTTGCCGCACCCGGCAAAAAAATCAGCATCTACGTGTTCGGCGACGAATTTACCGGGGAGTCGATCTCCCAGGTCATCGACACGGTGGACCGTATCAACCGCACGGACGCCAATGGCAACCGGCTGGTGCGCATACACGCGGTGGGCTTTCCTACGCAATTCATGCGCGCGCCAAACCTGCAGGGCACCGGTATTCGCTTTGCGACGCTGATGCGTGAACTCACGCACCGCAATGGTGGCACTTTTGTTGCGCTCAATGATTTCCGCTGACTCCATGCGCAGGTTCACCCCACTTGCCATCGCTGCAATCCTGGCGATCCTGGCCGGTTGCGGACCCGCGAGGGTAGTGGTGCAGGGAACATTCCCGCCGCCGCTGATCGAGCCGTTGCCCCTGACCATGGGAGTCTGGTTCGGCGACGATTTCGCCGGGCATGAGTTTTTCGACGAGGCCAAGGGCAAGAAGGAATCCAGCTGGATCGTCAGCACCGGCGCGGCCCAGGTGCAGATGTGGGATACCCTGCTCAGGGGCATGTTCAGGAAGCTGGTTCTACTGCAGGCGAAGCCGGGGACCGGGCAGCCCGACCCGGGCCTGGACGCTATTTTGATTCCTCATGTCGAGGAGTTACAGTATGCCATTCCAGCCCACACCCATGTGAAGGTGTACGAAATCTGGATGCGCTATCGCTTTGAACTGGTTACCCCCGACGGCAAGCCCATTGCGCAATGGACCATGCCCAGCTATGGCAAGACTCCGACGGCGTTGTTGCAGACCGACCAGGAAGCGGTAAACCTGGCCGCGGTCATGGCGCTGCGGGATGCCGGTGCCAACTTCGCCACGCATTTTAGCCGGGTTCCCGCTGTGCGTGACTGGCTGCAGGAGAAGGGCGTGCTACCGGGAGCAGCGGCGCCATGAGGGCCCGGTCTATTCGCAACCTGCTACTGTGCGTCGGCACTGCCCTGCTCTCTGCCTGCGTGACTTCCACGGTTGACCAGATGGTGTTCAATGAACCGACCGACGGTATCGGCGACTCCAGCGTTGTTATTCTGGGCCGGCGCCACAGCAGCGACTATGAGACCGAACCCGATTTCGTATCCTGCGTCGGAGAGCACATCGCCGCCGCTGACAAGTCGATCAGGGTGATCAGTGAGCTGGAGTTCCTCAACGCGCTCTATCCATGGTTCGAACCGCGCACCGCGCCACTGCACCCGGCGGATATCGAGCGCCTGCTGCAACAAAAGCCGGTGGCGCAAAAGATGGCAGCGCTGAAAGTCGAGTACATGATCTGGATAGATGGCTCGACAGAAAGTTCGGGAGGTTCCGGCTCACTGGCCTGCTCCCTGGGCGGATGCTTCGGGTTTGGCACCTGGACCAACGATTCCAACTACGAAGCCACTATCTGGGACTTTACCGACCAGGCCGAGGTGGGCCATGTCAATACGAGCGCCAGCGGCAGTCCTACCTGCCTGCCGTGATCGTACCGATTCCGATTATCGCCCCGGTACAGGGCACCGCCTGCGACGGCATCGGCGACCAGCTGCTGGCCTTCTTGTCCAGCAATTACTAGGAGATAAGCTTGGGCAGTTCCGCTGCGAATGTACTCCTCCTCACCGGTTTTGCGGTAGCCCTGGCACTGACGTCGGGCTGCGCCAGCAACGCCAGCGTCGGACAGGGTATGCACCAGGAAATGCTCGCCCAGGGCGCGGCCTACGACAACCCGGAGTTACAGGCCTATGTGAATCGGGTTGGCCAACAGCTGGTGGCCAACAGCGACGAGCCGGACATGACATTTACTTTCACGGTGGTCGACAGCCCCGATATCAACGCGTTTGCCCTCCCCGGCGGCTACGTTTATATAAACCGCGGCCTGCTGGCGTACCTCGAAAACGAGGCGGAAATGGCCGGGGTACTCGCGCACGAGATCGGCCATGTTACAGCCAACCACCACGGCCGCCAGCAGACAGCGGCGGTGACAAACAAGGTCGTGGCGACCACCGCGTACGTGCTCACCGGCAGCGGGGACCTGGCCACCGCCTCCAATATGTACGGCTCGGAGTTGATCAGCGGCTATGGCCGGGATATGGAACTGGAGGCCGATGGCCTGGGAGCCCAGACCATGTACAGGGCGGGCTACGATACGGATGCGCTGCTGAAGGTCATCGGCGTCCTCAAGGACCAGGAGGAGTTCCAGCGGATAAAAGCCAGGGCGGGCGGCAAACCCGTGGCTTCCTACCACGGCCTGTATGCCACCCACCCGCGCAATGACCAGCGCCTGAAGAAGGTGATCAACACCGCCAGCGAACTCGACCTGGACGCACCTCGCGAGGATCCCACGATACCCGGAGAGTTCCAGCGCCACATCGAGGGACTGGTCTGGGGCGACAGTGTGCAGAGCGAGCGTGCGGAGAACCGCTTTTACCACAACAAGCTGGGGTTTACCTTTGAGCACCCGTCGGGCTGGACCGTCACCGCAGGCGCGCAAGCCATTGTCGCCAAAGCGCCGGACAACGGCGGGGAAATGTCGATCAGCGTGCAACGCGCGACAGCGGGCGGCTCGCCCCGCTCCGCACTCCAGGACGTTGCCTCCGGGCCGCTCAACGCTATTTCCGACCTTGATCAGTCCGGGCTGAAGGGTATCACGGCGGTCGCCGGGAGTGGCGCCACTGCGCGAAGAGTCGCGGTGATCGACTACAACAACCTGTACTACGTCTTTACGTGCAGCGCGCAGGACTTCACGACAGCGGATGGCACCCTGCTCGCAATGATCCAAAGCTTCCGTCCCATGCACCCGGCCGAACGCCAGGCGGGGAACGGACACTTCTTGCACTACATCCAGGTGCCGCAGGGCGCCACGATAGCCAGTCTGGCGGCGAGTATGCGGATCCCGGACGCGGAGGCCCAACTACGCCTGCTGAATGGGCTCTATCCGCGCGGTGAACCGCGCACTGGGGACTGGATCAAGATTATTCGATGACGGGTGTGCGACGGCGAGTCACCTGGGCTAGCCCGCCCCGCAACTCAGCCCGCAAATTCGTCGCGCTGCTGCACCAGCACCCAGGGTGCCGCAACCACCGCCCAGAGACTCGCATCGCTTTCATACCAGTGTAGAGCCTGCGCATCACTTACGGCCGCGACCTCGCCGGATGCTATCCAGCGCTGGAAACTGTCCGTGTTATCGAGGCCCAGTTGCACCGCGACCTCCACGAGGTCGAGCCCGGGGGCCACCGCGATCACGCTGCCGTGCGCGTAATAGCCCTGCAATTCATGCCAGCGAATGCGCGCCGTCTGACTCAGGTATTCCCTGCGCAGGACACCTTCACGTCCCGATTGCGCCTCAGCCAACGCAGGCATCGCCGACGAAGGGATTGCTGCGCCGTTCCTGTCCGAAGGTAGAGGTGGGGCCGTGCCCCGGAACGAAAGTGATGTCATCGCCCAGGGGAAACAGCTTCTCGCGAATGCTGGCAATCAATTCCTCGTAGTTGCCCTTGGGAAAATCGGTGCGCCCGATGGAGCCCCGGAACAGCACGTCACCGACCCAGGCGATTTTCTGCGGCCGGTACAGGAACACCACATGACCCGGGGTGTGTCCCGGACAGTGTATGACTTCCAGTTGCTGTTCGCCGACGCTCACGCGATCTCCCTGCACCAGCCAGCGGTCGGGAACAAACGCTGCGGCCGGCGGGAACCCCGACATCCGGCACGCCTGCGGGAGGCCCTGTAACCAGAATTCGTCCTCCCTGTGAGGGCCCTCGATCGGCACCCGCAATTGCTTGCGCAGCACATCCGCGGCGGCACAGTGGTCAAGGTGGGCATGGGTGAGAATGATTTTTTCCACACTGGCATGCAACGCGGTTACCGCCTCCAGAATCCTTTCCACGTCACCTCCCGGGTCCACCAGGGCGGCCCGGCCGGAGTCCTCGCATTTGATGATGGAACAATTCTGCTGGTAGGGCGTAACCGGAACGATAGAACATTGAATTGACATGGACGGGTTGCTAGCTCACGAAGTCGATTGTTAACAGAAGTTCAGCCGCACTATCTTTCAGGCCGCAGGAGGCAGGTGCGCACCAATTCCGGCACCATCCTGGTCTGCCAGGGGATCCAGGTACACTTCCTCGTCGAGTTGCTGCTCACTGCGGGCCACGACCACGGAAACGACCGCATCACCGGTGACGTTGACCGCTGTGCGCACCATATCCAACAGGCGATCTACACCAATGATGAGCGCGATACCCTCCACCGGCAGGCCGACCTGGCCAAGCACCATGGCCAGCGTTATCAACCCGACACCCGGCACCGCGGCGGTACCGACAGATGCCAGGGTAGCGGTTATCACGACGGTGATGTAGGCGTTCATCGAGAGGTCCATCCCGTATACCTGGGCGATGAAAACGGTGGCCACCCCCTGCATGATAGCCGTACCGTCCATATTAATTGTAGCGCCCAGAGGGATCGTAAAACCGGCCACCGAGTTGTGCACGCCCATCCTCCGCTCGACGGTACGCAGGGTAATCGGCAGCGTGGCTCCGGATGACGCGGTACTGAACGCGAAAGCCCACACCGGGCGCATTTTATTGAGCAGTATGCGCGGCGACAGGCCAGTAAGTCCTTTCAACATCAGGCTGTAAAATACCGTGGCGTGAAACAACAGCACCGCCAGGACCGTAAAGAAATACGCAGCAAGGTCCAGGATTGCCCCGATTCCCATGGTGGCAAAAAGCTTCGCAAGCAGGGCGAATACGCCATACGGGGCTAGGTTCATGAGTATATCAACCATCTTCATGACTACCCCTTCCATGTCCCGAAAGAAGCTGGCGATGCGACGACCGGGCTCTCCGGCGTGGGAAATGGCGAAACCAAGTAACAGGGCAAATACGATAATCTGCAGCATTTTCCCCTCGGCCATGGCCTGGACCGGGTTGGTAGGAAAAATATTGACGAGTACGTCGGAGAGCGGTGGCGGGTCGGATGCCTGGAAGACGGCATCGGTGGCCAGGTCGACGCCCTTGCCGGGACCGACGAAGACTGCGAAACAGAGCGCTACACTAACGGCTACCGCCGTCGTGGCCAGATAAAAGAACATGGTCTTGGCCGCGATCGGTCCCATGCGCGAACTGTTTCCCAGGGAACTCGAGCCGCAAACCAGTGAAACGAGTACCAGAGGCACGACCAACAGCTTGAGGGAGGCCACAAAAATCCGGCCGACAACATCCAGAATCCCACCCACGAGATACTCGTCGGCGAACGCCCGCAACCCGTCGGGCAAACCGGCAACGTGTGACAGGTAATTCAGCAGGGACCCAAGCAGGATCCCCGCCGCCATGGCAACCAGTATGCGGTTGGTAAGGCTCATTATTGACAGGGACCGGCAACGTAACCACTCACCGCCGGATCGGCGCAGGCAGTGCACGGAGATGCGAACTCCTTGGTACCCCCGGCAGTGAGCACAGCGCAGGTCGGGTTGAATTCCATGGTGCACAACAGGGGTCTCGGCTCGGTACACAGGGTGCTGGGTATGAGTGCAGGTTGGTTTGCACAGGCAGTCAGCATGGCGAGTACGACTAGAGCGCAGGCGCTTCGCATTACGTTCTCCGGGGCAGGTGCGGTGGAATCGACACTGCAAAGATTAGCATTGTGGCGTGCACCGCGCACGCTGAACCTGTGGTGCGCACCTAAAGCGCACCGAGCTTCATCATCTGGCGGGCGACCTCGATGGATTTCACGTAACTCTGAACACCAATATATTCGTTGGTGCCGTGCACCGACTGGGCCTGACTGGTATCAATGACCATGCCCTGGAAGCGGTACTGGTCATCCGAAAGATCGATGTAGTGGCGCGTATCCGTGGTCGCGATGAGCAGCGAAGGCACTACCACCGCATCTGGATAGACCGAGCTGATGGCAGCCGCAATCACGGCGAAACCTCCGCCCTGGTAATCGGACACACCGGGCACCTGGTCCCACTCGTCGTAACTGATCTCGATCTGTGGGTCATTTACCAGCTCGGTAATGCGACTGACGACAGACGCGGGCGTATCACCCGGCAGCAGCCGGAAGTTGACCCTGGCTTCCGCGCGCTGTGGAATAACGTTCTCCTTGACGCCCGCGTTGAACATGGTGAGGGCGGTAGTGGTGCGCACATAGGCGTTTGTCAGCGGGTCGTCGCTCATTCTGTTCGCCACCAACCCTCCGGTTAGCCACAGGTTGCCGAAGACAAACCGATTGGGCTGGCCCACGTAAGGCGCCACGCTCTCAAGCATGGCCGCGACCGGCCCAACCAGCCGGGTTGGAAACGGGTTCTCCTCGATACGCTCAAGCGCTGCGGATAAACGCCCGATCGTGCTGACTTTAGGAGGCCTGGACGAATGGCCGCCCGCTCCCGAAGCCGTTAGTGTCAGCGTGAGGTAACCTTTTTCCGCGACATTTATCAGCGCGAGCACCTTATCCGGCAACAGCGGATTGTCCGTTATCAACATGCCGCCTTCGTCGACCATCCACGCAAAATGCCAACCCAGAGCCTGCATGCGCGCGGCGAGTTTTGCAGCCCCATCCCTGCCACTGATTTCCTCGTCATGGCCGAACGCAAAAACCAGGGTCCGGGGAGGCACAAAGCCCTCGGCCAACAGCGATTCCGCCGCCTCCAGGATGCTGAGCAATCCCTGCTTGTCATCCAGCGTCCCGCGCCCATAGACGCGCTCGTCAGCAATTACTCCTGCGAAGGGCGGATACTGCCAGTCGTGCTCAGTACCCGGCTCAATCGGCACCACGTCCATATGGGCGGTGAAAAGTACCGGCGGCAGCGTGGGGTCACTGCCCGGCCAGCGAATCAACAGGCTGTAGTCATTGACCGTCTCCACCTCCAGTTGCCCGAACACCAGCGGATAGGAAGCACGCAGGAACTGGTGAAAACGTCGGAACTCGTCGTAATTGATCTGGCTTCGATCCTGGTAGCTTACCGTCTGGTACTGAACGGCCTGCGACAGCCGCTCTGCGGGGCCGGCTCCGGCCAAACTTATTGAACTGAACAACAGCAGGGGCAACAGGGCGGAAACGGTTCGCGACATATCAGGTCTCCGGGTGGAAAGTGTCAAAGACGCTCAAATTATCGGCGCGGGCCGGCGTCGGGCAACCTTGCGATAATCGCCCCTCCAGGTCAATCAATAATTGTCGCCAGCCAGCGTCAGATCCGGCGAATCAGATACTGGCACCCCCGCCGCATTTTACAGCTATACTGGCAAAAAAGGCCTGACTACCCGGGCACTGGAGGTGTGTATGCTGCAATCGGTCAACCTGCGGGATTATATGTTGCCGAATCCCGTCACCGTGCGCCCCGAAGACAACATCATGGATGCGATGAAGGCGATCATTGATCACAAGATATCCGGCGTCTGCGTGGTTGACGCCAGCGGCAATCTCGTGGGCATACTATCGGAACTCGATTGCCTGCGCGCCGTCCTGACGGCGATTTATAACAACAGCAATATCGGGGTCGTGCGAGAACACATGTCAGCAGACAACCTGGTGGTCGCGAATCCCAACGAGGACATCGTGAACGTCGCCCAGGATATGCTCACCAAGAACAAGCGCCGCCGGCCGGTGGTTGAAGACGGAAACTGATAGGCCAGATAACGTGTCGCCAGTTACTCAGCGCGGTGATGGGTTTCAGAAAATGAATCAGCGGCGAAGCTTGGTGCAGAAATAAACGTCCTCCCAATCCTCGAGACCGTATTTTTCAATTTCGTCGGGTGAGAATGTCCTGACATAGGGATCAATCTTCACCTCGAAACCAGCCTGCTCCAGCCGTTTTTTATAGTCTCTGCCATAAATGCGGCAATGATCATACCTGCCAAAGTGTTTCGCTCGTCCCGCGGGACTGGTAATGGAAAAGTCCTCGTAGGTCTCCTCCCTGTTCATGTCGATAGGTACCTGCAAGATCGCCCAGCCACCTTTGACGAGCACTCTATAAAGTTCCCTCATGGCATCGAGATCTCGCGGGATGTGCTCCAGGACGTGGCTGCAAAGAATGGCGTCGAAGGACTCATCTGCATACTGGATATCGTTGATATCGACCTTCTCCATCGCCCGCCGGGAATCCAGGTCAGCGCTCATATATTCGATATTGGAAGAGCTTCGGAGAATTCTCTCGAGACTGACTTCCGGGGCAAAGTGCAGCAGGCGATACGGCTGCAAAAAAAGGTCTGTCTTTTCTTTCAGGTAAAAGAGCATCAGCCTGTGTCGCGCTTGCGCTCCACAGCCGGGGCATTCCCGGTGCGGGGGGAGATAGATCCTGAACTGGCTGTTGCAGCAATTACAGTGCACCTGGTAACCCCGGTAAACCACCGCGCGAAAGCGATAAAAGATGCGGATGAGCCCGGCTTGCAGGAATGATGGTATCCATTTTCTGTATCTGGCAAAGTTTTCTGAATCGAGTCTCATGGCCCTAATTTCGTTTCGCCGCAGCCCATCGCATCACCAGCCGTACTGGTATGCGTCGAGTTCAATAGTTGTCGGCACCTGATCGTCCAGCCGCTGCTGAAGCCAGGGCAGTAGACGTTCGAACAGTGCAGGGCTGCGATAGAGGAGAGGAATGGTTACCAACACGGAATCGCCGGCAGTGTTTATTCGCACAATATGCCCCGGTCGGTGTGGGGTGGCTTGAATCTCCATCCCACGCCAGTCAATCAATGCCCCGTTATTCTGCTGCCAGGTCAATTCGTTAGCCAGCGTGACGACCTCTTGCAGGAATTGCTCACAGATTACTCTCGAAGTGGCGATATTCTGCCCGCTCTTGAACCGCAGCGTAATGCCCTCATAGGTGCAAACGGGACCCTCCGTCGTGAAAGACCACTCAGGGCGAACCTGTGCGGAAGAGACCGGTATCGGATTATTCTCCGGCAGTCCGGTTGAAACCTCTTCACAGCTGTGCCTGGAACAGAAGTCCGCGAGTATTTCCTGCTCAAACGCGCCCTGAAGGTTCAATCTCGGGTGACTGAGAATGACACTTCGGTCCGCAATCGTGACCACAACTGATTTATCGCCTGCAATGCCCAGTTCCACTGGCAGACCCAACTCAATATCCTCAACCAGCAGCGGCAATTGGCGGGCGTAGAGGGCCACCGCCACCGACCACCCCCGGAGACTTGTGCCCTGGCCGGCTCCGCGCGCTTCGGCACGCGCCAGAGTCACCTCGGTCGAATACGCATCCGCCAACCGGTTCAGTGCGATTACGGCAAAGTCCTTGCGCACCTCGGGCGCGGCATCCTGCACATAGCGAACGGTTCTCTGAAAGCGCGATTCTCTCGCCAACCCCCCCGCCAAAGCCACAGGCGCCGCGCTGTCCGGGTAGGCCGCGGACACGCCGGACCAGCACAGGAGCAGACAAACTCCAAACCATCCGACACGTTCTCCCGACACTGCGGTATGTACTGCGCGCATGCAGGAATCTCCCATACCAGATTCGATCGTTGCGTGAATTATTCTATGCAAAAAATAAAGCCTTTATAAACAACTGCTTAGGTAGCACTCACGCGCCTGTCGCCACGGCATTCCAGGCGTGAACCCGATCTGTTATCTATATCACGTCTTTAACCGGGCAAGCTTCACTCGCGTCACCAAAAATGCTAGCTTAATCGGTCATGCACCCACTACGGCAAGGGAAATCTATGAGCCAAGTATTGACCAGCCACCCGGGCACTGCCGCCATGGTTGACAACCAGTATCTGCTCTCTCCGCAACAGATCCACTTCTTTGAAACGTTTGGCTTTCTCAAAATATCCGGCTTGTTTGCCGCCGACATCGACGAAATCATTGGTGGTTTTGAGGACCTGTTTGGCAATAAGGAGCAGCCTGTGTGGGAGACCAATGAGGCCCTCCACGGCGATGCGCGGCGCGTGATCATCCCGGGCTTTATTGAGCAGTCACCGCGCCTCGCGCCTCTGCAATATGATCCACGGGTATTGGGCGTAGTGCAAAGTGTCATTGGTCCTGACTTCAAGTGGGCAAGCAGTGATGGCAACCTCTTTTACTGCGAAAGCTACTGGCATCCGGACACGTATGCCGCGCCACTCAATGAATATCATGTCAAGTTATCCTTCTATCTGGATGAGCTGTCAGGTAACAGCGGCGCAATACGCATAATACCGGGCAGCCATTTCCACAAGCAAACATTCGCCAGAACCCTGATCCGCGATTTCAACGACCCGGCGAAAGTCAGTGAACTGTTTGGCGTAGATGGCAGGGATATTCCCTCGATTACCGTGGAAAGCTCTCCAGGCGACCTGATTATCTGGAACTTCCGCACCATTCACGGAAGCTACAATGGCGGGGAGCGCAGGCGGCTGTTCTCCCTGAACTTCGGGGAGGCGGTAGCCGGTAGTCACGATGGCACGGAACAGGTGGCAAGCAAGCCTATTCCGCTGCGAAGCGCACTCCGGGAATGACTTGCTGAGCAAGCCTCATCCAGCTCGCTATGCCAAAACCAGTACCCAGCCTCTACCAGCTGAAAAAGGCCGTCCTCTATCCGCGCAAATTGTACATGCGCCATAAGGAAAATCTCGAGCAAGGCTTTATTCGCTCCGCGCTGGAACTGCATTATTATCGGCCTGCATTTTACAAGTGGCTCAGCGCAATCAATGCAAATTCGCAGCTGCTTCACGAAGCTGATATCGACTCGGACGGCGTGGTAATTGACGCCGGAGCCTATACGGGTGAGTGGGCAACGGAAATTATGGAACGGTATAACCCCACCATCCATGCTTTCGAGCCCGACCCGCGCAACTACAAGAAACTGGCGAAGACCGCGCACGAACACTCCCGACTGATTCCCCACCAGTACGGGCTCGGCGAGCGGAATGAACGTGTTCGCATGACCATGGAACTCCTCGGTTCGACCATGTTTGCCGATTCCCGCGACACATCGGGCGCACCATCGGCCGAAGTCGAGATCAGAGATATCGCTGATGTATGGAAGTCACTGGATCTGGGCCAGGTTGACCTGATGAAAATCAATATCGAAGGTGCCGAATTTCCGCTACTGGAGCGAATGATAAAGGCGGATCTGCTGAAAATGGTCAATTGTTTTATGATCCAGTTTCACGAGTGGCACCCCGGGGCATATGGCAGACGAAGAAACATCAGAAAGTCCCTGGCCGAAACTCACCGGCTGGTGTGGGACTATCACTTTATCTGGGAAAAATGGGTGTTAAAGTAAGCGCCGATACCTCGCGTGAAGGGTCCTCAGATTCGCACCCACTTCTCCCATACGAAGGGGTAATCCCACACCAACCGGTGAGTTTTCGAAAGTTCCTCACGAATTCGGCGACGCTTCTGCTGCGCACCGGGGTGCCACTCGTGAAACTGGATCATAAAACAATCGACTTTCTTGATGAGATCGGTCTTTATCATCTTATCGAGTAAAGGAAATTCGGCACCTTCGATATTGATTTTCATCAGGTCGACCTTTCCCAGTTTAAGGTCATTCCAGACCCGGTCTATCGCAGCTATATTCACCTTGATACGCGGTATGCCTGATTTACTGCTGCGATCATCGCACATGGAAGATCCCAAACCATTCAATGTGAAGTCGACGGAAATATCCTCGTCGCCAAGACCATACGGCATGGGCTGAAGTTTGGGGTTATTGGCGGCTTTCTCACGCAACCGCTCATAAGATCGTGGATTGGGTTCAAAAGCGTAGATCACCGGATCATAGCGATCAACGATGTGCTGTGCCCAGCTTCCGGTAAACGCACCGACATCAACAACAATGCTATCCGAATCGATATCTGCTTCGTGCAGGATGTGCTGGTTAATATAGGTCGCGCCAATAAAGTCGATCATCGCTGGACTATAGTAATGGAGTTCCAGCATTGCCTTCATAGGCCCACTGCTATTGCGGTGTTTCCAGCGCATGTAAAGGGTGCGAGGCCACAACAGCGCTTTCTTGATCTGGTAGCTAGTGGGCAAAATGCTCTTCATATTGTTTTCGGGTAGGGGGACAAACGTTATTGTTGGTGTCGCGGGCAATGGTAGTATACCGAAGAAGCCATGTCGACCAGAGATAAAAATGCCACCGACCCGATCATCAACGATTGATGATAAGTTCTCGAAAGGAATACTACTACTGGTCGCATTTCTTTTTTTCTCGTGGCTACTCGCCGCAAAAAACTTCGTCATGGATTTGACGAAGACCGCTGAAGATACTGCAAACAAAAAACCGCCCAATATCCTGTTGATTGTCGCAGATGATCTCGGTTATGACGACACCTCGGCAATCAACCCTGGCGGCCTCCCAACGCCCAATATCAAGCAACTCGCACTGGAGGGCGTCACCTTTCGACGGCATTATGCCGATTCCACTTGCACTCCCAGCAGGGTGGCTATACTCACCGGGCGCTATCCAGAGCGCTCCGGCTTCCGGCCGGTGGGCGCAGAAATTCCGGCGGAATTTCCCACCATCGCCGAGGAACTGAAGGCCGCTGGTTACGAAACGTATCTGACCGGCAAATGGCACGCCGGGGAAGACAGGCCCCAGGCATGGCCGCAGAGCAAGGGATTTGACCACTGGTTCGGATTTCTCAACCAGTGGGAATTGTCCGGAGAGGTCACAGAGGCGACCAAAGGTAGGCGAAAACCTACTTACCGCAATCCCATGCTCAGGGAAGACGGCGGGGATCTGAAACGTTACAAAGGTCACCTGACCGATATCCTGACGGAACACACTATAAGCACGCTCCGGGAATTACAGAAAACGGGGAAGCCATGGTTTCTGTACCATGCATTTCTGGCGCCGCATCACCCGATACAGCCCGCTGAGCGCTTTGCCAGAGATTTTCCCGATACACCCGAAGGCAGGTACCAGGCGCTCGTAACTCAATTGGACGAGGCGATTGGACGAATACTTCAGGTCGTGGACAGAAGAAACACACTGGTAGTCTTCGTCAGCGACAATGGAGGTACCAACAATGAAAGAAACAACAACTTTCCCTTCCACGGAAAAAAGGGAGAAATGTATGAGGGTGCCTTTCGCACACCATTGATCATCAGTTGGCCAGGGTCTATGCCGCAGAGCATGACTGTAGATGATATCGTCATGAATGTAGATATTTATCCCACCCTGCTGGCGGCGGCCAAACGGCTGGCGCCGAAAGATCTGGATGGCAGGAATCTATGGCCTATTTTTACACACGAGCACGCGATTGGCGGCCGCAATCGTGGCTGGGAGGTCTACAGTGCAAACGTGAACACCCTCAGTTACAGTTATTTGTCCGAATCGGGAGACTGGCGCCTATCCAGCCCCCAGGGTATCTGGCCCGTTCTATATCATTTATCGAGCGACACCACGGGCGGGACGGACGTCGCCGACCAGCACACATCACTGCTTGGGCAACTGACTTCAGAGTTTTGGCGGGATCATTGGACCAAGAGCCTGCTCGCCGTGAGTGAGCGACCCGGCACCGAGGAGGCGCAGACCCTGTACTCAGGATTCGATATGATGCGAACTCCCCATCAGTATGGATTCGCCATAGGGCTCGAAATCGGTCCGCTTCCCTCAAACCTGAATCGCTCGCCCGAAGGCCCATTTTATGTGCTGGCAGGACAGCCGGGCGTCTGGGAGTTACGCTTCAAGCCCAGCGTCGGGATGGAGTGGCACTTCGGAAATACCGTACTACGCGACCCCAACTTCGAACCATCCCGTTGCAACGCGATAGTGTTGACAGGCTACCTTCAACCCAAAGGACACCTCGCTACAAGGGAACCAAGATCCGAGGTTAAACTCTACTCCTCCGGCCTGATCCGGGATAATAGCGGGGATGTCAAATTCACTCCGCTGGCGGACGCAACCCTGCAATCCCCGACCTTCGTGAATTTCCGCGGCAAGGCCAGGTTTTCGAACATGATGCTCAGTTCCTTTGCCGACAGTTACTCCCCGGATCTGGCGACACAATACCTGGATATCTATCAGTCTCTGCACCGCGAGGCAAAGCTCTCGCTGGCGAACGTCAGCATGATGGACGACCTGCTCTGCAAATGAGCAAACCTGCCGTTGGAACTGCCATGTTGAAAAACTAGAGGGACCTGAACTCACTGCAGCAGTGCAGCGTTCCGGGTTCGGGGCAATAGCCTTGCTGCAGGTAAGGACACATGAGGCCCTCACAGCGGCTGTCCCTGCTCCTGATCCGCAGAATACTTTCATAATGTCGGGGAAATGCACAGATATGCTATCCGAATCTCAATTACGGCTAGTTTTCTTGACAGTTCAATACCTTAGGTGCCATCATTTTTTCCCATTTGCGAGTACTCAGGGAGCGCCATGTTCCTCACCATCGATATCGAGATCACCAATCGATGTAACGCTACGTGCCATTTCTGCCCGCGCGATGCGACCCCACACCAGGGCATCATGGATGTGGCGACTTTTGATCAGGCGCTTGCCCGCGCTGTCGAATACCGTGAAGTCGTGAAGCAGGTATCGGGCCTGGCGGTCACCGTCAGCCTTTGTGGCCTCGGCGAACCATTGATCAACAAGAACGCCGTGTCCTTCGTAGAAAAAGTCAAGCGCGAGGGTTTCAACTGCTCCATGTCGTCCAATGGCGCATTGCTCACGGAAGATAAGGCAAGAGCGCTTCTGGATGCAGGATTGGATCAGATATTTCTCAATATCTCCGATATCGACGAAGAGTATGAGCGGATCTATAACCTGCCATTCGATCGATCATGCGAAAACATCACGCGATTCGCCGCCTTGGCCGAAGGTCGCTGTACTCCGGTGATAATCCTGGTGGATCACCGCAACGACAGAGAGCACATCAAGGCGATGGAAACATTCTGGCGTGAGCGCGGCCTGAAAAAATTCCACGACTACAGCGTCATCAACCGTGGTGGCGCGCTCTTTGTCGAACACATGCAGTTTGAACAATATTCCGAGATGGTGCGCGCTCGCAACGAGTTGACTGAGGGTGGCGCCCAGCCGCTCTGTGGCGCGCCTTGGGGCTTTCTATTCATCGGTTATGACGGCAATTACTACTTGTGCTGCTCCGACTGGCGCAAGCAAGCGAGCCTGGGTTCCGTATTTGATTACAGCTTTCTTCAGGTCACCAGGCAAAAACTGGCGATGGTCGTGAGCCGGGAACCAGTCTGCAAAACCTGCAACCACGATCCAATCAACATGCTCACTGAAGAACTGAGGGCACTCAATCGCGGCGAAGTCTCAGCAGAGGAGGTCGATAAGCTGCGGCAGTCGTTGCGCGCTGGTAGCCAGGAGATTGATGATGCTCTCGGCGAATTGCTCCGCTATGGCGACCGGCATCCTGAGGGAATGTTGCCCGCACAGATGATCCCGGTGGTAGCTACCAGTTGACCAAGAGCGCGCCTGTTCCGGTCTGCACGTTTCCTGAATATTGATAACGATCTATTGGCAGTTAGTTTTACGGTGACGCCTGAAAACTATGGATGACGGTCGCCAGATTGAAAATCTGATTTATACCTATGCCGAGCGAATCGACGCAGGTGACCTCGAAGGGGTTGCCGATATGTTTCGAGATGCAGAAATCGTTTCCACCGTTCACAATGTACGGCGAGTCGGTTTTCATGAGGTACTGCAAATGTACAGGCTTTCCTGTCGCCTCTACCCATCGACAGGCACGCCACTAACCAAACACCTCACGACCAACGTGATTATCGAACTGGAAGATAGCGGCGTGGAAGCCTGCGCGCGATCCTATTACACGGTACTTCAGGCGACAGAATCCCTGCCCCTGCAGCCAATTATCTCAGGGCGATACAAAGATCGTTTTCGCAAGGTAGCAACGCAATGGCAGTTTGCGAGCAGGGAGATGATCGTGGACCTGGTCGGAGATTGCTCGGCTCACCTCCTTTATTCTTCCAATGGGCTCAACTAGGTAGCCAACTTCCCCGTCCCAGGAGATTCACACCCCCAATGGATTGACCCTTGTATCACGCTGGAAAACACAAGGACGCTGATCCACAGCGGCGCCAGACAGCCATAAACTTCCTTAACTCGTATTATGAAAAGCTTGAATCCAGTCTCAATATGCACCCAATCCATTCTATACTTGGGCGTTTAACTTCTACTATACTGACAAGTCGCTAATCATCGCCACGGACACTTAATGGCAGTCAATATTAATATCGATATCGAAGCCACAAATCGCTGCAACGCTGTTTGTCACTTCTGCCCAAGGGACGCGACGCCGCACCAGGGACACATGTCCATGGCGACTTTCGACCAGGCTTTGTATCGAGCGATAGAATTCCAGCAAACAAAAAGGCAGGATTCGAGTTTTGATGTCCAGCTCAGGCCGAGCATTTGCGGTCTGGGAGAGCCTCTGATCAATCCAAACACCCCTGAATTTATCAGCAAAATACGGGCTGCGGGATTCGACTCCTGCGGCATGTCCACTAATGGAGCGCTGCTGGATGAACGCCGAGGTAGTGCCATCCTTAATGCCGGCGTTACAAGCGTGAACATTAATATTTCTGATCTGGGCGAGGATTACGAGAGAATCTACAACCTGCCCTATGAAGAGACGCGCGATAACATTGTCCGTTTTATCAAAGATTCGCGCGGCGACTGTGAAGTCCAGATTGTTCTGGTAAACCATCGGGAGGACCCCGATCACACGGCTCGCATGGAGGACTTCTGGAGGGGCCACGGTGTGACCCACTTTATGAAATACGATGTGATCAATCGGGGCGGCGCCTTGTTCGTGGATCATATGCAGTACGAGAAGTTCGCGGAGCGCCGCGCCGCGGAGAAGCTTATGGAGGAAAGCGGGCTTAAATGGGTCTGCCCGGTTCCATACTTGTCAGTATTTGTCGGGTATGACGGGCTTTACTATCTTTGCTGTTCCGACTGGAAGAAAGAAGCGCCGATGGCGAGTGTCTTCGATGCCTCGATTCTCTCGATCAGTGAGCAAAAGCTGATACACGTTACCAGTCGGGAACCAGTATGCCGCTCCTGCAATCACGACCCACTTAATGCGGTCACGGATAAAATCAGAGCCATAAATGCAGGCGATGCAACTCAGTCAGAGTTGGAGAAGATGGTGGCCACCTTTACCAGGGAAAGTGCCGATGTCGCGCAGGCCGTAGCATCGGCCGTGGAAATCGTCCCTCAGGTTCGCCGCAGCCACCTGGAGGTAAAGGGCAAGCGCCTTATCCCCGTTATAGCGACTTGAACCGGATCTGGGGGCGACCTTGTCGAGTGTTGCCCAAATCGCAAAACTCGCAAGCCAAGCCTGAAACTACAAACTCGAATTTCTCTGATGCCCACTATCGATGGCAATAAGTTTCTCTTCATCCATGTCATGAAGACTGGTGGAACTTCCTTTGCTGATATTATCGCGGCCAATTTCCCACCCGGTGAACGTTATCCCGATGCTTGCATCAGGCCGAATGAAGGTATTTTTCGACGCATTGAGGCGTATCTCTTTGTCCCTGGAATGGTTGCGGATGTAAACGCCTTGGGAGGTCGGTTGCGCATGGTCCGCGGGCACATTCCGTATGCGGTTCGTGACCTGCTGAATGACGACTATGTGACCATGACCCTGCTGCGAAATCCGGTTGATCGTATTCTTTCCTACCTCAAACACTGCCGGCGATACCATACGGAACACCAGCAACTAAGCCTCGAGCAAATCTATGAAGATGCATGGTTCCAGGCGAGCTTCATCTGCAACTACCAAACCAAGATATTCTCCATGACGCCAGAGGAAGCACTGGCAGAGGAGCGCCTGATCGCGGGTGCAACGAAATTACCGCCCCGGCGGGAATTGGGTAACGAGTCGGAGCTCTCCCCGGAAGTCAAGCTGCTTCGCAGTCGAGCCCCCGGAAGGTACTCTCTGGAATGTTTCGCGGCCAGCACCGGCGTGATAATGGTCGATGATAGTAGACTGGCGGCAGCTAGATCCAATCTATCCGAACTGGAAATAGTTGGTGTCACAGAGAATTATGATCGTTTTCTCAATACCCTGGTTACCAAGTACGGGTGGATTGTCAGATCCATTCCATATCGCCATGTCGGCGAAAGCGAGGACATCTCTCCCGAATTTCGGGCTCGCATCGCTAGAGATAACGCCTACGATATTGAACTTTATGAGCATGCAAAATCACTTTCAGTTTGAGTCAGGCATGCGCAGTACTCCCTTCTGCGAGAGCGACCGGTTAGCCTGCAAAGCAGCTCGTTGCTTCGCTGGCGGTTTTGGAGATTTATTTCACGGCTGGACTGCCCTATGCGCGAACAGCGAGTTTTATGGGCAGCCACTTGCTAATGCTATTAGATTCAGTTTGGAGTCAAAATAATGAAGAATCTTTGGAGTGACGAGGCAGCGGCATCCTGCGCGAACGATGATCTCGCCATGCGCGTGTACACGTCGCGCTTACTGGGATCGAGCGATGATCTTGTCATGCACGGTGGCGGCAATACTTCGGTTAAGTCGGTCGCGAAGGATTTTTTCGGCAATGAGATTGAGGTCCTCTACGTCAAGGGTAGCGGCTGGGATTTGAAAACCATAGAGAAGCAGGGGTTTCCGGCAATCAGGTTGAAGGAGACCCGGATGTTGGCTGAGCTGGAATCCCTGTCCGACCCGGATATGACGCGCCAGCTGCGCGCGTTAATGCTCGACCCCACGTCACCATCGCCGTCGGTAGAGGCCATCCTGCACGCCATCCTGCCGGCGAAATTTATAGACCACACCCATGCGGACGCACTCGTCACACTTAGCAATAATCCGCACGGGGATGAGATTCTCGCCGAAATTTATCCGGACTGCCTTGTACTTCCCTACATCATGCCCGGGTTTATTCTTTCCAGGCAGGTTAATGAGGCCATAAAGCATAATAGCCCTGGTAATTACAAAGGTATTATCCTGAAGCATCATGGCGTCTTCACTTACAGCGGAGCTGCGAAAACTGCCTACGACAATATGATTGATTTGGTCTCCCGTGCGGAAAATTACATTGCGAAACACGGTGTTTCTACATTTCCCACTGCCAGAAATAAAGTGAATCTGCTCGACCTTGCTCGGATTCGGAGGGCCGTATCAATCGCCAGCGGAAGCCCACAACTGGCCATGCTGGACCAGTCACCGGATGCGCAGGGCTATGCCAGTCAGGATAACATTGCGGAAATTGCCACCCGCGGACCGATTACCCCCGATCACGTAATCCGCACCAAGCGTATCCCGGTCATTATCAGCGCAATCCCGGCGGCGGACGTTCCAGAGATCTCGCAGTTTGTCGCCAGTTACAAGTCGTACTTCGAAACCAACGGCAGTTCCGGGCTGCGCATGCTCGATCCGGCTCCACGCGTCGGCATCTGGCGTACTTTCGGTTCACTCGCTTTTGGGAGTAGCATCAAGGAGTGCAACATCATCTCCGACATTGCCCGGCACACGCGGTGGGCGGTCAGGACTGGTGAATCGATTGGAGGTTGGCAGGCGCTGCCGGAGAAAGATATCTTCGACCTTGAGTATTGGGTACTTGAGCAGGCCAAACTTGGCAAGACTGGCAGTGTTGCCAAACCACACTCGGGCAAGGTCGCCG
>JAWKZM010000014.1:0-70399 GCA_041395965.1 Halioglobus sp.
TGTTGTGGCGTTGTTTGTCGATGAACCGGCGGACGGTATTGCGCGTACTCTTGCGGAAGTACCTGTTGATGTCCTCCAGTTTCACGGCGATGAGCCAGCGGAGTTTTGCCAACGGTTTGACCGTCCCTGGATAAAGGCGGTGCGGGTCAGGGAGGGCATGGACCCAGTAGCTGCATGCCGCCCGTATTACGCCGCGCGGGGGATACTGCTCGACACCTGGCAGGAGGGTGTGCCTGGCGGTACGGGCGAGACGTTCGACTGGCGGCGCACGGACGCGGAACTGCCCCTGCCGGGGGTGGTAGCGGGTGGCCTGAACGCAGGTAACGTCGGCGAGGCCATGCGCGTGCTGCGCCCCGCTGGCGTGGACGTCAGTGGCGGCGTTGAGAGTACTCCCGGCATCAAGGATTCTGTCAGGATACGAGAATTTATCGCGGCGGTCAGAGCTGCGGATCAGCAATTGGATGGGCCATGAGATGACGATTAGCACGGGCAAGGCACTGTTCGGCGCGGTACCCGATGAACAGGGGCGGTTTGGCGATTACGGCGGCAAGTTTGTCTCCGAGACGCTGATGGCGGCGCTGGCAGAACTTGAGGCGGTGTACCGCGAGCTGTCAGTGGACGAGTCCTTCCTGCGGGAACTGGACGAAGACCTGAAGCATTACGTGGGTCGGCCTTCGCCTCTCTACGAGGCGCGTCGTTGGTCTGACAGCATCGGCGGCGCACGCATCTATCTCAAGCGGGAAGACCTCAACCACACCGGCGCTCACAAGGTCAACAACACCATCGGGCAGGCCCTGCTGGCGAAGCACATGGGGAAGAAACGGGTTATAGCCGAGACCGGTGCCGGTCAACACGGCGTCGCCACCGCCACCATCGCCGCGCGACTCGGCCTGGAATGCCAGGTCTTCATGGGCGAAGAGGATATAAGACGTCAGGCGTTGAATGTCTATCGCATGAAATTACTTGGTGCCCAGGTCATCTCTGTCACCTCCGGTTCGCGGACGCTGAAAGACGCGATGAATGAGGCCATGCGCGACTGGGTAACCAATGTCGACGACACCTTTTACATTATCGGCACTGTGGCCGGCCCTCACCCCTATCCCATGCTGGTGCGGGATTTCCAGTGCGTTATCGGTCGCGAGGCGAAGCTACAGTGCCTCGACCAGACCGGGCGACTTCCGGATGCCCTGGTGGCCTGTGTCGGTGGCGGCTCCAATGCCATAGGGCTGTTCCACCCGTTCCTGGAGGACGAGGGTGTCGCCATGTACGGCGTGGAGGCGGGCGGTCACGGTATTTCCACCAACCAGCACGCAGCCCCCCTGACGGCCGGTACCCCTGGCGTTTTACATGGCAATCGTACCTACCTGATGCAGGATAGCGATGGCCAGATCATGGAGACCCATTCCATCTCGGCCGGACTCGATTATCCGGGAGTGGGACCGGAGCACGCGTGGTTAAAGGACGTCGGCAGGGTCAACTACGTGGTGGCCAACGACGAGGAGGCCCTGCGGGCATTTCATGTGCTGACCCGGGTGGAAGGCATTATGCCTGCGCTGGAGAGCAGTCATGCGCTGGCCTACGCCGAAGTACTCGCCGCGCGCATGTCCCCGCAACAGACGATAATCGTCAATCTCTCCGGCCGTGGTGACAAGGATATCCACACGGTTGCCCAGTTGGACGGTATGGAGCTCTGAATGACCCGATCGGAGATAGCAGAGTGAGTCGCATAGCTGGGCGCTTTCGGGAATTGGCGGAACAGGGGCGTACAGCCCTGATTCCCTACATCGTGGCCGGCGACCCCGGGCAGGATGTCACGGTGCGACTGATGCACCGGTTGGTGGACAGTGGCGCCGACATTATTGAGCTCGGCGTGCCCTTCTCGGACCCCATGGCGGAGGGACCGGTCATTCAACAGGCCCATGAGCGGGCGCTAGCCAATGGCACCACCCTGGGAACGGCGCTGCGCATGGTGGGCGAGTTTCGCAAGGCTGACACCGGTACCCCGGTGCTGCTGATGGGGTACGCCAATCCCGTTATGCACATGGGTTATGCAGCCTTTGCGGACGCTGCTGCCGGCGCCGGACTCGATGGCCTGCTCACGGTGGATATCCCGCCGGAGGAAGTGGACGGCATTAACCACGAACTCCAGCGCGTCGATATGGATAACATCTTCCTGGTCGCGCCGACGACCCCGGAGGAACGTGTTGCCCGTATTGCTGCGCGCGCCAGTGGCTTCATTTACTACGTGTCCCTGAAAGGTGTTACCGGCGCGGGTCACCTTGATACTGAGTCGGTCGCGCGCAGCCTCGCCACTATTCGACGTCACAGCAAGTTACCGGTGGCGGTCGGATTTGGGATCAAGGATGCTGCATCGGCGAGGTCCGTCGCGGCGGTTGCCGATGGCGTCGTGGTCGGCAGCGCGCTGGTGCAAGCCATGGCAGCGGCGATCGAGGCGGGGCAGGGCCATGATGGCGCTATTGCGGCGGCGACCTCTCTGCTGCAGCAAATTCGCGAGGGCATCGACAGCGCTGCTTCCTAGTTGAGCCACCGGGTGTTTATAATGGCGCACCTGACCTGGTCACGAGGAATACCATGAGCTGGATAGACAAGATTTTGCCGACCGGCGTTCGCAGTGATGCGCTCGGCAAGAAATCCAGCACGGTACCGGAAGGGCTGTGGAAAAAGTGTGTCAAGTGCGATGCTGTGCTCTACCGCCCGGACGTGGAACGCAACCTGGATGTGTGTCCTAAATGCGATCATCACATGCGCATTGGCGCGCGCAAGCGGCTGGCCCGATTCCTCGATAAATCCAGCGGTACCGAAATCCTGGCGGATGTTGAGCCAGTCGATCGCCTCAAGTTCAAGGACAAGAAGCGCTATCGGGACCGCCTCGCTGCCGCGCAGAAAGCCACCGGTGAAAAAGATGCGCTGATTGCCATGCGCGGCACCTTGTTCGGGATGCCGTTGATTACGGCGGCGTTCGAGTTCGATTTCCACGGTGGCTCCATGGGCTACGCGGTGGGCGAAAAATTCACGCGTGCAGCCCACCTCGCACTGGAGGAGGTTTCCCCCCTGGTCTGCTTCTCCGCCTCAGGTGGCGCGCGGATGCAGGAGGCGTTGATTTCGCTGATGCAGATGGCCAAGACGAGTGCGGTTATCGAGCGTATGAAGCTCGCAGGCGTGCCCTATATTTCTGTCATGACCGACCCGATCTATGGCGGGGTGTCCGCATCCCTGGCCCTCCTGGGCGACATCAATATCGCGGAGCCTGACGCCAGGGCGGGATTTGCAGGACCCAATATCATCGAGCAGACCATCAGACAAAAGCTTCCCAAGGGCTTCCAGCGCAGCGAATTTCTGCTTGAGCACGGGGCCATCGACATGATTGTGCACCGCACTGAAATGCGTGAAACCATTGCCCGGTTACTCTCCAAACTGACAGGGCACCCGCTGACACCACAGGAAGACCCGGCAGCCAATGATCCTGAAGATAGCGACGACGGCGGTCCGGCCATCGCGGCGGGAGATGAGTAAAGCGTCTCTCGCGCAATGGCTGCGAAGACTGGAGACCCTTCACCCCAGGCAAATGGAGCTCGGGCTCGAGCGGGTCTCCCGGGTTGCGAACACGCTGCAACTGTTGCCGGTGCCACAACCCGTTGTGACGGTCGCCGGTACCAACGGCAAGGGCTCGACCGTTGCCGTGCTCGAGGCGCTCCTGGAAGAGGCCGGATACAACACCGGGGTTTTTACCTCCCCGCACCTGCTGCGCTTTAGAGCGGATTCGCGTAGGCGGTGTCGAGGTCGCTGACGAGGAGATCATCGACCTTCATGGCGATCGACGCTGCCCGGGCGGAGACGTCGCTGACCTACTTCGAGTTTGCCACGCTGGCGCGCTGCTTATCTTCCGTGCCAGGGCGCCGCAATTCATCATTCTCGAAGTAGGCCTGGGAGGGCGTCTGGATGCGGTGAATATCGTCGACCCCGCGGTGGCAGTTATTACCAGTATCGACCTGGATCACCGGAGCCTGGCTGGGCGACTCCGGGGCGCAATTGCCCGGGAAAAGGCAGGTATACTGCGCCGCGCGGTACCGACAGTAATTGCCGACCCCGACCCGCCGCCTGAGTTGTCAGCCTGTGTTGCAAAGGTCGGCGCCGTCCCGGTCTTCCGGCTGGGCAGCGAGATCGTTGTGGCCCGCGAGCGGGGCACATGGAGTGCGCGCCTCCGGCAAGCGAACGGCGAGACCCGGCAATTGGCGCCCCGCCCCGCCGCAGCGCTGCTGCCGGAAAATATTTGCGCAGCCGTACAGGCGGCGCTGTTACTGAATATTGATTTAAGTGATGATTGTTTATCCCGGGCGTTGGACAGGAGCGCGCCCGCCGGCCGTCGCGAGGTGCTTCACGTCGACGGACGCCAGTATGTGCTGGATGTGGCTCACAATCCTGCCGCGGTTACTAAATTACTTGAATATCTAAACGTAATGCCTTGTAATGGAAGAACATTTTGTTTATTTTCCGTAATGTCCGATAAGGATATCCAGGCCATGACAGACCTTGCCGCAGGGTCCTTTGATGGCTGGTACCTGGCGGACCAACCGGACAACAAGCGCGCCGCGCGGGCAGTGGATATCGCGGTTTTGCTGGAAGGCGCGGGGCAGCGGGTGATGCGTATCAGCGACAACCTTCAGCAGGCATTCCGGCAGGCGCAGGGCGTTCTGGCCGCTGGAGACAGGCTGGTCGTGTTTGGCTCGTTTTATACGGTGGCGGTGTACTGCCGTTACTGGACAGGCAAGATCAACAGCGTGAGGCGACCTAGGTGAACGATATCCTCAAGCAGCGGTTGGTGGGGGCGCTGATCACGGTTGCCCTGGGCGTCGTGTTTTGGCCCATCATCTTCGTGCAGCCACAAGACCGGAAGGGCATGGAGCAGCAGGCCGTCCCGCCGCCTCCCACAGTATCCACCACGCCGGTAGCAGCGCCGGAGCAGGAGGGTCTGCGGGGCTCGCCGGAGGTGGCGGCAGGCAGTGAGTATGCGGTGGAGGACACGGACGCGGATTCCGATCCTGAGACCGGCCCCATCGGCGCGTCGACGGCTCCGCCGGCGATTGTGGTCGATGATGCCGCAACCGTGCGCACGCAACGCCCGGAAAAATTGGTAATGGACAGAGGGTGTGCCCGTGGCGTGGACCCTGCGGGTGGCCACGGTCAGCAGTGCCGAAAAGGCCGAGGGTGCGCAAGCGACTGCTGGCGCTGCATGAAAAGGCCTATGTGAGGACAGTATCCAGTGGTGGTAAGCGCCTCTATCGGGTTTGCGTTGGACCCGAGTTTGAACGGGTGAAACTGGAAAAACTGCAGGCTGGAATCAATGCACAGTTCGGGGTCAGTTCGCTGGTCACGCGGTATGTTCCCTGATGTTCGGGATGACGGGGTAGCGCCGTGCTCGATTGGGTCAATTTTACCGCTGTTGACTGGGTGATCACCGTCATCGTGGGCCTGTCCATTCTGCTGAGCTTGTGGCGGGGATTTGTCCGTGAAGCGGTGTCGCTGGCGGGCTGGGTGGCGGCATTTGTGATTGCCAACCTCTTCGTCGGGGAAATGGCAAGCGTACTCGCGCAGTGGATCAACAATGTCACTGGCAGGTACGTCGCCGCCTATGCTGTGTTGTTTGCCGCCACCCTGATGACGGCAAGTATTATCGGCAAACTGGGGACCCAGGTGGTGCGGGCAACCGGCCTCACGGTACTGGACAGGTTGCTGGGCACGGCATTCGGTTTCGCGCGCGGCGTCATAATAGTGCTGGCCATGGTGTACGTGCTGCGGCAACTGGCGCCGCCGCAGAATCTCAGGTGGCTGGACCAGTCGCAGCTAATGCCCCACGTGGATATGTTGGGGCAGTGGGTGCAACTGCTGTTTTCAAGATACAACGCGGGGTCGGGTCCCATTGCGGCAACGTGAAATCATTGGTAGCGAGGTAAACGCCTGATGTGTGGCCTGGTCGGTCTGGTAGCTCAATCTGATGTCGCCCCGGAGATATACGACGCCATGACGGTGTTGCAGCACCGCGGGCAGGACGCGGCAGGCATCGTGACGTGCGGTGGGGGACGGTTTAGCCAGCGCAAGGGCGAGGGTTTGGTGCGCGATGTGTTCAGGCAGGACCATATGCAGCGGTTGCGCGGCCCGATGGGTATTGGACATGTGCGCTATCCTACTGCCGGCAGTTCGGGCACGGCGCTTGCGCAACCCTTCTACGTCAATTCACCCTATGGCATCGCGCTGGCCCACAACGGCAACCTGACCAACTCGGAGCAACTGACCCGGGAATTGTTCCAGGACGACCTGCGCCATCTGAATACCGATTCCGACTCGGAAGTATTGCTCAACGTATTCGCACACGAGCTGCAGACACTGGGCAAGCTCAACCCCAGCGCCGATGACATCTTCACCGCGGTTGAGGCGGTCCACAGGCGCTGCCGCAGCGGTTACGCCGTGGTGGGATTGCTGGTGAATTACGGGGTCTTTGGGTTTCGCGATCCCAACGGAATTCGCCCGCTGGTTATCGGCACCCGCAATACCGCCACAGGCAGGGAATACATGATCGCCTCGGAGAGCGTCGCCCTCGACGTGCTGGGTTTCACGCTGCTCGATGATGTGGCACCGGGCGAAGCCGTTTTCATTGACCAGCAGCGCCAGTTACACCGGCGGCGCTGTGCGCAAAATGCCCGTCTGCGCCCGTGCATTTTCGAACACGTGTACTTCGCGCGGCCGGACTCGCTGATGGACGGCATCTCGGTTTACAAGACCCGCATGCGTCAGGGCGAGACACTGGCGAAGAAAATACGCAGGGTGCGCCCGGACCTGAAGATCGACGTCATCATTCCAATTCCGGATACCAGCAGGATCGCCGCGCAGTCAATGGCCTTCGAATTGAACATCAAGTTCCGCGAGGGCCTGATGAAAAATCGCTATATTGGTCGGACCTTTATCATGCCGGGTCAAAGTCACCGCAAAAAATCCGTGCGACAAAAACTCAATCCCGTACCCCTGGAGTTTTTCGGCAAGAACGTCATGCTGGTGGATGACTCGATAGTGCGTGGCACCACCTGTCGCCAGATTATAGACATGGCGCGGGAAGCGGGTGCGGCGAACGTTTATTTTGCCTCGGCAGCTCCCCCCGTGCGCTACCCCAATGTATACGGTATTGATATGCCTTCGGCGTCCGAGTTGATCGCCCATAATCGCAGCGTGGAGGAGGTGTGCGCATTGATCGGCGCGGACTGGCTGGTGTACCAGGACCTCGACGATCTCATCCGTTGTTCCCGCGACGGCAACCCCCAGGTGGATGGCTTCGATTGCTCTGTATTCAATGGTGAATATATCACGGGGGATATAGATCAAAATTACCTTGATCGCGTGGAATTACTGCGCAACGATGAAGCGCAAAATGAACGGCGAGTGGGATTACAGGCCGAAGGCGCAGTCGTCGGTTTGTACAATGACGTCTAGGAACCAGTAATGACCCATCACAACGACCCCGATCCGCTGGCCGGAGCGCATCTGGATACGCTGGCTGTGCGCAGTGGTATCCATCGCACCGGCGAGGGTGAACATTCCGAGCCGATCTTCGCTACGTCGAGTTATGTATTTGATAACGCGGCACAGGCGGCGGCGCGTTTTTCCGGTGAGGCCCCTGGCAATGTCTATTCCCGGTATACCAATCCCACCGTGCGTGCCTTCGAGGAGCGCCTGGCTGCCCTGGAAGGGGCTGAGTCGGCGGTAGCAACAGCCTCGGGTATGGCCGCGATTCTGAGTACTTGCATGGCGCTGCTCAAGGCTGGCGATCACGTGGTGTGTTCGCGGGACGTTTTTGGCACCACGACCAACCTGTTTGGCAGATATCTCGCCAAGTTCGGTGTCGAAGTCAGCTTTGTCCCCCTGCTGGATCTTGCCGGCTGGCGCAGCGCGGTGCGTCCCACTACCGCCATGCTGTTCCTGGAAACGCCTTCGAACCCGCTTTGTGAAGTGGCCGATCTGGCGATCATGTCCGAACTTGCCCGCGACAGCGGTTGTCTGCTGGTAGTGGACAACTGTTTCTGCACGCCCGCGCTGCAGCGTCCACTGGCGCTCGGTGCGGATATCGTGGTGCACTCCGCAACGAAGTACCTCGATGGACAGGGCCGTTGCGTGGGTGGGGCAGTTTTAGGTCGCGCGCAACTGATGACGGAAGTCATGACTTTCCTGCGAACCTGCGGCCCCACATTGAGTCCCTTCAACGCATGGGTGTTTCTCAAGGGGCTGGAGACGCTGCGGTTGCGGATGGAGGCTCACAGTCGTTCGGCGCTGGAACTGGCCAGATGGTTACAGGCGCAGCCGGCAGTCGAGGCTGTGTTCTACGCCGGTCTCGAAAGTCACCCGGGACATGCGGTGGCCGCGCGCCAGCAAACGGCCTACGGTGGCGTCCTGTCATTTCAGGTCAGGGGCGGTCGCGAGCAGGCCTGGCAATTTATAGATGCTACCCGCCTGATGTCGCTTACCGCAAACCTTGGCGACGCCAAGACGACCATCGTTCATCCGGCGACCACCACCCACGGCCGACTCACGCCCGAACAGCGGGCACAGGCCGGTATCCATGACAACCTGATTCGCATTGCGGTCGGGCTGGAGGATGTAGGGGACTTGCAGCGGGATATACAGCGCGGATTTTCTGGCATCCGCTGAACAAGAACAGGGTTCCTTGGGGCAATAGAATGCAAATTCAGGGCATGATCGATGCTGCGGTAAACGAAGTAGGGCGCATACTCCTGGGCAAGGAGCCGCAAATCAGGCTGGCGTTGTGTTGCCTGTTTGCCCGCGGACACCTCCTGATCGAAGATCTGCCCGGCATGGGTAAAACCACGCTTTCGCATGCGCTGGCGGCGGTGCTCGGGCTGTCCTGGAAGCGAGTGCAGTTCACCAGCGACCTGTTGCCTGCCGATATTCTGGGCGTATCCGTTTTCGACACCAACGACGCCAGTTTTCATTTCCACCCCGGACCCATCTTCACACAGTTGCTGCTGGCGGACGAGATCAACCGCACCACGCCGCGCACCCAGAGCGCGCTGCTGGAGGCCATGGCAGAAGGACAGGTCACGGTCGAAGGCGAAACCCGAGTACTCCCGCAACCGTTTTTTGTCATCGCCACGCAGAATCCCGTCCACCAGTCCGGGACGTATCCACTGCCGGAGTCGCAGCTCGACCGCTTCCTCATGCGGCTGGAGTTGGGCTACCCCCATCCGCGCGCGGAGCGAGAGATGTTCGAACGGCGCCACAGTGCGGCCCTGGAGATCAAGAATCCGCGCCAGTGTATCGATCTGGCCCAACTGGAGACGATTCGCATCGCCGTCAGCCAGGTGCACGCATCCGCCACTCTGCTGGATTACCTGCAGCGGTTAGTTGCCTACACCCGGCAATCCCCGGAGTTCGAGGTGGGATTGTCCCCCCGCGGCGCACTTGCTTTACTCGACTGCGCCAAGACCTGGGCCGCGATGCACAACCGGGGCCATGTCGTTCCTGAAGATGTGCAGATGGTACTGCCGGCCGTGGCAGCTCATCGCCTGGTGCCCAGTGGCGACTATGCCGGCGATGGCACCGCGCTGGTGGATGTGCTGCTGGGGAATGTCGACGTTATCGGATCCTGAGCGCAGGACACCGTGGAAGACACCCTCTTCAGAGCGGAACGGGATAAAAAAGGGCTGAGGGCGTTCGTGCGCAGCCGCTTCCAGCAGTGGGTTAATCGGCGCATACCGCCCGCTCGCGAGGTCACGCTTGACCAGCGTCGTATTTTTATTTTTCCCAACCGGGTTGGACTGTTCTTCGGCTGCACCCTGATGGTAATGCTGGTGGCCGCCATCAATTTTGAAAACAATTTGAGTTATGGCCTGACATTCCTGCTCGCCACATTATTTATCGTCGCAACCCTGCATACCTACGCCAACTTGTCCGGTTTGACGATCAGGGCTGTGCGTGCGCAGTCCGCCTTTCCCGGACAACACGCCGAGTTCCAACTGATGATAGAACGCAGCAAGCAGCGCGATCACTACGCGCTTCATGTGAAATGGCCCGACAGTAGCGAGGCGCTCATCAGCCTGGTCGAGGACCACAGTGTGAAAGTTCACCTGCACATGGCCGTTGACAGGCGGGGCTGGTTCAGCCCCGGTCGATTGTTGGTGGAATCCACCTATCCGCTGGGACTATTGCGTTGCTGGACCTGGATTGATCTCGACTTGCAGGCCCTTGTCTATCCGAGGCCACTGGCGTCCGCCGATCTGCCGGGGCTGGCCACCGATACGCCCGATGGCGCTGCGGCGATCGTGGTGGGCAACGACGATTTTTTTGGCTTCAGGCACTATCGCAGGGGTGATTCGCTGCGGCAGGTGCACTGGAAGGGCCTGGCGAAGGGGCAGGGCGTACTGACCAAGCAGTATACTGCCTATGCGGACCGCAGCGTTTGGCTGGACTGGGAGCTGTTCCCTGGTCTGGGAGTCGAACAGCGGTTGTCGCACCTGTGCTATTGGGTGCTGGAATTTGACGCGCGCAGGGAGGAATACGGTTTGCGTCTCCCCGGTGTGGTGATTGATCCCTCCGTGGGCGAAAAGCACCGCGAACTGGTATTGAAGGAACTGGCGCTGTACGGCAAGGGCGGGCCAGGCCGGTGAATGTACTGCAGCAGGTACCGAGAAATGCGCTGGTGTGGATCATCATTACGCTGTTTGCACTGGTCGCGCCTCACGCAGCACGACTGCCGCTGTGGGTGATACTCGTCTATGTCTTGGCCGTTGTCTGGCGGCTGCAGGTGCATCGCGGACGCTGGTCCTATCCCGGTCGCTGGGTAAAAGTGGCCATGACCGTCAGCAGCTTTATCGGAATCTTCGCGAGTTACGGTTCATTCATTGGCCTGGAACCTACGGTTGCACTGTTGCTGACCGCGTTTGCGCTCAAATTCATCGAGCTGTCCCAGCGCAAGGACGCTTACGTACTGTTGTTCCTGGGTTATTTCATCTGCATCACGGAGTTCCTGTTCAGCCAGGACCTTCTGATCACCCTGTATACGGTGGTCAATGTTGTGCTCATTACGACTGCGCTCATTGCCCTGCACCAACCGGGAGAACACGCGTTCAATCGACGGTCGATTCGACTCGCCACTGTGATGCTGTTGCAGGCGGCGCCGATGATGCTCGTGCTGTTTTTCATTTTTCCCCGTTTCGGCCCGCTCTGGACGGTTCCACTTAAAAGCCATACAGCCAAGACCGGAATGTCTGATTTTATGAAGCCCGGCGATGTCGCCAGTCTCAGTCAATCCGATGAAGTTGCTTTCAGGGTAAAGTTCAACGGCACGATTCCGGAGAAGGCTTCGTTGTACTGGCGCGGACTGGTGTTCAGTCGGCTGGAGCAGGGCGTCTGGTCAGGCCTGGGTTATTACGACGTACCGGTGAAGGAGCAGCGCCCGCAGGATATTCCCACCCGGGGCAACGCCCTGCGCTACAGCGTCATCATGGAGCCAACCCAGCAGAACTGGTTGTACGGGCTGCACTACGCGCACGCCACTACTGCGGGCGTCATGCACGCATCCGATTACCGGTTGTTTTCGCCCTCGCCCCTGGAAACCCAGTACCTGTACAACGTCGAAAGTTGGACGGATGCGCCGGTGGAAATCGAGCTGTCACAGTGGCGCCGTGATATCGAAACCAAACTGCCGCCGGCCGGCAACCTCCGAACGCGCCAGTTAGCCCGGGAACTGCGCGAAAGGGCCGGTACAGACGAGCAGTTTGTTAAAGCGGTGTTGGACCATTTTCGCCAGCAACCGTTCGTGTACACGCTTCGTCCCGGGAGACTTGCCGAGCGCGACCCCATCGACCAGTTTATGTTCCAGACCCGACGTGGATTCTGCGAACACTTCGCCTCAGCATTCGTGTTTATGATGCGGTCCGCTGGCGTGCCGGCGCGAGTAGTGGCGGGCTACCAGGGGGGAGAAATAAACCCGGTGAACAAAACGGTAATCGTGCACCAGTTTGACGCGCATGCCTGGGCCGAAGTATGGGAAGCGAACAGGGGCTGGGTGCGCGTGGATCCAACCGCCGCGGTATCACCATTACGGGTTGAGTCAGGCCTGGAGGCGGCGATGGCGTCCGAGGGCAGCTTCCTGGCCGCTACGCCCTTGTCCCCCCTGCGCTACCGCAGTATTCCCCTGTTGAATCAGTTGCGTATGCGCTACGATGCGCTGACCTACCAGTGGCAGAGCTGGGTCGTCGGATTCGATAGCGCGCGGCAGTTCGACCTGCTGCACAGTTTTTTCAGTGAAATTACCCCGCGACTGTTCGCCACGTTATTGCTCGGGGTTGGGCCCTGGTGCTGGTACCCGTCTCCCTCTCCCTTTTTCGTCGGCGCGATACTCGCCCGGTATCCCCGTTGGATAAATATTATCGACTCTTCTGTGAGCGCCTGGCTCATGTGGGCCTCAGGCGCATGCCGGGGGAAACGCCCGGGCACTTTGCCCGGCGGGCGGAGAACGCCCTGCCGGGATTCTCTGCCCAGGTGGGGCAGATTACCGAGTTATACAATGAGCTCGCCTATTTCGGGAGCGGAACGTCGCGACAGGATCACGCGGACGCCATGAAATTGTTTATCCGCGCCGTCAAGCGGTTCAGGCCCGATCGCCGCAGGGGTCTGGTCGGGGATTCCGTCAGTCTTTAACCCGCGGTCAACTCGCCGAGTCGTCTACAGGCAGTTCTTACCCGGCGAGACTGTTCAGACCCGTACCTCCTGAATTTCAACGGCCGCTATACGCGCGCCCTCCTGCGCACTTTTCTGGAACTCTGTGATCTGGTCAAAGTTCAGGTAGCGATAGATATCATCGGCCATGGAGTCGATATTACTTGCGTACTCCATGTACTCAGCCGGGCTGGGGAGCCTGCCCAATATAGCCCCGACGGATGCCAGTTCTGCAGAGGTCAGGTACACGTTTGCGCCGTCCCCGAGGCGATTCGGAAAATTGCGGGTGGAGGTAGACAGCACGGTCGAATTGGCGGCGACGCGCGCCTGGTTGCCCATGCAGAGCGAACAACCCGGCATTTCCGTGCGTGCACCGGCAGCGCCAAAGATATTGTAGTAACCTTCCTCCATGAGTTGGTGTTCGTCCATGCGCGTGGGTGGCACAATCCACATCCGGGTTGAGATGGTCCCCTTGTGCTGCTGCAACAGTTTGCCGGCGGCGCGGAAATGCCCGATGTTGGTCATGCAGCTGCCGATGAATACTTCATCCACGCTATCCCCGGCAACGTCCGAGAGCAGACGCGCGTCGTCCGGGTCGTTCGGCGCACACACGATCGGCTCCCTGACCTCTGCCAGGTCTATTTCGATGACCGCGGCATATTCGGCATCGGCGTCTGCTGTCATCAGGCTCGGCCTGGCCAGCCACTCCTCCATCTTGCGCGCCCTGCGTTCAAGTGTCCGACGATCGCCATAGCCCTCGGCGATCATCGAGCGCAGGAGCACGATATTGGAGCGCAGGTAGTCGGAGACGGTGTCTTCGTCCAGGGCGATGGTGCAACCGGCGGCTGAGCGCTCGGCGGAGGCATCGGACAGCTCGAACGCTTGTTCAACAGTCAGGCCGCTGAGTCCTTCAATCTCCAGAATTCGGCCTGAGAAGATGTTTTTCTTTCCTTTCTTGGCCACGGTCAGCAAACCCTGCTTGATCGCGTAATAGGGAATGGCGTGCACCAGGTCGCGCAGAGTGATGCCGGGCTGCAGCTTGCCTTTGAAGCGCACCAGCACGGACTCCGGCATATCCAGCGGCATAACGCCGGTCGCCGCGGCGAAAGCCACCAGCCCTGAACCGGCGGGAAAGGAGATGCCCATGGGAAAGCGCGTGTGCGAGTCGCCACCGGTGCCCACCGTGTCAGGCAGCAACATGCGGTTCAGCCAGGAGTGGATGATGCCATCCCCGGGGCGCAGCGAAACTCCACCGCGCGTCATGATGAAGTCCGGTAGTGTGTGCTGTGTCTCGATATCGACGGGTTTGGGGTACGCCGCTGTGTGACAGAACGATTGCATGGTCAGGTCCGCGGAAAACCCCAGGCAGGCTAGATCCTTCAATTCGTCGCGGGTCATCGGTCCGGTTGTGTCCTGTGAACCGACAGTCGTCATACGCGGCTCGCAGTAGGTGCCAGGGCGAATGCCCCTGGTACCGCAAGCCCTGCCAACAATTTTCTGGGCCAGGGTGAAACCCTTTCCGGAATCACCGGGCTGCTGGGGCTTGCGGAACAGTTCCGAGGGCGACATGTTCAACGCTTCCCTCGCGCGGGTGGTGAGGCCCCGTCCGATGATCAGGTTGATACGTCCCCCGGCGCGGACCTCGTCGAGCAGGACGTCGGATTTCAGTTTGAATTCACTGAGCACTTCGCCACTCTCGCTGACTATCTTGCCATCATAGGGCCTTATCTCGATAACATCACCCATGGAGAGCCTGTCAACAGGGGCTTCGAAAACCAGTGCGCCGGCGTCCTCCATCGTATTGTAAAAAATCGGCGCCACGTTTCCGCCGATACAAATTCCGCCGCTCTTCTTGTTGGGAACGCCCTCTATCTCGTTACCGAAGTACCACAGGACAGAGTTGGTAGCGGACTTACGGGAGGAGCCCGTGCCAACCACGTCGCCCACCAGAGCGACGGGGAGCCCCTTGGCCTGCAGTGCATGGATTTGCTTGAGCGGACCGGTGACACCGGGTTCTTCCGGCACCAGTCCATCCCGAGTCATCTTGTACATAGCCAAAGCATGCAGGGGGATGTCGGGCCTGGACCATGCATCGGGTGCCGGTGAGAGGTCGTCCGTGTTGGTTTCCCCGGTGACCTTGAATACAGAAACCCTGATGGATTCCGGCACCTCTGGCTGGTTGGTGAACCATTCACCCTCAGCCCATGATGTCATGACAGCGATCGCGTTCTGGTTACCTGAGCGCGCCAGCTCGGCCACGTCGTGAAAAGCCTCGAACACCAGCAGGGTGTGTTTCAGTTCTGCCGCCGCCGCTGCACCCAACGCGTCGTCACCGAGCAGTCCAACCAGTGTTTCGATGTTGTAGCCCCCGTGCATGTTGCCCAGCAGTTTTACCGCGGTCAGTTTGTCGATCAGCGGGCTGACCGCTTCGCCTTTCACAATGGCTGACAGAAAGCCCGCCTTGACGTAGGCAGCCTCGTCAACTCCCGGCGGAATCCGGTTGCTGATCAGATCGACCAGGTAATCAGCTTCCGCGGGGGGAGGGTTTTTCAGCAGTTCCACCAGCTCCGCCACCTGCTCGGCCTTTAGCGGTTGGGGGGGTATATTCATCGCGGCTCGTTCGGCCACGTGATTGCGATACGCGTCTAGCACGGTGGAACTCCTTGGCATTGCCGGTAGCGCCGCGGGGGTTGTTCGCGGCACGATTCAGGTGGAGGTGAAACAGGTGGAAAGTATATCCTACGGCCCAATTAAGATAAACGAATCAAGCGCTTATACCTCGCATTCACCGGGGTGATACCGTAAACTTGAGAGCCGCGAAACTACCTGGAACGCCGCTAAGAAATGCTCGAACCGCCCGTCAAGACGCCCTGTATCGGGGTCTGTTCAACCGGAATCGGTGACAGCGTCTGCCGGGGTTGTAAACGGTTCAGTCACGAAGTGATTGACTGGAATGCGTACACACCGGCACAGAAGCGGGCGGTTGACGGGCGCCTGTCCAGCTTTCTCTCCCAGTGTGTCAGCAATAAATTACGCGTGGTCGACAAGGACCTTTTGCAGTGGCAGCTCTCGGTGCAGCAAATCCGCTATGTCCTGCACCACGATGAGTATTGCTGGGTCTTCAGTTTGTTGAAGGCCGGGGCGGGGCAGATCAGCAATACCCGGGCGTTTGGATTCGAGCTCGACCTTCCCTTCCGCGACATGCCGCTGGTTGAATTGCGCGAGCGGATTGACCAGGAATTTTACACACTTTCCCAGGCGCACTATGAGCGCTATATGCTGAGTCCTGACCTTTTCCGGGAGCGGGCACAATGAGCGCCCCGGCCGCGCTGGATCAGGTGCAGGCATTCCTCCTGTGCCCCACGCCGCGTGCCTGGGTGGACTGGGCGCTGCACAACCCCCACATCTTATTGATCGATCACGCCAACTGCGAAAAGAAAGCGGCGTCCACCGCTTTGAACCTGATGTACCGCTATGTGGAGTATCCCAGGTTACTCGGCAAGCTTTCGCGCCTGGCGCGTGAGGAATTGCGCCATTTTGAGCAGGTACTTGCGCTCATGCAGGCACGCGGCGTCGACTACGTGCAACTGACGGCGGCCCGCTACGCCGGACGCCTGCGACAGCCGGCACGCACACACGAGCCGGGGCGTCTGGTGGACACCCTGCTGATCGGGGCGATCATCGAGGCCCGTTCCTGCGAGCGTTTTTCGGTGCTGGCGCCTGAACTGGACACTGAACTGGGGGACTTCTATCGCTCGTTGCTGAAGTCGGAATCACGGCACTTCAGCGATTACCTGAAATTGGCTCAGGAGATCGCGTCAAAGGCGGAAGTAGCGGCGCGCTTGCCGCTGCTGCTGGCGCACGAACGGGAGCTGATCGAGTCGCCGGACAGTGAGTTTCGCTTTCACAGCGGCGTACCCGACACCGGCTGAGGGCGCGGGAAAATAGTGCACGACACACTACAACCCATTGTTATATAGGGAAAATGGCCGAGCTGCGAAGGGGGGCGTTGCGGTGGTAGACGGACCGCCTCGAATAGCCTCTAGTCCTCGACGATGACCACCGACTCGATGATGACCGGATCAGTGGGGACATCCTGGTGGCCCTTGCGGCTGGCGGTGGGAACGCTGCGTATCCTGTCCAGGACCTCGGTGCCTTCGGTCACCTTGCCGAACACCGTGTAACCCCAGCCTTGCATGTTTTTGCCCCGGTGATTGAGGAAATCGTTGTCCTTCACATTGATGAAAAATTGTGCGGTTGCCGAGTGGGGGTCGTTGGTGCGGGCCATGGCAATGGTGCCGAAATCATTTTTCAGCCCATTGTCTGCCTCGTTCTCAATCGGGTCACCGCTGACTTTCTGCTGCATATCGGTGTCGAAACCGCCACCCTGTATCATGAAATTGTCAATTACCCGGTGGAAAATCGTTCCGTCGTAGAACCCCTCCCGTGCATAGTTGAGAAAGTTGGCGACGGTTTTTGGCGCTTTCTCTGCGTCCAGTTCGAGTTTGATTTCGCCGAATGTTGTGCGAATGATGACCATGGCCACTTCCTTGGGGGTATCTGTATCGAGCCGGACAATAATACGGACTTTTGCCGCCCAGTAAAACAATTAGGGCGCGAAAGATGGGCAGAAATACGGATTGACCGGGATTGGGGGCTGCAGGCGCTATAAGCGTGGCGCCCGAGTCGTTATACTACGCGCCATTTTTCACGGCGCATTGCATAACATTATGGAAAACGTTCCGGCCAGCAATTTTCTGCAGAGCATCATCAGCGATGACCTCGCCAGTGGGCGGGTCACCACGGTGGTTACTCGCTTTCCACCAGAGCCCAACGGGTATTTGCATATTGGTCACGCCAAGTCCATCAGTGTCAATTTTGGTCTCGCGGAGGCCAATGGCGGACGTTGCAACCTGCGTTTTGACGATACCAATCCGGAGAAGGAGTGCCAGGAATATATCGAGGCCATCCAGGCTGACGTGCGCTGGCTCGGTTATACCTGGGACGGCGACGTGCGCTACGCCTCCAGTTATTTCCAACAGTTGTACGAATGGGCAGTACACCTCATCGAGCATGGCGACGCCTATGTCTGTGATCTCGATGCGGACCAGGCACGGGCGTATCGTGGCACGCTCACCGAACCCGGGCGCAACAGCCCCTGGCGCGAGCGCACCACTGCCGAGAACCTCGATTTGTTCGCTCGGATGAAGGCGGGCGAATTCCCTGAGGGTGCCCGCGTGCTGCGGGCGAAGATAGATATGAACTCGCCCAATATGAATATGCGCGACCCCATCCTTTATCGCATTCGCAAGGTTGCACACCACCAGACAGGAAACACGTGGGTTATCTATCCGACCTATGACTTCGCCCACGGCCAGGAAGATGCCATCGAGGGCGTTACGCATTCCATCTGCACTTTGGAATTCGAAGATCATCGCCCGCTATATGACTGGTTTCTCGATCACCTCCCGGTTCCCTGCAGGCCGCGGCAGTACGAGTTCGGCCGCCTGAACCCAAGTTATACAGTGACCAGCAAGCGCAAGCTCAGACAATTGGTGGACGAGGGCGTGGTGACGGGTTGGGATGACCCGCGCATGCCCACCATCTCCGGTATGCGTCGGCGTGGCTATACCCCGGCGGCCATTCGCAGGTTCTGCGATATGATCGGCACCACGCGCAGTGACGGTGTGGTGGACGTCGCCATGCTGGAGTTCGCCATTCGGGAAGACCTCAACGAGAACGCCAAGCGGGGCATGTGCGTGCTACAACCCCTGAAGGTGGTACTCACGGACTATCCCGATGACAGGGTCGAGGAACTGCTTGCTCCGGGACACCCCAGCCGTGACGACCTCGGGCTGCGTGCGCTGCCTTTTACCCGGGAGTTGTACATCGACGCTGACGATTTCCGCGAGGAAGCGAACAAGAAATACAAGCGTCTCGTGCTGGGTAAGCGGGTCCGCCTGCGCCACGCGTATGTCATCGAGGCGGACGCCGTGGTGAAAGATGCCCAGGGTACCGTAACCGAGATCCACGCGCATACCATCCCCGACACGTTGGGTAAGGATCCCGACGACGGACTCAAACCGAAGGGCGTCATCCACTGGGTATCGGCCTCCCGCGGAAAGCGAGCGGAAGTGCGCCTGTACGATCGACTATTCAACCATGAGGCGCCCGACAAGGGTGAAAACGTGTTCATGGATCACCTAAACCCCGACTCACTCCGCGTTATCGACGGGGCCTGGATCGAGCCATCCCTGGCGGACGCTGCGCCGGAACAGGGATTTCAGTTCGAACGGGAAGGCTACTTTGTCGCGGATCGCTACGACCACACGCCGCAGCGCCCGGTTTTCAATCGCACCATAGGCCTGCGTGACAGCTGGAACGACGAGTGAGGGCGCACAGATGAGCCTCACGCTGTACAACACCATGAGCGGAGAAAAGGAACTTTTCCGCCCCCTCGTGCCCGATACTGTCACCATGTACGTGTGCGGCCCGACTGTCTACAACCTCGCACACATCGGCAACGCCAGGCCAGTAGTCGTCTTCGATACGCTATACCGCTTGTTAAAGACCCAATTCGGCACCGTTATTTACGCCCGTAATATTACCGACGTGGACGATAAGATCATTGCTGCCGCGCGGGAAGGCGGTCGCAGTATCGAGTCCGTTACGAACGAGTTCACCGCCAAGTACCGCGAGGATATGGCAAAGCTCAATGCGCTGGCCCCGACACTGGAACCGCACGCCACCCACAACATCGACGCCATGATGGCGCTTGCCAAAAACACTGCTGGAAAAGGGGCATGCCTACGAGTCACAGGGGCATGTGCTGTTCGCCGTGCAGTCCATGGCGGACTACGGCAGGTTATCGCGACGATCCCTTGACGACATGCTGGCCGGTGCCGGGGTTGAAGTAGCAGAGTACAAGCGTCATCCGGGCGATTTCGTGTTGTGGAAGCCGGCGGCTGACGAGGACCCGGGCTGGGCCAGCCCCTGGGGACGGGTCGGCCGGGATGGCACCTGGAGTGCTCTGCGATGATACGGGCGCACCTCGGGGAGACCATTGACATTCATGGCGGCGGACGCGACCTGATATTTCCCCACCATGAAAATGAAATCGCGCAGAGTCGCTGCGCTCATGGCGGTGACTATGTGCGTTACTGGGTGCATAACGCCTATCTCGACATCGATGGCGAGAAGATGTCCAAATCGCTCGGTAATTTTCACACGGTGCGTGACTTGTTGCAGTTTTCGCGGCGAAGTACTGCGCTTTGCTTTGCTCAGCGCGCACTACCGCTCCCCGCTCAATTTTTCGGCTGATTTGCTGGAGCAGGCACAGGCCACGCTGGACAGCCTCTACAGCACGCTGCGCGGGTACAGCATATTGCCATCGATAGGGGAAGCCAGCCTGGCGCAGGAGCCCTTTTACCATGCGTTGAATGACGATCTCAATACGCCCATTGCGATCGCCGAAGTGCACTCTTTGGCCAAGCAGTTGCACAAGGCGACAGGGCCACAGAAGCCCGCACTCAAGGCGCGCTTGCTGGCGGCGGGGAAGCTACTGGGAATACTGGAGCAGGACCCCGGGCAGTGGTTGCAGCAGGCCTCCTCCGCAGGCGCGATTGCGGCCCCCGAGATCGAGGCACTTATCGCCCAGCGACTGCAGGCCAAGCGCGATAAGGACTATGGGCGGGCCGATGAGATTCGCCGGCAATTATTGGAGCAGGGCGTGGTGCTCGAGGACTCCAGGGACGGGACCCAGTGGCGGCGTACCTCAGGCTGAGATGAATGAGCCGTCACCGTTCATGCCAACGCCATGCGGATGTCAGGGCTCCAGGCTCTTTTCGCCCGATTCCACGCTTTGCATGATCAGGGTATTGATGGTCATGGGGCCAACGCCGCCCGGAACCGGTGTATAAGCTGCGACCTTGTCCACCAGTGCGGCCAGTTCGACATCGCCGACCCCGCCGGGATGGTATCCCGCATCGACCACCACCGCGCCCGGCTTGACCCACTGGGCCTTGATAAATTCCGGTTTGCCCACGGCGCCCACCAGTATGTCCGCCTGGGCGACCAGGGCGGGCAGGTCCCTGGTGCGGGAGTGACAGATCGTTACGGTTGCATTTTTTTGCAGTAGCATCATGGCCATCGGCTTACCCAGTATCGGGCTGCGTCCCACGACCACGGCGTGTTGACCCTCTATCTCGATCCCGTAGTGTTGCAGTAGGCGCATAATGCCCTGGGGCGTGGCGCATCCATAGGCCTCCTCGCCCATCGCCATCCGGCCGAAGCCAAGGCAGGTGACGCCGTCCACATCCTTGCTCAGGGCGATGGCGTCGAAACAGGCCCGCTCGTCGATTTGTGCTGGCACCGGGTGCTGGAGCAGGATGCCGTGTACGTTCGGGTCCTCGTTCAACTCCCTGATTTTGGCCAGCAGTTGCGCAGTGGTCGTTGTGGCGGGTAATTCGACCGCCAGCGACTCCATACCCACCCGCCGACACGCATTACCCTTCATTTTTACATAAGTTGCCGAGGCCGGATCTTCCCCCACGAGAATGGTAGCGAGGATCGGAGTCCTGCCGCCGGAACGGGCTTTCAGGCGGTTAACCCGCGCCAGTAATTCCGCTTCAGTCTGTGCTGCAAGGGTTTTGCCGTCCAGGACGAGTGCAGGCATGCGATGGGGTCCTTGAAATTCCAGTGAAAGTTATCGTGGCCTCTGACAGACGCTCGACGCCTGACGCGACCGGGCGCATTGTCCCACGGGAGCCACGGCAAGTGAATTACCCGGCCGGCGAATGTTGGCGGCTGCCCCCCGATTGACCGTTGACGCTCAGTATGGGGGCCAGTATCATGCCCGTCCTGACAACAGGGCCTGGCGCCGCCGCCAACAGAACACATCGGGGTATAGCGCAGTCTGGTAGCGCGCCTGCTTTGGGAGCAGGATGTCGGGAGTTCGAATCTCTCTACCCCGACCATTTTCCCAACCGTTAAACCGCCTTTGCTCACTTGCCGCGGCTCCCGCCGCAGCGGCATGCAGGTGTGTCCGGACAGAACCTGGACACGAGAACATTCTGCATTGCTGGTCAGTTTCAGCTTCGTGGCAGTTCCATTGGCGCAAATCGCAGAAACGCTCGATTGGATCAATGCATATTGATGTGGAGTGGATACATTGCCACAGTGGGCGAACGGGCGCTCTACTGGCGAAAATCAATCCACCAGGTGTAACAGGAGAAGGCGTCGCATGCGGCAGCTTGGAGGTCTGGACAACCTGATGATCGAAGGGGAAGTGCCCAACATCCCCATGCACATGTCTGCACTGATGATCTATGAAACCCATGGCAAGCGCGGCGCGACGGCACTCTTCAAGGCCCTGCGGGAGAACTTCGACGGCCTGGTAAATCGCCATTTTCCGATACTGCGCTGCCGGATCGAGGATGTTCCCCTGCAGCTCGACAAGGCCTATTGGGTGGACGATGTAAATTTCAATGTCACCTACCATATAACACGCGTGGCGCTTCCCAGGCCTCGCAACTGGGAGGAACTTTATCGGCTGTTCGGGCAGTTTCACGCCCAACCCCTCGATCGCAGCCGTCCGCTCTGGGAAGTGATGGTTGTGGAGGGGCTCGATCGTCTTGAGGGCGTGCCCGCTGGCAGCACCGCATTGTTCCTGAAAATCCACCACGCGGTGATGGACGGCAAGAGCGCATTGCGCCTGATTACCGGGTTGCACAGCCTTGGGCCGGAGCCAGATGCCCCCGCGATGGTAGATACTCTCCCGCCGCAGGCGCCGGTTGACATGGATTTTGCCCCTCCCTCCTGGTGGATCAAGTACGGCAGGGCCTGGTGGCACAGTATCGAGAGGCCCGTCGACATGGCGGGAACGATAGTGAAGTTGCTGCCGCAACTGCTCAATGGCGACAGCACAGCGAAGCGCTAGGCGAAGACAATACCCCGGTTGCGCTTTAACCAGAGCGTGGCTGCGGATCGCATCGTCGGTCATATCCGGATGGAGATGCGGCAGGTCCGCAAGCTGGAAAGGAAACACAAGTGCACTATCAACGACATCGCTTTGTGCGTGGTGGCTGGCGCACTGCGCGGCTATCTGCTGGCGTGCGACGAATTGCCCGCCGAGGACCTGTATACCCTGATGCCCATGGATATACGTCGTGTGGGCAAGGATGGCGCCATCGGTAATCATGTTAGCGTGGCGAAGGTATGTCTTTACACGACGCTGGTCGACTCGAAGCAGCGCTTGCAGGCCATCCATGGTGACTCATCCCAGACCAAGAAGCGCACCAATAAGTCCGATGCCCATGCCATGCTCAAATTGGTCGACGAGATCCATCCCGCAATTATTCTCTGGTTGGGGCAATGGCTCATTGCCTCCGGCCGGATTGACGCCATGCCGCAGTTGGTCAATACAGTGGTTACCAATGTGCCGGGGTTGTCCGAGGCGGCCTGGCTCGCCGGTGCCAAACTGGTTGATTACCTGGGGTTTGGTCCGCTGGCGCCGAACGTGGGGCTCTTTCACACGGTTTCAAGTACCGAGGATCATATCAACGTAAGCTTCCTGTCGACCGGTGAGTTCATGGGGGATGGCAGTGAATACCGGTCCTGGCTGGCGCAAAGTTGGTTGGAGCTTGCCGCACATCGTTAGCCGCACAGCTGCTGCAGTCACGCAAAAATCTGCCGGTGCGCAGGCTCCGGCGTCGCGATAGACTGGCAAGTCTATGCCAATATCAGCCAACCGTGACATTGCACCGTACCACGCCCCGCCGGCCAACCGTCCGGCGCGGTGGGCTGCAACACGGTGTTGCGTCCGCGTAGCGCAGCGGGTGTGCGAACCGGGGTGTTCCGCAGCATGAAAGCCATCCTCAATGGCCATGTTTTCGACGGCCAGCGCCTGCTCGAACGACAGGCCGTTATTCTCAGCGGCAGCCGCATCGTCGCCGTGGTCGACGAGGCGAACTTGCCGGCGGAGATCGAGGAGGGCTATGACCTTCAGGGCGGTATGCTAATTCCGGGCTTTATTGACCTGCAGGTCAACGGCGGCGGCGGCGTCCTGTTTAATACGTCACCTACTGTCGACGGGCTTCGCCGCATTGGCGCCGCCCACCGCGCGTACGGCACGACCGGGTTCCTGCCGACCCTGATTTCAGACGACTACCCGGTGATGCAAAAGGCGATCTCCGCCGTGAACCAGGCGATCAGGGAGCGCGTGCCCGGCGTGTTGGGCATCCACCTTGAAGGACCGTTCCTCAATCCACAGCGCAGGGGTGTGCATGCTGCTGACAAGTTCCGGCAGCTGGACGAGGAGGGTTTCGGGATTCTCACCTCCCTTGAACATGGGAAGACGCTGGTTACGCTGGCGCCCGAAATGACCACACCTGACATGATTCGTCGTTTGGTGAGCAAGGGCGTTATCGTCAGCGCCGGCCATAGTGCGGCGGACTTCCGCCAAACGCAGGAGGCGCTGGCGGCCGGCCTGCGTGGATTCACGCACCTGTACAACGCCATGACGCCAATGCAGAGCAGGGAGCCGGGGATGGTGGGGGCCGCGCTGGCCGACGACCAGAGCTGGTTTGGTATCATCGCCGACGGTTATCATGTGAGTCCTGCATCTTTGCGGGTCGCTGTTGCCGCCAAGCAGGCCGGCGGAGCATTGCTGGTGACCGATGCCATGCCAACGGTTGGCTCGTCGGACACTACTTTTCTGCTCGACGGTGAAACCATTGTTGCCAGGGATGGCCGGGTCACCAACAGTGCGGGCACCCTGGCGGGCTCCGGCCTGAATATGCTGGCCGCGGTGAACAACGCGGCAGGGTTCGCCCGCATCGATTGGCTGGAGGCGGTGCGCATGGCCAGCAGCTATCCCGCCAGAGCGCTCGGCCTGGACGCAGAGTTGGGGGCAATCAGGTCAGGCTATCGGGCAAACCTGGTCGCGCTGGACCAGCAACGGCAGATCCGTGCGAGCTGGATTGACGGCATCAGGGCCTGACTGACACCCATTCAATGGCATTGAGCACGAGATTGCGGGCGTCCGGATTGTCCCAGTTCGCGTGGTAGTGGCCGCCCGTATAACCGAAACCGCGGCCCCCACCTGGACGTTCATACGCCCAGGCCGTCACCTGGGGCAATCCCATTGCCACCAGCTTGCGCACCGCATCGTTGCCGCTGTGGGGACCGTTCCAGCGGTCCATGGTGGCAGCGGGTGCAATGGCACTCAGGATGGGGGTGACACCCGCCGCGACAAAGCGCATATTGAAATACCATTCGTCTTCGAGGCTGAATGGCCGTACTCCGCGGGTGACAGGGTGTGTCGGCAGGTCCGTGTAGTTGGCCGTCCACTCCGGATTGACCGACCAGTCCGTCTCGAAATAGCCGCCGACCGCCTTCAGCATCGCCGTCGCCGAGGGGCTGCCCTTGGGCACTTCGACACAGTAATGCAGAGCGACCACGCCCACGCCCTGATCCAGTAACCGATTGAACGTCTCCAGGTGATCGTTGATCAGGTGCGACTCGCCACCGTCGCAGTACAACACCAGCGCATCAACGCCGTCGAAGAGCGAATCATCCGCGGGCCAGCCACCGTAAACATTGATGGTCTCAACAGCGGGCATTCGCTGGCGCAAGGCGGCGGACAGCAATTCCGAGCCCGCCTGGTGTTCATGTGCTCCCGGGAGGTGGCTGTCCGGGCCGGCCAGGAAGACGATCTTGCCCCGGGGTGTCTCGCCGGCTGCCACCGGATGCACCTGCACGGTGACTTCCTGTGGCTGGCAGGCGCACAGCACGACAACCAGCAGCATTGGAATCAACGCGAAGGCGCGCGAATGTCTGGTGTTAACCATCGGCCACCCCGTGTGGATATCCATGGTACAGCGGAGCATCATAATCGGGCAGCGTCGGCCTGTTCAAGCCAACGGGTCGCCGAGCCTCGCTGGTTCGCCTCTTGCTCTCGCGCTCGACTGGCGCGCTTGGCGCTTAACTTGACACCTCGGTGCAGCTAAACTACCATGCGCGCCGCGTGAGCAGCGCTCTCCAACTGCATTTCCGGGCTCAGGAAGCGCAATTATTCGCCTGGTGTGTGGATGCTGTCATCCAGCAACAATAACCATGAAGGCCAAACCGCTATTCAGCACCGTGCAATGGTGGCCGTAGCTCAACAGGTAGAGCACCGGATTGTGACTCCGGAGGTAGCGGGTTCAAGACCCGTCGGCCACCCCATTTCGTTCCATGTATAATCGATACGCGACGGGGGTATAGCTCAGCTGGATAGAGCACCGGCCTTCTAAGCCGATGGTCGCAGGTTCGAATCCTGCTACTCCCGCCAATTAAACCGGGGTTTAGGCCGGTGTATTTGCTGGCCTCTTGCGGTAACCGAGTGATTAACGCAAAATGACCACCCTTCGCAGGGGATGCGTCCCCGCAGAGCAGTTTATGGTGATCCAGGCGGTCCCCTCGCAACGATAGGTAGTGAACCCCGCCAGGCCCGGAAGGGAGCAACGGTAGTTACCGACTCGTGTGCCGGGGTGTGGCTGTCTGGGTCGCCTCCATCTTGGCCGACCCGGGCGCCTGTAACAGCACACTCACAGCCTGCCTTGCGCGCTTTCACCCCCTGACGCCGGTAGTCGCCCGGCACTATGCGGATCACTTGATGAACAAAAAAGTGCAGGACCTGCTCAATCAAATCCGCGAACTCGAAGATGAGCTACGGGTCACCATCCAGGCGCAGGAGGCCAAGCTTTCCTACCAGATCGAGGGTTCAAAAATCCGTTTTGACCAGGCGGTGAAGTCGGCGCACAAGCGCCTGAAAACCAATATCTTCACCTGGCTGCGGGAAAGTCGTCCACAGAGCCTCCTTTCGGCCCCTTTTGTCTACGGTATGGTCGTACCTATTGGTATTTTCGATCTGGCGCTCACCATCTACCAGGCTGTCTGTTTCCGCCTGTACGACATACCGCAGGTCGTCCGGTCTGATTATGTCGTGATTGACCGTCACCATCTGGCATACCTCAACGCAATTGAAAAACTCAATTGTATATATTGTGGATACGGCAACGGTGTGATCAATTACGCGCGGGAAATCATATCCCGTACCGAGCAGTACTGGTGCCCTATCAAGCATGCCCGCAAAGTCATCGATGCCCACGGGCGCTACCGGACCTTCCTGAATTACGGCGACGCGACCGCCTATCCGGTGAAGCTCGTTGAATTCCGGACCTCCCTGCGAGAAGCGCCGGAGACGAAGACCCCTGACGGCAGTTGAGGCGGTAAAGCGGGACTGCTGGCCACAGTGTTTCTGTAACTCCGGCGCTGGTGTATCCTGTTTCCTTTTCCAGACAGCAAGGCCGGTTCAGGGATGTCCTACCAGGTATTAGCACGCAAGTGGAGACCGAAGACCTTCAGGGAGATGGTCGGCCAGGAGCATGTGCTGCGGGCGCTGATAAACGCCCTTGATCACGACCGTCTGCATCACGCCTACCTGTTTACCGGAACCCGTGGCGTGGGTAAAACGACCATCGCCCGCATTCTCGCCAAGTGTCTGAACTGTGAGGCCGGCGTCAGTTCGGTGCCCTGTGGAACCTGTTCTTCCTGCCTTGAAATCGCCGAGGGGCGTAGTGTGGATCTGCTGGAAGTCGACGCCGCGTCGCGCACCAAGGTGGAGGATACCCGTGAGTTGCTTGATAACGTGCAATACGCGCCCACGCGGTCTCGCTACAAGATCTACCTGATCGACGAAGTGCACATGTTGTCGACCCACAGTTTCAATGCCCTGCTAAAAACGCTTGAGGAGCCCCCGCCGCATGTCAAGTTCCTGCTGGCGACCACGGACCCACACAAACTCCCCGCCACGGTGCTGTCGCGCTGCCTGCAATTCAATTTGAAAAATATGCCGCCTGAACAGATCGTCGGGCATTTGGGTAACGTATTACAACAGGAGATGGTGAAATATGAGGAGCCTGCGCTGTGGCTGCTCGGCCGGGCTGCTGCCGGCAGTATGCGCGACGCCCTTAGCCTCGCAGACCAGGCGATCGCCTTCGGTTCCGGCACAATCGGCGAGGCGGACGTCCGCAGCATGCTCGGCAGCGTGGACCTGGGTTATGTGTACGAGTTGTTGGAGGCGGTGAGTGCGGGGGATCCAGGTGCCTTGCTGGCGACGGTTCAGAGGATGGCGCAGTACGCCCCGGATTTCGAGGGCAGCCTCGATGAGCTCTTGTCGCTGGTTCACCGCGTTGCTACCGCGCAGGTGGTACCGGATGCGATCGACAACAGTTGGGGTGATGCCGAACGAGTGCGGCAGCTGGCCGAGGCTATCACGGCAGAAGATGCGCAACTTTTCTACCAGATTGCCCTCAATGGCAAGCGCGACCTGGGGCTGTCCCCAGACCTGCGACGGGGCTTTGAAATGGTATTGTTGCGTATGATCGCATTTCGTCCGGTAGAGATGATTGACGAGGACAACAACACTGCCGATCTAACGTTTGCCGGTACTTCCCGGGTCGCCGCGGGGGAGGGCGGCCCCCGCGAAAAAAAGTCACCTAAGGTAGCCGTTTCAGCCGCGAAGTCGGTGCAAAAAACGGTGCCTGTATCTCGTGGGGCGGAACCTGTTGCGGTTGCGAAGCCCGTGAAGCGGACGCCCGGGCAGTTTGTGCTGGCTGACCTGGCGCCGGAAAACTGGCATGAGTTGTTGGGACGCCTTGGCCTCAACGGGATTGTCTATAGCATAGCGTCCCACTGCGAGTTGCAAAGTTATCAGCACGGTGCGCTACAGTTTGGTCTGGATCAGGCGCACGCGGCCCTGTTCAATGACAGTCATGTGGAAAAGTTGCGGCTGGCTTTGGAGAACTACTTCGGACAGAGCGTGTCGGTTGCAGTGCTTCCGGGCGACATTCGCGGGGAAACGCCGGCAATGCGGCATGCGCGGCTCGCTCGGCTACGACAGGCGGAAGCCGTGTCGGCGATCGAGGGCGATCCAAATTTGCAGGCGCTAATTGCACGGTTTGACGGTGAACTGGATCGCTCGTCCATCCTGCCGACGGATGTGTGAATACAAGGAGGATGACAAATGAAAGGTAGTCTTTCCGATCTCATGCAAAAAGCCCAGACAATGCAGGCCGAACTGCAGAAGGCGCAGGAAGAACTGGCACGTGCCGAGGTGCGTGGAGAAGCCGGTGCCGGGCTGGTTGCGGTGGTTATGACCGGACGACATGACGTCAAGCGTGTGTCAATAGATGATGCGGTATTCAACGAAGACAAGGAGGTATTGGAGGACCTCCTGGCAGCTGCCGTCAATGACGCGGTGCGTAAAGTCGAGGCGCGCAACCGCGATGCCATGTCGGGTCTGGCGTCGGGGTTGAATCTCCCCCCGGGCTTCAAGTTGCCGTTTTAGTGAGTTCCCGTTGCTGCCATGAAATTTAGTCCTGCTCTCCAGAACCTCGTCGAGGCGCTGCGCTGCTTACCGGGCGTCGGGCCCAAGTCCGCGCAGCGTATGACCCTGCACTTGCTGGAACGGGACAGGGAAGGCGCCTTGAGCCTTGCCATCGCCTTGCGAGAGGCTGCTGACAGGGTAGGACACTGCCGATTGTGCCGAAATTTTACCGAGCTGGAAATCTGTGAAATCTGCGGTGATGCACGCAGGGACAGTTCTGTCGTCTGTGTTGTGGAGACGCCCGGCGACGTGCTCGCTATTGAGCAGAGCGCCGGTTATCGCGGACTTTACTTCGTCCTTATGGGACATCTCTCGCCGATTGATGGCATTGGCCCGGCGGAAATTGGCCTCGACAAGTTCCAGCAGCGGGTCATCGACGAGGGTATCGAGGAAGTCATCCTCGCTACCAATCCGACCGTGGAAGGCGAAGCTACCGCTTATTACCTGACTGACATGTTGCAGCCTGTCGGAGTCCGCGTATCGCGGATTGCGCACGGGGTTCCGCTGGGCGGGGAGCTGGAGTATGTGGACGGCTCCACTCTGGCGCACGCCCTATCGGGCCGACGGCCAGTGAATTGATCATGCAGTGGCAATTGATAGAATCTGACGAGGACCTGGGGCGGTTGCTGGCACGGGAGTCCGCTTGTGACGTGGTAATCGTCGATACCGAGTTTATGCGGCGGAATACCTTCTACCCTGAAGTGGCACTGGTACAACTGTGTTTCGTGCACGGTGACCACTCCAGTGACATGGCATGGTTGATCGATCCGCTGCAGATAGAAGATCCCTCACCGCTGGCAACGCTCCTGACCAATTCCGCCGTGCTCAAGGTGATGCACTCCGCCAGCGAGGATTTCGAGGTGTTCCAACGTTGGCTGGGCGTGCTCCCGCAGCCCTTATTTGATACACAGCGTGCGGCTGCGCTGGTGAACCTCGGTTTCGGGCTGGGTTATCGCGCGCTGGTTCAGGCCATCTGTGACGTCGACCTGCCGAAGGGAGAAACGCGGTCCGACTGGCTGCAGCGGCCGCTTACGCCGTCCCAGTGTGAGTACGCCGGTCTCGACGTCACCTGGTTGCTGCCGGTGTGGCGGGAGCTCCACGCGCGGTGCCTGCGCCAGGATAAGCTGCCCTGGGTGCTGGCGGATGGGCGCTATGCGATGAGTAGCCTGGGTACCGAAATGGACGAACCCCACAGGCGCATCAAGACGGCGAGTAAACTGAATCGACGGCAGCTTGGTATCCTGATAGCCGTGTGCCGCTGGCGTGAGGAAACCGCCAGGACCAGGGACAAGCCGCGATCCTGGATCATCGACGACCAGGCATGCCTGCAACTGGCCCAGAGAGATCCTCGCTGTCATGCGGAGCTCAGCAATGACCTGGGACTTCCTCCACCAGTAGTGCGTCGGTATGGGGATGCGCTACTGGCGTTGCTGGAGGCGCAACGGGCCGTTCCCGAGGCCGATCTGCCCCCGCTGTTACCCGCACCCATGGACGCTGCCCAGCGCCAGCAGGTAAAGAGGTTACGCGAAGTGGCGGGTGCTATCGCCAGGGAGTTGGCCGTGGCGCCCGAAGTCCTGTTGCAGGCTCGTGATTACGAACTACTGCTACGCGAGGCGACCGGGGAATCGGTTCCGGTCCCTGTTCATTGGTCGGGTTGGCGTCAGGATGCGGTTCTGGCGCCGTTGCGCCGATCGCTGGGAACACACGGTATACCAACTTGATCTGCCAGGTCTTCAGGAGCTCGCGACAGCAGGAGATGTACCTGTATGTCCAGCAGGCGCGCGGTACGCAGGATGTCCCCGAGGCCCTGTTGAGAAAATTTGGTGAGCTGGTCCCGGTCATGGTCCTGCAACTGACTCCCGAACGGAAACTTGCCAGGGCCGACGCGGCAACTGTACTAACCAGTCTGGAGCAGCAGGGATACTACCTGCAGCTGCCGCCCCTTGTGGCGGATTTACTGTCGCGGGAAGTTACAAATGGCTGACTGGTGGCATACCAAGACTTTGGCGGAACTAGATTCCGGCGAGTGGGAGGCATTGTGCGATGGGTGCGCCAAGTGCTGCCTGCACAAATTCGAAGACGAAGGGAGTGGGCAGTTACTCCATACCCGAGTCCACTGTCGCTTACTGGTGGAGTCAACCTGTCGCTGTGCCGACTACGAAAAGCGGGCGGCCCTGGTTCCCGATTGCGTTGACCTGCGCACGGCAGGTGCGTCGAGTTTCCAATGGCTACCGGGCACCTGCGCGTACCGCCTGCGGTCGCAGGGGCAACCGCTGCCATCCTGGCATCACTTGCTCAGCGGCAGTGCGGAATCGGTGCACTCCGCGGGCATTTCCATTCGTGGACGGACGGTTTCGGAGGAGTATGTTCACCCTGACGGCTATGATGAACACATCGTAACCTGGGTAGAATAGGAGATAGCGTGTGTTAAACGAACATTCCTACCTGACAGCGGTATACATCTATGTGGGTGCTGCAAGCGTACTGCTGGCGTATATCGGCTGGTGGCTGAGTCGGCACTGGCGTCCAGCCTGGATCGCTCTGGCAGTCCTGCTGCTTGCCGCGCTGTTGCTTACCCCCGCCTACCCCAAGGCCGGCGTGACGACCATGGCTCCGGCACTTATTGTGGCGGTTTTCCAGGTGGCGACTGCGGGGCCCGAAGCGGCGAGCCATGCACTGCGGCCCCTCATTTTCATGTGCGGCGTGGCTGTGGTGGCTGCACTCATGCTAAAAGTAATCTTTTTTCGGCAACACTCGCACCCGCCGCATCGCCGTCGCAGATCGAACTCCCGTGTGAAGGCAGGGGCCAGGGCAAAGACCTGAGTAGACCCCGACACTCCCTGAGGGAATGCGCGGCCAGTACCGTGCTAATCAATCGGAGTATTGATATGCCGGTCGCCAATCTGTAACCTGTTTTATTTTCTGCATAGAAGTGAGTGATAGACGTGATGAAATTCAAGGGCACAGAACGATACGTCGCTACGGACGACCTCCGTATGGCGGTGAATGCAGCCGTAGCGCTGCAACGCCCCCTGCTGATCAAGGGTGAACCTGGCACCGGTAAAACCATGCTGGCAGAGGAGGTGGCTCTGGGTCTCAACAAACGCCTGATCCAGTGGCATATCAAATCCACAACCAAGGCGCAACAGGGGCTGTACGAGTACGATGCTGTCTCACGTCTGCGGGATTCGCAGCTCGGGGAGGAAAAGGTTCACGATATTGCCAATTACATCAAGCGTGGAAAATTGTGGGAGGCGTTTGACTCCGATGAGCAGGTTGTATTGCTGATCGATGAGGTAGACAAGGCCGATATCGAGTTTCCAAACGACCTGCTGGTTGAACTGGATCGGATGGAGTTTTTTGTTTACGAGACGGGCGAGACTATCAAGGCGAGGCATCGCCCCATCATTATCATTACCAGCAACAATGAGAAGGAGCTGCCAGATGCGTTCCTGCGCCGCTGCTTCTTTCACTTTATTAACTTCCCCGATCGCAATACGATGCGAGAAATCGTCAATGTGCATTATCCCGACATCGCCAATGAACTCGTGCAGGAGGCCATGGAGGTCTTTTTCGATGTGCGCTCTATCCCCGGACTGAAGAAGAAACCCTCGACCTCTGAATTGATCGACTGGTTGAAGTTGTTGATGGCAGACGATATCCCCGATGAGATTCTCAAGAACCGGGATCACAGCAAGGCGATTCCGCCGTTGTACGGAGCACTGCTGAAAAACGAGCAGGACGTGCACCTGCTCGAGCGGCTCGCCTTTATGCATCGTCGCGAGAACCGTTAGCGGACTCTGGTGACGTTGGGGTATCGCAATCATGCTGATCAATTTTTTTCAGGGACTCAGGGACGCCGGCGTTCCCGTGACAACAAGGGAGCTGCTTGATCTGCTGGAAGGACTCAAGCAGCACGTTGCATTTGGCGACATGGATGAATTCTATTACTTCAGCCGCGCCTGCATGGTCAAGGACGAAAAATACTTCGATCGTTTCGATCGCGCTTTCAGTTTACATTTCAAGGAGCTTGAGGCCCTCGATGACATAATAGAAGCGCTCATTCCGGACGATTGGCTACGCGCCGAGTTTATGAAAAACCTCACCGAGGAGGAAAAGGCCAAGATCGAGTCCCTGGGTGGGCTGGAGAAGCTGATCGAGGAGTTCAAGAAACGCCTCGAAGAACAGAAAGAGCGGCACGAGGGAGGCAACAAATGGGTTGGCACGGGCGGGACCTCGCCCTTCGGGCAGGAGGGGTATCACCCGGAAGGTATCCGCGTCGGGCCTAATGGCCGCAACAAGAAAGCGGTGAAGGTCTGGGACAAGCGCGAATTCAAGAACCTTGACGACAGCGTGCAGCTCGGCACACGTAATATCAAGGTGGCCATGCGGCGCTTGCGCAAATTTGCCCGTACCGGGGCCGCTGATGAGCTCGACCTGGACGATACTATCAGCTCTACGGCACGCAACGCGGGCCTGCTCGATATCAAGATGGTGCCGGAGCGGCACAACGCCGTGAAGGTACTGCTGTTCCTGGATGTAGGCGGCTCCATGGATCCGCATGTGCGGGTCTGCGAGGAATTGTTTTCAGCGGCGCGCTCCGAGTTCAAGCACCTGCAGAATTTCTACTTCCATAACTTCCTGTACGAAAGTGTTTGGACCAATAATATCCGGCGCCATAACGAGCGTACCCAGGTGCTGGATATCCTGCACAAGTACAGCCACGACTACAAGGTCGTGTTTGTCGGGGATGCTTCGATGTCGCCTTACGAGATCGTCCAGCCCGGCGGTTCGGTGGAACACTGGAATGAAGAATCCGGCGAAATGTGGATGCGACGAATCCGGGAAGTGTACGATAAAGGTGATCTGGCTCAATCCGGTTCCGAGGAAGACTGGCAGTACACGCAGTCGGTGGCCATCACCCATCAACTCATGGAAGGGCGTATGTACCCCCTGACACTCAAGGGCCTGGAAGAGGGCATGGCCTACCTTTCGAGGTAGGTACCGTAAGCGATAAGGCTCGCCGTCACCGCCACGTTCAGGGATTCGACTCCGTTACGCATGGGAATGGACAACCGTGTATCCGCGATTGCCCCCACCTCCGCGCTGACGCCCGCCGTTTCGTTGCCCAGGACGAAAACACTGAATTCCCCGCCCCTGTACTCGAACGGTGAGAGCGGCGCGTCAGCGGCCAGTATGCATACCTGAGCGCCCTGCTTTTGACACAGCTCAAGTGCTTGCGGCAGGGCAGGGCAGAGTAGCAGCGGAGCGCGGTACAGCGTTCCGGCGCTGGCTTTGATCACGAGAGGGCCAAGGGCGGCCGTGCCCTTGCGCGGCAGGACAATGCCGTCAATGTTGCCGGCTGCCGCCGAACGTATGATCATGCCAAGGTTTTGCGGATTGCTGATTCCGTCCAGGGCCAGCAGGCGGCGGGGCTGGTAGGATGGTTCATCCAGGTAGTCCTGCAGCCGGCGGAAGGACGGGCAAACAACATCGACCACTACCCCTGGTCCTGCCTGCCATTGTGCGAGATGCGCGCAGTTCCTGGCGACTGTGGAGTTTGACGGGCACACCCTGTCTCTGTGCGAGATTCCGAATTTCCGCAATAATGCCACCCTCCTGATTGCTATCGGCCAGATGCACGGCATGGCATTCGAGGGAGACATTTTGCAGGGTTTCCAGGACAGGCTTGCGACCGTAGACCGTCAGCACACGGTCAAAGAAAGCGCGCTTCTTGTCATAGGCGGTGGACTCAGGCATGGGCGGCGACGGCAGCGGGCTTTGGCGTAACAGGTTGCTGCGCGGTTATCAGCCGAGGGTATCGCGGCCGCTGGCGAGGGCGGTGATCCGATCGGCCGATTCTTTCATGCGCCCGGCGATCTCCTCAATCTGCGCGCCACTGATGGGTTTGTCGAGGAGCCCGCCACAAAACACATGACCGGGATTTCCTTGTAGACGAACACTGGTACGGTGATCGTGCTGACGTCATAGCGGGCTTTGGCGTCCACCCGATCGAGGTGGTAATGTTCGTCGCAGAGGTCGTGCTGATACTTGTTGGCGGCATCCTCGAGTTCCGTCAGACTCCAGGAATTGTGGATGCGTCCCAGTTCCTGGCGCAAATTCGCCTCCGTCTGCGTCTTGAGGCTGACTTCGTAGCCGCGCGCGCGGATGGCAATCAGGGATACGCGCAGTTTCTGGTCCAGCTTTTCATTATAACCGCCCCTGGATTCGTGCGCCCTGGTGAGCCAGGCTTCGAGGTACTTGGCATCGGAAAATGCGGTAAAGCAGGCAGCCACAGGTGCCGTATTGGGGAGGCGCAAGCCGAGTTGGAAAGAATCGATCAATGGCGTGGCGCGACCGTAGAGCGCCAGCAAGACCTGGTGCAACTTGGAGCGGCCCGTCACGGCAAACCCTATGCCGAGGTCGTTTTGCAGCGCTTCCAGTTCCGGCCTGGCATATTCCAGCACGGGAAACTGGGCGAAGGCTGCATTTCCCGCCGCTATTATGGACGGCCCAAGGCGGTAAGCCTTGTTTTTGGGGTCCTGCACCAGAAAGCCGTAATTGGCCATGGTAGTGAGGATGGCGTGGCAGGTCGCTTTATTCAGATTCAGCCGCCGGGTCATTTCGGTAAGGCCGAATGCCTGGTGCGGGTTGGCCATCAGTAAATCCAGTATGGCCAGCGCGCGCGCGGTAGGTTGGGAAAAAAGGGCCACTCGTTCACTCCAGGCGTAATGTCGGGGGATGATCTATCCAGGGCGGTACCGCGGCATATAGTACACATTGTTGTACTTGATGGGCAATCCTATACACTGACGCGGAGTGTTGAAAGTGCCGCTCCGGCTGCCTTCTGGCCCGGGCATTGAACACCCCGAAAGGTAGCCGGAAAGGTTATATGCAAGGTAACCCTTTGAAAAAATTCATACTTTATGGCACAAGCGGCTGTCACCTGTGCGAACTCGCGCATGAAATGATCGTGGCACAGCAGCCACAGACAGCGGGAATCGAACTTGTGGAGGTCGATATCAGCGAGTCGGAAACGCTGTTTGCCCGGTACGGGCTCATCATCCCGGTGTTGCGACACCCCGACGACCGGGAATTGAACTGGCCTTTTTCAGCGCGGCTATTGCGGGACTTCCTGGCGTCCTGAGCGGGACCTTATTTTTGTTTTCCCACGCGTACCGCCAACACGTCACAGGTTGCCCCGTGCATGACCCCATTCGCCGTGGAACCCATTAACAATGCAAGGCCATGGCGTCCGTGGCTGCCGACCACAATCAATTCCGAGCCCAGTTCCTGCGACTTGGCGTGGATCTCAATTTCCGGTTTGCCCAGCACGATGTGCTGATGTGCTTCATCTAAACCGTTACTCTCCGCGAAGCGCCGCATTTGCTGGGTCGCCTGTTGGTGAATTTCCTCCTGGATCCCTGAAAAATCCATCGGTATGTCCCCGCCATAGGCAAAGCTCAAAGGTTCAATCACGTGAATAAGGTGCAGGTCGGCGGATGCCTGGTCTGCGATATCACGCGCGCGGGCTACCACGGGCGCGGAATCCTCGCTCAGGTCCACGGCCACCAGAATCTTTTTGTATTGGGACATCGCTCGGCTCCGCCATAAGAAAACTATGCCCCCATTTATAGCATAGAATGTCTGCGTAGCAACCGTGGCAGTGGCGTGCAGCCCTTGATATGCGTGCCGGATTGACCTGAATCAGGTGAAAAGATGCTGAAATACTTCCTTATCCTTTTCGTTGTAGCATTGGCGCTGGCACCGTTGGTTCAATTCCTGCCCAGCAAGCGGCAGCGGAAGCTTGCCCGAATGCGCGAATATGCGGCCCTGCACGGCCTGTTCGTGGAGTTTCGCGATGCGCCGGAGGCGCCGGGAGGTCCGGCACCCCCCCGAGACGCGATTTATTATGGCAAGCGTCTCCCCACGCGGCGTGCGGCACCGGTTGAGACCGCCGCCTGGGTGCATGCCCGGCAGGGGTGGCGCTGTGTAGCGGGAGGGCGCTCGGTTCCCGAGCAATTGCAGCAATTGCCCGGCGACATTCTCGCAGCGAGCGTGGATCAATCGAGCTGCGGCGTGTACTGGACCGAAGCATCAGGCGAGGAAGTTGTCGAGCAAATTCAGCAGGTTCTGGAGCGCTGGAGCGACGCCCTTACGCATTGACAGGCGGCATTTTCGCTTGACCCGGGAGACTTAGCGACTTATATATGCCCCTTTTTTTGCAACCCGGGATCGGGCGTTCAACGATTTTTTTGTCTGTATTAAAGGAGTTTATGGGTAAATCACTGGTAATCGTGGAGTCTCCGGCGAAGGCCAAGACGATCAACAAATACCTCGGTCCGGACTTCATCGTGAAGTCGAGTATTGGTCATATCCGGGACCTGCCCACCTCGGGCGATGGCACCAGTAAGGCTGATCCCAAGGAGCGCGCCGCCCAGGCGGCCCGTACGCGCAAGATGGCCCCAAAACAGAAAGCGGCCTACAAGAAGAAAAACGCCCGTCAGCAACTGATCCGACGCATGGGGATAGACCCGGACCACGACTGGGCTGCCACTTACCAGATTCTTCCTGGCAAGGAGAAGGTTGTTAACGAATTGACCAGGCTCGCCGCGAACTCCGATGCCATCTATCTGGCGACCGACCTTGACCGCGAGGGGGAGGCAATCGCCTGGCATCTTAAAGAGGCGATCGGCGGCGACCCGGCCCGCTACCAGCGGGTGGTATTTAACGAGATCACCAAGAAAGCCATCACGGAGGCATTTGACCATCCGTCCAAGCTGGACATGAACCGGGTAAACGCGCAACAGGCGCGCCGGTTCCTGGATCGGGTAGTGGGTTTCATGGTGTCTCCCCTCTTGTGGGCCAAGGTGGCCCGCGGACTGTCCGCCGGGCGGGTGCAGTCGGTAGCTGTGCGCCTGATTGTGGAGCGGGAGCGCGAAATTCGTGCCTTCGTGCCGGAAGAATACTGGGAAATTCATGCGGACCTTGCTACTGAAAAGGCGGAGAACATTCGCTTTCAGGTGCGCAAGCATGGCGGGGCGGAGTTTCGCCCCGGTGAGGAGGCTACCGCACTGGCTGCGGTAGCGGAGCTGGAAAAGCTTGCCTATGTCGTAAGCAAGCGGGAGGACAAGCCTACCCGCTCGAAAGCGCCGGCACCCTTCATCACCTCGACGTTGCAGCAGGCGGCGAGCACGCGGCTTGGTTTCAGTGTCAAGAAGACCATGATGATGGCCCAGCGACTCTATGAAGCCGGGTACATAACGTATATGCGCACGGACTCCACCAACCTGAGCGCCGAGGCGGTGGCGGCCTGTCGGACCTATATCAGCGCAAATTTCCCCCCACGCTACCAACTGGAGGAGCCCAGGCTCTTTGCGTCGAAGGAAGGTGCACAGGAAGCTCACGAGGCGATTCGCCCTTCCGACGTGAACGTCCTGCAGGGCTCCCTGAGCAATATGGAACGTGATGCGGAGCGGCTCTACGAATTGATCTGGCGCCAGTTTGTCGCCGGACAAATGCCCGATGCCGAATACACTGCTACGGTGGTGACCAGCGTTGCGGGCGATTATGAACTCAACGCGAAGGGACGCATCATCCGGTTCGATGGCTATACCCGCGTACTGACGCCCGCTGGACGCAAGGGCGAGGATGCGGTCCTGCCTGATGTGCGGGAGGGCGAGACGCTCGGTCTGATCAAACTCGACCCGGTGCAGCACTTTACCAAGCCCGCCGCCCGGTACGGGGAGGCCAGCCTCGTGAGGGAACTGGAGAAACGGGGAATTGGCCGACCATCAACCTACGCCGCGATAATCTCCACTATCCAGGAGCGCGGTTACGTGCGACTGGAGAACAAGCGCTTCTACGCGGAGAAGATGGGGGATATTGTTACCCAGCGCCTGCAAAAGAGCTTCTCGGACTTGTTGGACTATGGTTTCACCGCGTCCATGGAAAAGCACCTCGATGAGGTCGCCCAGGGCACGCTGGAGTGGCACGAACTGCTCGATACATTCTACGAGGAATTCAGCGGCCTGCTGGAAAAGGCAGAGGAGCCAGAACCGGCGGGAATGCAGCCGAACCAGCCAACCATGACGGATATCCAGTGCAGTTCCTGCGGGCGACCCATGCAGGTACGTACCGCCAGCACCGGCGTATTCCTGGGATGCTCGGGATACGCTCTTCCGCCCAAGGAACGCTGCAAGAACACCATCAACCTGACACCGGGCGACGAAGCCATCATGGAGGATGCGGATGATGAAGCCGAGTCCCGCTTGCTGCGCAACAAGCACCGCTGCGCTATCTGTAACACGGCCATGGACAGTTACCTGATCGATGAGCGGCGCAAACTGCATGTGTGCGGAAACAACCCGGACTGCCCGGGTTTTGAGGTGGAAACGGGCAAGTTCAAGATCAAGGGTTATGACGGCCCGACGCTGGAGTGCGACAAGTGCGGCGCCCAGATGCAGCTGAAGACAGGCCGTTTCGGGAAGTATTTTGGCTGTACCGGCGCTGAATGCAAGAACACCCGAAAACTCCTGCGCAATGGTGAGGCTGCGCCGCCCAAGATGGACCCGGTCCCGATGCCTGAACTGCAATGCCTGAAGGTGGATGATCACTACGTTTTGCGCGATGGCGCCGCTGGACTATTTCTGGCTGCCAGCCAATTTCCACGCAATCGTGAAACGCGGGCGCCGCTGGTGACGGAACTGCTGGCACACAAGGCAGAGATTGATCCCAAGTACAGCTTTCTGTTCAGTGCTCCCACCGAAGATCCCGAGGGCAACTCCGCTCAGGTACGCTTTAGCCGCAAAACCAAGGAGCAGTATGTGATGACGGAAATCGACGGTAAGGCAACCGGTTGGAAGGCCTTCTACCATCAGGGCAGGTGGCACGCGGAGCAGGGCAGCGGCAGCGGCGCGCGCGCGGCCAAAAAGGGCAGCTAACCGCCGGATGCACAGTGAGCGTGATTCAGTTCACTTGTGCCCGTAGCTGCCGAGTTGGTTCCCGCGTCTCGCTACTGTTACAATGTCAGCGTACACGGCAACAATAGGGGTTTTTTGCGTGTCTGCATCTTTACTGGAAATTATTGATCGCGGTAACGGGGAGATTGTATTGCAGCGAGCGGACGACGATTCCGAACCGCTGGTTACCATCCATTTTTCCGAAGAAGCGCTTATCTACATGATGGACAACGGCATCGAAGTCGCCAAGGTCATGATCCAGGCCGGACTACAAGCCGCCGCGGTCATCTCCGAGAAGGCGGATGGCGACGTGGAGACACTGGCGGAGGAAACCCGGCACGTGTTGCATTAGGCAGCGTTGCTCCGGCCCAGGTGATGTCGCAGCCCCCCTGTGCCTGCCAGGTAGTAAAAATAATGGCATTGTCCAGAAAGACTAAATACCCCTACGTAACACCCCTACACTGAGCCCCTCTATGGTGAAGGCCTGCGACCGCAGGTCCACGCTGATCGGTTGGTAATCCCGATTCTCAGGCAGCAATTGCAGCAAGTACTTCTGGTTGGTGCGCTGTAGTCGTTTTACGGTCACTTCTTCATCAATGCGGGCGACCACGATGTCGCCGTTCTTGGCTACCGGTGTACTGTGTACGGCGAGCAGATCGCCGTTGAGAATCCCGACATCTGTCATGCTGTCTCCCTGCACGGTCAGGAAGAAGTCGGCCCGTGGTTTAAAAAAACTGGGCGGCAGGTCGCAGTATTCCTCAATATGCGCCTCTGCGAGGATTGGACTGCCTGCCGCCACGCGGCCGATAATCGGTATTCCGCTGGTCTCGGGCAAGCGAATACCGCGGGAGGCACCAGCAATCATTTCGATCGCACCCTTGCGCGCGAGGGGCCGAGGTGCTCTTCAGCCGCGTTAGCTGATTTAAACCCGAGTTTTGCGCGATATCGGCGCGAGTGGGGGGGTAGCCGGTGTCCTCGATATGCTGGCGGACAATGTCCAGCACCTGCTGTTGTCGCTGTGTAAGCTTTTCCATCACCGGCACCTTCTGGGTATTTATACAGGTGCTGTGATTATATACAGTACCCGCGGTGGATTTCAACCGCCACCGGGGGTGCAGGTATCGCGGGCTCCGGCGTCAGATATCCTCGACGCCATACATGACGTCAGGCTCAATAGAAGCGACCGGACTGGCCCAGTCCTCGGGGTGCATCGGTAAGTCGGGATCAAGGGCGTCGTCATCATCGAGTTCGAAGGCGGCGCGCCAGTCTTCGGGAGCCTCCGCCTCTTCCAGCAGCATTTCCCGCCAGGCATCGAGGTCGTATTCGGAAACCTCCCCGTCGAGGTACTGGGTCTCGATGTTGAAAGTCGTGGGGTCCCAGTCAATGACCTCGAACAGCTCCCGGGTTTGTATGTCCCTGTACCAGGCACCCACTACCGGGCTCAACATTTTCATGGCACGCCTCCCTGCTGTCGGCAGCTCAGAAGAAGCCTCAACATATCACGCTGGTGTGGCGTGTCCACCGCCCCTGCTATCGAGCGCGGCCGGCGTGTTCACGGCGAACTTCGAGCCAGAAAAAATCTTTCCAAACCAGATCAACCGTTTGCAGTAGCTTTGGAGAGTTGACTTAAGTCGGCGCCAGCCTTTATATAGCTCCACAGAACAGCGCTGCCATGCTGACATGAATAATCTGTCTAATAAGTAGCCTGGACAAGGAGAGACTGCAGATGACTGAACCCGTAGCCATGGACACAATGATGGAGCACTGCGCCGCGGCGCACGGGCATGCGCCCTTCGCTGGTGCCGACTGTGAGTCCGGCAATTGAAGCCGTTGGCTATCATCGGCGGTACGGGAATCGACGAACTCGAGGGTCTCGAGGTCGTTCGCGAACACGAGGTACAGACGCCATTCGGCGAGCCGTCCCGTCCTGTCCAGGAGGGAAGGCTGGGGCAGGCGCCCCTTTTTTTCCTGCAACGTCATGGCAGTCCAGCGGCGATTCCCCCGCACCGGATCAACTACCGCGCCAATCTCTGGGCGCTCAGGTCACTGGGAGTCGAGGCGATCCTGGCGATAAACACGGTCGGCGGGATATCGGATGCCATGCGCCCGGGACGCCTGCTCATCCCCGATCAGCTCATTGATTACACCTGGGGTCGCGAGCACAGCTTTGATGACGGGCGCGATGGTGAATTGCTGCACATCGACTTCACCGAGCCCTATGACCGCTCCCTGCGTATGGAACTGTTGGCAGCGGCGGAATCCGCGGGCATCGTCCATGAAGCGACGGGCGTGCTCGGGGTGACACAGGGGCCGCGCCTGGAGACAGCGGCGGAGATACAGCGCATGGCGAGGGACGGTTGTGATGTAGTCGGCATGACAGGCATGCCGGAAGCATCGTTGGCGCGGGAGCTGAATCTGCCCTACGCCTCGATTTGTCTGGTGGTCAATCCCGCCGCCGGACTCGGGGACCTGCCACTGACCATCGCCACGATGCGCGAAATTCTTTTGCGTGAGGCGTCCGTCGTACGCAGGCTGCTCAGTGAATTTCTGCGCCTGCGGTCCAGCGCCTAACCGGTGGGGCCAGGGGTAGCTGGCGCTGCGGGAGCAGCGTTGGTTGGGCTATCGGGGGCAGTGTCTGCAACGGGGCTGATTTTAATGACCAGACCCAGTAGCGGGTGATCGATATATACCAGCTCGCCACCACGCATACGGCGCGTCTGTTTCAGCAGCACCGCGTGGCGGTAAGGATACGCGGCTGCTTCGGGCGCGGTCGTTGCGGCTGGTTCTGCTGTTCGCGCTGGCGCTGCCTGCGAGAGGGGCTCGGACGTTGCGGGGGCAGCCAGGGGTTGCAAATCGCTTGCAATCGGTTCTCCGGTGACCACGGATGCCGGTCCCCGCGGGGGCGCGGGCATCTGCCACGAGCTGTGCAGATACTCGCCCCGGGTGTTGAGCCAGAGATTGGTGTCAAGGTAGAGATACCCCGCAAGGTACAGCTTGATCGTTCCCTGCAGTTCTGGCCAGGCGCCGCCGTCCCCCGATCGATCCAGCACGATCGGCAACGCTGCGGACTGCCCTGTAATGGGCTGTATCCAGGCTTCATGGAAAAGGAGGCGATAACGCCCGCTGCGCTGCATGTAGGCTGCCTTGCCGGCCAACTCTTGCTGGCTCGCGGGGAGCACGGCGAAGGGGGTGGGTTGCGTCGTTCCCGCGGGCGATGGGGCCAAGCGAGACGGCCTGGGGCGCACCTCGTCACCCGGTTCGCCCGGGTAGGTGAGGAAGCGCGTCACGCGCGGATAGGCGAGGTCCGGCGTGGCGTCCCACTGTTCAGCCGCACCACCGGCAGGGTAGGAAAATACCAGCAGTTCGACCCGATACCAGCGATCAACCTGGGCCTGTGCGGTGACCGGGAGCAGTAACGCGAGGCACAGCAGGTGTCGGATCCATTGCGCGGGGGGCTGTCAGGCATTGGCGGTGTTCTTCCTGGGGTCAGTGGCTAGGGTATCCAGAAGCTGCTCCACATAGCGATAGCGTACCTGGAATTCCGCCAGGTCGTGCTCAAAGCGCAGGCGATTGGCGCCGGCCAGCTTGTAGGAACGAGGGGCGGACTGGACCAGTGTGACCAGGCTCAACGGGTTCACTGGGGTCGATTGCTTGAATTCGATACTACCACCCTCCGGGCCTGCTTCAATAGTCCGGATGCCCATCGCCTGGGCCCGCTGTCGCAGTCGGGACACCTCAAACAGGTTTTTCACCTGAGGGGGTAGCAGTCCGAAGCGGTCAATCATCTCCACTTGCAGATTACGCAGTTCGGAATCGCTGGATGCGGCGGCGATGCGCTTGTACAGAATGAGGCGCCCGTTGACGTCAGGTAGGTAGTCGTCGGGAATCAGCGCCGACACATGCAGGTTTACTTCGGTACCCTGGTCCAGTGGGGCGTCCACATCGGGAATCTCGCCTCTTTTGAGCGACTCTACGGCGCGCTGCAACATGTCCATGTACAGGGAAAAGCCGACACTGTGAATTTGTCCGCTTTGTTCGTCGCCGAGTAATTCTCCTGCCCCGCGAATCTCCAGGTCGTGGGTTGCCAGCAGGTAGCCGGCGCCGAGGTCGCCCGCAGCCTCGATGGCTTCCAGTCGCTTGGCCGCGTCCGGCGTAATGGCGGAGCGGGGTGGGGTGAGCAGGTAGGCGTAGGCCTGGTGGTGGGAGCGTCCAACGCGACCTCGCAATTGGTGCAGCTGGGCGAGCCCGAATTTGTCAGCGCGCTCGATGATGATGGTGTTGGCATTGGGTATATCGATGCCGGTCTCAATGATCGTAGTGCACAGTAATACATGGTGGTGGCGGTGGTAGAAGCGGGACATGACCTGCTCCAGTTGGGTCTCACGCATCTGGCCGTGTGCAACAGCGATACTTATATCCGGAAGCAACTCGCGCAGCTTACGCGCCGTTTCTTCTATCGTCTTTACCTCGTTGTGCAGGTAGTAGACCTGGCCGCCCCGCAATGTCTCGCGCAGCAGCGCCTCCTTGATAAGGGCGACATTGTGCTCGCGCACGAACGTCTTGATGGACAGGCGCCGGGCGGGCGGGGTGGCGATAATGGACAGGTCGCGCATACCGCCCAACGCCATGTTCAGAGTGCGTGGAATCGGTGTTGCGGTGAGCGTCAGTATGTCAATTTCCGCCCGTAAGGCCTTGATGACCTCCTTTTGTTTAACCCCGAACCGGTGCTCCTCGTCGATGATGAGCAGGCCGAGATCCTTGAACCGAAAATCACTCTGCAGCAGCTTATGGGTCCCTATGAGGATATCGACTTCGCCGGCAGCCGCCCGGCGTGTCACCTCGCCAAGCTCCCTGCCTGATCGGAATCGCGAGACTACTTCCACTGTCACTGGCCAGTCGGCAAAGCGGTCGCTGAACGTGTCGTGGTGTTGCTGCGCCAATAGGGTGGTCGGAACCAGTACAGCGACCTGTTTATGATTGCTGGTGGCTACAAAGGCGGCGCGCAATGCCACCTCCGTTTTGCCAAATCCAACGTCCCCGCAGACCAGCCTGTCCATCACTCGTGGACTATGCATATCCTCCAGTACCGCGCGGATGGTCGCTGCCTGATCGGCGGTCTCCTCGAACGGGAACCCTGCGCAAAACCTTGCGTAGGCATGATCCCGGGACTCGAAGGTAAAGCCCTCGCGGGCTTCCCTGCGGGCGTAGACCTCCAGCAATTGCGCAGCGATATCATTCGCCTTCTCGCTGGCCTTACGCCGTGCTTTCTCCCACTGATCCGAGCCCAACTTATGTAACGGCGCCATCTCCGGATCGCTACCGGCATAGCGACTGATCAGGTGCAGGGACGCGACAGGCACGTAGAGCCGCGCGCCCTGCGCGTATTCCAGCGCGAGGAACTCGAATTCCTGCTCTTCCACCATCAACTTCTGCAGGCCCAGGTAGCGACCCACCCCGTGCTCGAGGTGGACAACCGGAACGCCCTCTCGCAACTCGTTGAGGGCCTTGAAGGCGTTCACCGCGCTGCTGTCATCTACGCTACTGCGTCGCCGGCGTTGCGCCACCCGGTTGCCGAACAGCTGCGCTTCGCATACGAGAGTCAGTTGCCCGGGCCCACTGTAGAAGCCGCGATCGGGGGCGGTGGTGATGGCGAACTCCAGCCCCGACTTGATGAACGCCTGCCAATTAACCACCGCCGGCGGGGACAACTTGTACTCCCGCAATGACTCCAGCAGGATTTCCCGCCTGCCGGCGGACTCCGCGCACAGCAGGACGGGGCCACCGTGATCCTGCAGGAAGCGCACCAGATTCCCGGTGGGAGATTCGCTTGCGCGCCCGGTAGCCAGATTCGGCGGCGACTGCACGTTTGTTCGCAGATGGACCGCAGCTTCCATGGTGTGTCGCAATTCCAGCACAGGAAATCGGCCGAGGTGCCGGTAGAGTTCCTCGACTGGTGTGAAGCAGCGTCGCGGAGGGAGTAGCGGGCGCCTTGGATCAATGCTACCCTCGAAGCGACTGGTAACTTCCGTCCAGAAATGCTGCGCGGACCCGTGATGGTCGCCAGTGGTAATGAGCGCACTGCCCTCGGGGAGGTAGTCGAACAGCGTTGCGCAGTGATCGAAGAACAGCGGCAAGTAGTACTCACAGCCGCCGGGGCTCCGCCCGCGCTCACATCCGCGTAGGTCGGGCACAGGTCGTGGTCTACATCAAAACTGTCGTACCAGTTCAGCTGGAAGCGGTTTACCGCGCCCTGGTCCAACGGGTATCTCGCTGGCAGCAGGTTGATACGGTCTACCCGGGCAACCGTGCGCTGGCTCTCCGGATCGAAGGTGCGTATCGAGTCGACTTCATTGTCCAGCAGGTCGATACGAAAGGGCAGTTCACTGCCCATTGGGAACACATCCAGCAGTGAACCTCGCAGGGCGAACTCACCATGCTCGTAGACTGTCTCGACGTGACTGTAGCCGTTGCGGATGAGGTTGCCCCGGAAGCGCTCAACTCCAGTGATTGCCCGGCTTCCAGCACCAGGCTGGTACCGACAATGTATTCGGTCGGCGCCAACCGGTGCATCAGGGTGGGCACCGGTACGATCACGATGCCCTCGGTCATGCCAGGCAGGCGATAGAGGGTGCTCAACCGCTCGGAAATGATATCCTGGTGCGGTGAAAAATTGTCGTACGGCAGCGTCTCCCAGTCGGGGAATACGAGGATTTCCGAGGGTCTGCCCAGGAAAAATGGCAATTCGCGTTCCAGTGCCAGCGAGGAACTCGTATCGGACGTGATAATGACCAACAGACGCCCCGGTACTGCCAGTTCGGCAATACATCGCGCCTCCGCGCAACCGCTGAACGGCCCTGCTGCGGTGCGCGAGCCGGCCTGCAGCGGCCAGGGGTGGAATCGACAGGTTTGCTGAACATAGCGTGCGAAGGGCTGTGCCGTGGCTAGGGATGGGTTCTGAACTGCGCAATTATAACGGAGGCTTTCCGGATGACCAGCAGCAAGGGACTACAGACCGTGAATTTGCCGGATATCGGGTTGCGCCCCATTGGGCATCGGATAATAATACGCGCCCTACCTTCACTGGGCTGAGCAAAGGTACCCGATGGCGAACAAACGCAAGCGTGCACGTCCCGCCGACTATTTCCAGGACTGGAAGCAACGAGAAGCGCTGGCCGAAGGCATGATTCCACTCGTCGGGAGGCTTTCCCGGGAGAAAAACGTCAAGTGCTATATCTACGGCAAGCCCCTCGTCAATCGCTCGGTCTACGAAATCATGAAAGACCACCGCTACGTGCGCCAGGTAGAGGGCAATGAGCTTTCCGAGAAAGAGACGTTTCCGGTCTTCAACCGCCTGAGCCAGCTGGACCTGGGCCCGGCGCACATAGACGTAGGTCGGCTTGCGGTAGGTTATTCCATGCAGGGGGCGGCAGACGGTCTGAGCCTGGAGGACTATCTCGACCGGGAACTGGGCTCCCTGATCGGTTTCAAGGGCAAGCCGCTGGACAAACCACAGGACGTAGTACTGTACGGTTTTGGCCGTATTGGTCGCCTGATGGCCCGCATTCTGATTGATACCACTGACGGAGGGGATTGCCTGAGATTGCGCGCGATAGTGGTGCGCAAGGGAAAAGCCAAGAATGACCTGGAAAAGCGCGCCAGCCTGTTGCGCCGCGATTCCGTGCACGGCCCGTTCGATGGCACCATCCGGATGGACGAGGAGCGCCAGTCTTTTGTTGCCAATGGCAACGAGATAAAGGTGATTTACGCGGACGCCCCGGACATGGTCGACTATACCCAGTACGGTATCACTAACGCCATCGTCATCGACAATACCGGTGCCTGGCGGGACGAGGCGGGTCTGTCGAAACACCTTCTCAGTAAGGGAGTGAGCAAGGTGATTCTTACCGCTCCGGGAAAGGGCAACCTCAAGAACGTGGTTGCGGGCATTAACAACCACATCATCGAACCCACGGACACCATCATCTCTGCCGCTTCCTGCACCACCAATGCAATTGCGCCACCGCTGAAAGCGATGGACGACGAATTCGGTATTGTCGCCGGGCATGTGGAAACTGTGCACGCGTATACCAATGACCAGAACCTGATCGACAATTACCACAAGGCGTCCCGCCGCGGTCGCAGCGCACCCTTGAACATGGTGTTGACGGAAACCGGGGCCGCGGAAGCCGTTGGCAAGGTGTTACCGCAACTGGCCGGCAAGTTGACCGGGAATGCGATCAGGGTACCCACGCCGAACGTGTCCATGGCGATACTCAATCTGACGCTGCGCAGGGAGACCACGGTCGAGGAGGTGAATGAGTTCATGCGCTACCAGGCGCTGCATTCACCGCTGCGACAGCAGATCGACTATTCGGCCTCACCCGAGGTTGTGTCCAGTGATTTTGTTGGTTCCCGGCACGCCTGCATATTCGATGCCAAGGCGACGATCGTGAACGGCAAGCAGGTGGTGTTGTACCTATGGTACGACAATGAGTTCGGGTACAGCTGCCAGGTGCATCGCATACTCGAGCAAATGGCGGGCATTAACTACGCGATGTATCCGCAACGGGTTTGATCACGCGCGCAGGCGTCCCGGGCTTTCTGTGGAATTATCCCGTATGAATCTGGTCGGATTTAACAAATCTGGGTGAAAGTTGCGTTGGCTCAATCATCGGCTTTTGTCCTGGTGGTTTTTAGTGGAACGTATCCGGTATAATGCGCGCGCTCCGGATTCTGGTAGCGGGATAACGGGCACTCAGGGGCGTTTTCCAGCAGTTGGCAGGTACTATCGACCCTGGTTGCCGGGGGGGAGTCCCCACAGTGTTTTCAGTCCACTCACATTTGTACAGATGCTGTAGGCAGATCGTATGATCAAGATCAAGCGGGGCTTGGATATTCCTATTCAGGGAGCGCCCCGGCAAATCATCGAAGACGCGCCGGCGGCGCGCCGTGGCCCTCGTGGGGCTGGATTACGTCGGCATGAAGCCAACGATGGCAGTACGCGAGGGTGAGCGCGTTAAACTGGGACAATTGCTGTTCAGCGACAAGAAAACCGAGGGCGTGCTCTACACCTCACCGGCTGCGGGTATTGTCGCGGCGATTAACCGCGGTGCCCGGCGTGTGCTGCAATCGGTGGTCATCGACGTCGACGGGCAGGATGCGCAGTTGTTCCCGACCTGTACCAGCGAGACACTGCCTGCAGCGACAGCAATTCGCGAGCAACTGGTGCGCAGCGGTCAGTGGACTGCCCTGCGCACACGCCCTTACAGCAAGGTGCCTGCCCCTGATACTGAGGCCGCCGCCATCTTCGTGACGGCTATCGACACCCATCCCCTCGCCGCAGATCCGTCGCTCGTTATCGCCGAGCAGCCGGAAGCATTTTGTCTCGGACAGGACCTTCTTGCGCGCCTCACCGGAGGCAAACTGTACCTGTGCATCGCTGCTGACGCCGAGGTTCCCAGGGGCAGCGCTGCGAATATCGAGGAGGCCCGTTTTGGCGGTCCGCATCCCGCCGGACTCGCAGGGACCCACATACATATGCTGGAAGGTGTCAGCATAAGGAAATCAGTCTGGAGTATCGGGTACCAGGACGTGATCGCCATTGGCCGCCTGTTCCTGGATGGCCGACTGTATACGGAGCGTGTAATTTCCCTGGGCGGCCCCCAGGTGGAGAATCCCCGCCTGCTGCGTACCCGCCTGGGGGTTGACCTGCAGGCGCTGTGTGCCGGGCAGCTGAAAAATGGGGAGAATCGCATTATTTCCGGCTCGGTCCTCGGCGGCCGCGCAGTCCAGGCGGCCACGGCTTACCTGGGGCGTTATCACAACCAGGTCAGCGTGCTGCTGGAAGGTCGCGAGCGTGAATTCATGGCCTGGCTGTCTCCCGGGTTCAAACGCCACTCCACGCTGGGTATCTATCTCACCAGTTTCTTTGGCACCCGGCCGCTGGCGATGACGACCAATACCAATGGCAGCGAACGTGCGATGGTGCCGGTGGGCACGTATGAGAAGGTCATGCCGCTGGATATCCTGCCGACCCAGTTGCTGCGCGCTCTGCTGGTGGGCGACACGGAGACGGCGCAGGCCCTTGGTTGCCTGGAACTGGAAGAGGAGGATCTCGCCCTGTGCAGCTACGTCTGCCCGGGGAAATATGAGTACGGCCCCGTTCTGCGGGACAACCTCACACGCATTGAGAAGGAGGGCTAGGCTGTGGGACTGAGAAGCATTCTCGATAAGATCGAGCACCATTTTCAGGAGGGAGGCCGCTTCGAGAAGTTCTACGCGATGTACGAGGTGATCGACACCTTTTTTTACGCGCCGGACTCTGTCACCAAATCCACCGCGCACGTGCGCGACGGGGTGGATCTCAAGCGCATCATGATTACGGTCTGGCTGGCCGCCTTTCCCGCGATGTTTTACGGCATGTATAACATCGGGTTCCAGGCGACCTCCGCCATGCAGCCAGGCCAGCTGGTGGAAGGTTGGCACGGCTGGTTGATCGGTCTGCTGGGGAATAATGACCCCCGCAGTATCTGGGACTGCTTCTGGTTTGGTGCGGTCTATTTTCTCCCGATCTACATCGTCACGTTTCTGGTGGGTATCAGCTGGGAAATAGTGTTCGCCATCAAGCGCGGGCACGAGGTGAACGAGGGATTTTTCGTCACTTCGATTCTATTTGCTCTGTGTTGTCCACCCGACCTGCCGCTGTGGCAGGCGGCCCTGGGTATCAGTTTCGGTGTGGTGCTGGGCAAGGAAGTCTTTGGCGGAACGGGCAAGAACTTTCTCAACCCCGCGCTGGCGGGCCGGGCCTTCCTGTACTTCGCCTACCCCGCGCAAATGACCGGTGAGTCCGTGTGGGTTGCGGTAGATGGCGTGACCCGCGCCACACCGCTGTCGGTGGTGGCATCCGGCGGTATGGAGGCTGTGCAGCAGCAGTGGAGCTGGATGAGTGCCTTCATAGGCTCGATACCTGGTTCCATAGGAGAAACCTCTACCCTGGCAATCGGACTGGGTATGGTGCTGCTGCTGGTTACGCGGGTCGCATCCCGGCGCATCATCCTGGGCGTATTCCTGGGTATGGTCGTATTTTCCACGTTCCTCAATCTGGTGGGCTCTGACAACAATCCTGCCTTTGCAATGCCGTGGTACTGGCATCTCGTGGTCGGAGGGTTTGCTTTTGGCATGGTGTTCATGGCCACCGACCCGGTGTCGGCCGCCATGACGGATACCGGCAAGTGGGGGTATGGGATTCTCATCGGGGTTATGACGGTATTGATCCGGGTAGTCAACCCGGCGTACCCGGAGGGCATTATGCTGGCAATCCTGTTCGCCAATCTTTTTGCTCCACTGATGGATCACTTTGTGGTCCAGGCCAATATCAAACGGAGGCTTGCACGTGTCCAGTAATGACAGCATCCGCAAAACGCTGCTGGTTGCGTTTTCCCTCTGTATTGTTTGTTCGATTCTCGTATCGGGTGCCGTGGTCATCCTGCAGCCGATACAGAAGGTCAACAAGACGCTGGACCTCAAACGCAATATCCTCGCGGCAGCCGGGATGCTGGATCCCGATAAAAGTGTGGAGGAGCAGTTCAAGCAAGTAGAAACCCGGGTTGTGGACCTGCGCACCGGCAGATTCACCGATGAAGTGCCGAATCCACAGGAGTACAACCAGCGCAAGGCGGCCAGGGATCCCAAGCAATCGGAACCTCTCACCCCGCAGCAGGATATCGCCAAGATCTTTCGCCGCGAAGACTACTCCCTCGTGTACCTTGTGCCTAATGCAAAAGGTGATATTGAAAAGATTATCCTGCCAATCCGGGGTTATGGACTGTGGTCGACGCTCTACGGCTTTATCGCCTTGAAATCTGATGCAAACACGGTCGTGGGTATTGGCTTTTACGAGCACGGCGAAACGCCGGGACTCGGCGGCGAGGTTGATAATCCGCGGTGGAAGGCACTTTGGCCCGGCAAGGAAGTGTACCGGGACGGCGAGGTGCAGATTGGCCTGATAAAAGGGACCGTCGATCCTGCCGCCGCGACAGCCCCCTGGCAGGTGGACGGTCTCGCAGGCGCCACCCTGACGAGCCGTGGCGTGACGATCCTGGTCCATTTCTGGCTCGGTAAAAATGGCTTTGAGCCGTTCCTGAATAATCTTCGCGCCGGGGAGGCCTGATTATGCAAGAAATTAAAGACACACTGACTGGACCTATTTTCAAGAACAATCCGATCGCGTTCCAGATACTCGGTATCTGTTCTGCGCTGGCAGTGACCTCCTCGATGAAGGTGACGCTGGTGATGTGTGTGGCGCTTACCCTGGTGACTGCGTTTTCCAGCCTTTTCATCTCGGCGATTCGCAACCATATTCCCAGCAGTATCCGCATTATCGTGCAGATGGTCATCATCGCGTCCCTGGTCATAGTGGTAGACCAGTTCCTGAGGGCGTATGCCTTCGCGATCAGCAAGCAACTTTCCGTGTTTGTCGGGCTTATCATCACCAACTGCATTGTGATGGGCCGTGCTGAGGCGTACGCCATGACAAACCCACCGGTGGCCAGTTTTGTCGACGGAATAGGTAATGGCCTTGGCTACAGCGTGATGCTGATTTCAGTGGCGCTGGTGCGTGAAACACTGGGTGCGGGCAAACTGCTTGGCTTTACCGTACTGCCGTTGTGGACGGACGGTGGGTGGTACATACCCAATGGCCTGCTTCTGCTCCCGCCGAGCGCGTTTTTCATCATCGGGCTATTCATCTGGGCACTGCGGAGTGTGCGCAAGGAACAGGTGGAAAAAGCAGAGTTCAAGATTGCCCGGCACACACCGGCAGGGGAGATCGCGTAAATGGAAGCTTTGCTGAGCCTGTTTGTCCGCTCCATCTTTATCGAAAACATGGCATTGTCCTTTTTCCTTGGCATGTGCACGTTCCTGGCGTTGTCGAAAAAAATCCAGGCTGCATTGAGCCTGGGCATCGCCGTGACGGTTGTTCTGGCGATTACGGTCCCGGTAAACAACCTGATCTACCACTACCTGCTCGCGGATGGTGCGCTGGCTTGGGCTGGCCTGCCCGACCTGAACCTCAGTTTTCTCGGCCTGCTGTCCTATATCGGCGTCATTGCCGCCATTGTGCAGATCCTGGAAATGTTTCTCGATAAATTCATGCCCGCACTCTACAACGCGCTCGGCGTTTTCCTGCCGTTGATCACGGTAAACTGCGCGATCCTCGGGGCAGTCCTGTTCATGGTGGAACGGGAATACACGTTCCCGGAAAGCGTGGTTTTCGGCGTCGGCTCTGGCCTGGGTTGGGCCCTCGCTATCGTCGCGCTGGCGGGCATTCGTGAAAAGCTTAAGTACTCTGATATACCAGAGGGACTTCAGGGACTGGGTATCACCTTTATTACTGCCGGCCTTATGGCATTGGGCTTTATGTCTTTTGGCGGCATTGATCTCTAGGCGGGATTGAACAGATATGGAAATGACAATCATGTTCGGCGTAGGCATGTTCACCACGATCGTGGTGCTGCTTGTACTGCTGATCCTCTTTGCGCGCTCGCGTCTGGTCAGTACCGGAGAAGTGCACATTCTCATCAATGGTGAGAAGACCATTACCGTGCCCGCTGGCGGCAAACTGCTGCAAACATTGTCCGAGGCCAAACTGTTCCTGCCTTCCGCGTGCGGCGGCGGTGGCACCTGCGCACAGTGCAAGTGCATTATCACCGAGGGCGGCGGCTCGATGTTGCCCACCGAGGAAGCCCATTTCAATCGGCGTGAAGCCGCAGAGGGGTGGCGCCTGAGCTGCCAGACCGCGGTCAAGCAGGACATGAAAATCCAGGTCCCGGAGGAAGTGTTTGGTGTCAAGCAATGGGAGTGCACGGTCGTATCCAATCCCAATGTCGCGACGTTTATCAAGGAGCTGACGCTGCAGTTACCCGAGGGAGAAAGTGTCGATTTCCGCGCGGGAGGCTATGTGCAGTTGGAGTGTCCGCCGCATCACGTCAGGTATGCAGATTTCGACATTGAAGATCAGTACCGCGGTGACTGGGAGCGTTTCGGCTTTTTCAATCTCGAATCCACCGTCAAGGAAACGGTCATTCGCGCCTACTCCATGGCTAACTATCCGTTGGAGAAAGGAGTGGTGAAATTCAACATCCGTATCGCCACGCCGCCGCCCGGCAGCCAGGATATACCCCCGGGGCAAATGTCTTCGTGGACTTTCAGCCTCAAGCCCGGCGACAAGGTGAAAGTTTATGGTCCTTTCGGTGAGTTTTTCGCCAAGGATACTGATGCGGAAATGGTGTTTATCGGAGGCGGAGCCGGCATGGCGCCCATGCGCTCCCATTTATTTGATCAGTTCAAGCGGCTGCATAGCGAAGCGCAAGGTGTCTTTCTGGTATGGGGCCCGATCGATGCAGGAGATGTTCTACGTCGAGGATTATGATCAACTGGCCTCCGAGAACGACAATTTTCAGTGGCATGTGGCGCTTTCGGATCCCCAACCGGAGGATAACTGGAGTGGTTACACCGGTTTTATTCACAATGTGCTGTACCAGGAGTACTTGAAAGATCATCCCGCCCCGGAAGACTGCGAATACTATATGTGCGGCCCGCCCATGATGAACTCCGCAGTCATCCAGATGCTGACCGACCTGGGTGTCGAGCCGGAAAATATCATGCTCGATGATTTTGGTGGTTAACGTTATATCCAAATACCTCGGAAGCCACTCGCGCGAGTGGCTTTTTTATTTCCTGCTGGTGGCTGGTCTCGGCGGTTGTGGTGGCGCGATCGAACCGGTCAAACTGGCTGGCGATACGATGGGTACGACGTGGCATGTCACCTATATTGCAGCGCCCGATGGCCCCGCGCAGAACCAGTTGCGCGATGGCATCCAGGGGCAACTCGACGCCGTCAACAGCAGTATGTCTACCTACCAGCCTGACTCGGAAATCAGTCGTTTCAGCGCGCTGCAGACCAACACCTGGTTCAAGGTTTCCCCTGAATTTTTCCAGGTGCTCACCACCGCGCTGGATATCGGCGCCAAAAGCGAAGGAGCCTATGATGTTACAGTAGCGCCATTGGTCAATCTCTGGGGATTCGGTCCCACCAAGACCCAGGATGAGCCACCTGGGCAGGACACGATAGAGGAAGTGAAACGGCACCTCGGTCAGGGCAATATTCGGGTGGACCGGGATCGTCTCAGCATTATGAAAGTGAGTGACCTGTCGCTGGACTTTTCGTCACTGGCCAAGGGATACGCGGTCGACCGCGTCGCGCAGTGGTTGCTGGAGCAGGGCGTTCAACGTTTCGTCGTGGAAGTCGGTGGAGAGATGCGCCTCGCCGGCCTTAGCGGCAGGGGTGATCCCTGGCATATCGCCATCGAGCGGCCCGATGCGAGCGGGCGTGCAGTAGCCGCAACCATGGAGGTCACAAATGTCGCCATTGCCACCTCCGGCGACTATCGCAACTACTTTGAGGCCAATGGACACCATTATTCCCATATCATTGATCCGCGTACCGGTTATCCTGTTGCTCACGATCTGGTCTCGGTGACCGTGGTGAATGCCAGTTGTATGGTTGCCGACGCCTGGGCCACCGCACTCACCGTGCTGGGGCCGGAGCGGGCCATGGCGGTGGCGCAGGCACAGGGATTAGCGGTATATTTCATCCGTAAGGCAGGGGACGAGTTCGTCCATAGCCACACTCCGGCATTTTCGCCCTACCTGCCGCAGACGCAACCGTAGGGTTAATCACGGCGGAAGAGCAAATACATGACGTTATTCCTGATCAGCGTTCTGGTAATGGTCCTGGTGATTGCGGCGATGGCAATTGGTGTCATGGCCGGTCGATCACCCATCAAGGGTTCCTGCGGCGGCATGGGCGCCCTGGGTGTCGATACCGCCTGTGAGATTTGTGGCGGAGACCCACGCCGCTGCGATGAGGAAACCCGCGATGGCAAAGTGGGCAAACGCAACCCCGATCTGTACTATCCCGCGAAGAAATAGCGCGCGGACTATCGAGAATTGAATGCCCCGAGGAATGCTGTCGCCAATTACGCGCCGTTTATCGGCGTGCGCTACAGTTTCAGTCGCAAACGCAATCGATTTACATCGGTAATTGCAACAGTCTCCATGCTGGGTATGGTGCTTGGTGTCGCCAGTCTGATCGTGGTGTTGGCTGTCATGAACGGATTTGCGGGCGAGTTGCGGGGTCGAATTTTGTCGCTCGTACCGCACGGGTATGTCCAGGCCAATGAGGGTGGCATTGAACGGTGGCGTGAACTGCAGGCGCGAATCGCAGGCAGCGCTGGCGTGGTGGCTGCCGCTCCGTTTATCAGCGAGAAGGCGATTCTCGGTCACGGGCGCATACAGCATGGTGCGGTGTTGACTGCGATTGATCCGGCGATGGAAGTTGGGGTGTCGGATATCCAGGGTGCGGTTATTGCCGGCAGCCTTGCAAGCCTCGATGGGGAAGGCTTTAACATCATCCTCGGCGTTTCCCTCGCGCAGATTCTCGGCGTTGGGCCGGGAGACAGCGTGGATGTTACCGTCCCCCGACTCACAGTGACGCCACTGGGAATGTTTCCTCGCAACAAGCGACTGACGGTCACGGGCCTGTTCCAGGTCGGTGCGCAGCCCGATTCCTACCAGGCCTATGTGTCACTGGACACCGGGCAAAAGTTGCTGGGTAGCAAGGGCCGCGTGCAGGGCATACAGGTAAAAACCCGCGACCTGTTCGCCGCTCCTGGTATCATGCGTGAGCTCGCGAAAAGCCTGCCGGCATCCTATACCGTCAAGGACTGGAGCCAGACCCAGGGTTCTCTCTTTCGGGCAGTGAAGATGGAAAAACTGATGGTGAGCTTGCTCCTGCTCAGCGTGGTGGCCGTGGCAGCATTTAACATAGTATCCACGCTGGTGATGTCGGTGGCTGAAAAACGCCGTGACATTGCCGTGCTGCGCACGATGGGTGCACGAGCTGGCGGGATCATGGCCATTTTTGTTGCTCATGGCCTGGTGCTCGCCGCCGTGGGCATCACCGTCGGTGCACTGGTTGGCGTAACGCTGGCGAGCAACATTGCGGCTATCACGGCGGCCGTGGAGCGCGCCTCAGGTATGAAACTGTTTGATCCTTCGGTGTATTTTATCAGTGAGCTGCCCGCGGATTTGCAGGGCGCTGATGTTGCCGTCGTGATAGCGGCGTCGTTTGTCCTCAGTTTACTCGCTACCCTGTACCCGGCCTGGCGCGCGGCCCGGATCGCGCCGGCGGAGGTGTTGCGTTATGAGTGAAGCGGTGCTGCACTGCGAGGGGTTGTCCCGGGTTTACGACGATGGTGACCGTTCAGTTATCGTCCTGCGCGATGTCAACCTGACGCTACTGGCAGGCGAGAAGATCGCTGTAGTCGGCGGTTCGGGCTCAGGCAAGTCAACCCTGCTCAATCTGCTCGGTGGCCTCGATTATCCCACCGCCGGCAGGGTCCAGATGTGTGGCAGGGATTTGACGACGCTCAATGAGCGAGAGTTGTGTCACCTGCGCAACACCAGGTTGGGCTTCGTTTATCAGTTCCATCATTTACTGCCCGAATTCGACGCGCGGGAAAATGTCGCCATGCCGCTGCTGATTGGTGGCACGGCGCGCAAAGCCGCCTGGCGCGCTGCCGAGGAGATGCTGGCGAGGGTGGGGATGGGGCACCGGTTGGTCCACAGGCCTGCCCAACTATCCGGAGGCGAGCGGCAGCGGGTGGCGATCGCTCGTGCGCTGGTTGCGCGTCCGGACTGCGTTCTGCTCGATGAGCCCACGGGTAATCTCGATCCGCATTCCGCCGCACAGGTATTGCAGCTTATTGATGAACTGGGGCAGGATCTGGCCTCGTTTGTCGTGGTCACGCATGACCCAGCCATCGCCGCGCATATGCATCGCACCCTGGAATTGCGTGACGGCGTCCTGCAGGAACAGGCATGACTCGCTCCGAGCGATTTCGCATTGCCGTGCGCTACACGTTCGCGTTTGGACAGGGGCACCTCTCCGCTTTCCTGTCTTCGCTGTCGATGCTGGGTCTGGTGCTGGCCATCAGCCTGCTGATTATCGTGTTGTCCGTCATGAATGGTTTTGACAAGGAGATGCGCGAGCGAATCCTCTCACTGGTACCGCATATCACGTTGTACAGCGAGCTGCCTGATCTCGATTGGCACGCGGTCGCTGCCCAGCTCAAGCTTCATCCCGATGTTGCCTCCGTCGCCCCCTTCGCCCAGTTTGACGCGCTGGTCATGCACGGCACGAACATCGAAACAGCGCGCGGTATCGGCCTTGACCCGCATGAACCAGATGCCTTCAGAGCGCTTGCCGCCTACCTCAATGCAGAGGAGGCCAGTAGTTTCAGCGCCCAGCGGGACGGCCTGATCCTGGGGTCTGGAGTGGCGGAGCTCCTGGGTGTCAAGGTGGGGGACAAGTTGAGCCTTATCGGTCCCGGTGCCATGCGGGGCGGGCGCAAGGATCCGACCCGATTCCAGACTGTGCAGTTAAGCGCCATATTGAATACCGGTACGGAACTGGACCAGGCCATTGCGCTCGTCCACCTGGCACTGGCGTCTGACCTCGCCGGATTGCACGGCCAGGTAAGTGGCTTTCGGATTTCCACAACACAGTTGTTCGCAGCGCCGAGAATCGCCACGGAGTTGGTAGCGTCCCTGCCGCCTGGCTTTTATAGCACCAACTGGATGATGACCCACGGCAACCTTTACTCAGCGATACAATTGTCCCGCAATCTGGTTTCCATCCTGCTTTTTTCGATCATTGCGGTCGCTGCGTTCAACGTGGTCTCCTCGCTTGTCCTGGTAGTGCTGGACAAGCAGGGCAACATAGCGATTCTGCGGACGCTGGGGGCAACCGGAGCGGATATTGCCTGGATCTTCGTCTTGCAGGGAGCCATGATTGGACTCGTAGGCGTGGTGGCAGGCAGTGTGGTGGGTGCCCTGGGCAGCCTTGCGGTGCCCGGTCTGGTCAACTCGTTGGAGCAGGTGCTGGGGATGCGGTTTCTCAACACTGATGTCTACCCGGTATCTTTCCTCCCCGTCGACCTGTTGCCCAGGGATATCATCACAGTGGGTGCAGTGGCACTGGGTATGTGCGTGCTTGCCGCGATATACCCCGCGCGCCGGGCGGCGGGAATGGCGCCGGCCCTCATACTCAATCAGGATCGTTAGGTTTTCTTCGCGCGCGTTGCTGTTTGCGCGCCAGCCACAGCCTCGATACACGCCAACGCCACAGCTGGCTGACTGTCACGTAACCCACTGCGCCGAAAAACAGCCCGCAAATCAGGCAGCCCAGAAGAAAGGGTTCCCAGATCGCCGCCAGGCTGTGGCCCAGCCAGTGGAAAGTGGGTTCAAACGCAATATCCCTGACCGGGACATCGACGATTAGCGCGCCGATTTCATAGGCCATGAAGAAAATGGGGGGCATGGTTACCGGGTTGGTAATGAATACCAGGCTGACCGCCAGCGGCAGGTTGCAGCGCAGGTAAACCGCCAGCACGGCCGCGACCAGGGTTTGGCCGGGGATCGGCATAAAGGCCACGAACAGGCCGACAAAAAACGCCATCGACGCGCTATAACGTGTGATATGCCAAAGATTCCCGTCGTAAACCCAGTCGCCAAGCACGTGCAGCGCCCTGATCTTCTTTATCCTTGCCGGGCTGGGGATGATCTTTTTGAGGAATTCCTTTGGCATTGCTGGGGTGGTCGAAAGTGACCTGTCATTCCCTGGAAGTATGTGTTTGACTGGCTGCCGGAAATGCCGCTGTCAATGCACTGCACAAACTGTTGTGCGGGGTTGCGGGGCCGGTATTATGCCCGATAGACGCCGACATTCAAACGTGAATCCTGCGCGGGAGCAAGAGGTCGTCAGGAGAGAGTACCATGCAATCATGGATGATAGGCATGGTGTGTGCAGTGGTCTGGACCGGCTGGTGGCCGGTGCTGCCACCCTGGCCCGTGGCCCTGTTGTTTGCCGGGCTGGCACTGGCTGCCCTCGCCAGACCCTGCGCGCTGTCAGGGTTCGCCAGCGGTGCTGCCTGCGGCTGTGCGTTGGGCATTGTGCAAGGCACCGTATTGCTGCAGTCCCGCCTGCCGGAGCACTGTGTCAGGGAGCCCCTGACGGTGGTTGGCACAGTCGCTTCCCTTCCCGGTCACCGGCGGTGGCTGGGGGGCGGCGATCGCCAGCGCTTCGAATTCGCCGTACAGGAGATACTGCCGGGGCGCTGCGCCGGGCCGCGCAAACTGGTACTTTCCTATTACGGCAGTGAGCACATTCACGCCGGCCAGCGGTGGCGGTTTCCGGTAAAACTCAAAAGGCCCTGGGGCTTCGCTAATCCGGGTAGTTTCAATATGCAGGCCTGGTTCGCCCAGGCGGGTATCGACGGGGTCGGCAGCATCGTCGCGTCGGGTACGTCGGTCCTGCTCCCCGGTGCAGGGGCCGGCTCTGCGCGCCATCACCGGCTGCGCCAGTCCATCAGCGAGCATATAGCCGGGTTGCCAATGCCCGCCGATGTTTCGTCGATCCTGCGTGCACTTACGGTGGCTGATAAAGATGGCATTGATTCGCGTCTTTGGCAGCTGTTCCAGCAATTCGGCCTCAATCACTTGCTGGTCATCTCCGGCCTGCATGTCGCCATGGTGGCCGGCATCGGTTACCTGCTGGGCGGCGCGTACCTGCGTGTCCTGTCGCCGTCGGGGCCACTGGCAGGCGCCATTCCCGGACTGGCAGCACTGCTGGTGGCGATTTTGTACGGAGCAATGGCGGGCTTCTCCCTGCCCACGCAGCGTGCGCTCTGCATGCTGGGTTGCTTTGTGCTTGCCGCACTCGCAGGCCGCAAGAGCGGCGCGGCGAACAGCCTGTTGCTGGCGGCCGCCACAGTACTGTTCCTCAATCCCCTGGCGGCGCTGGGCAGCGGTTTCTGGCTATCGTTCAGCGCTGTGGCGGCGCTGCTGTGGGTAGGCTGCTGGCAGCGGGGCAGTGGTGCGATTTTGCGCGCATTGACAACGCAGGGATTCATGACATTGGTCATGCTCCCCCTGGGCGCACTGTTTTTTGGCGGTGGCAGCCTGGTCGCGGTACTGGCCAATCTGGTGATGATCCCACTGGTAGGATTGGTGATTGTCCCGCTGGCACTGCTGGGCGTGCTGTGCTTTCTCGCCGGTTGGCCGCTGGAGGCGCAATTCTGGCAGGTGGCGGACTGGCTGCTGGAGGGGTTCCTGGCGCTCGCGCGAGCGGTTTCGGACCACGCGGGGGAGTGGATATTCCTGCAGCTCAATGCGACCCCGGCAGAGGTGGTTTTGGGCCTGTTGGCGGTGGCGTTACTGGTCCTGCCAGGGGGCATTGTGCCGAGACTGCTCGTGCTGGTATTGCTGGCCCCATTGCTGTTGCCAGGGCAACCGGATGACGCAGCTGCGACCCCTCGACACCCGGGTCACGGTGCTGGATGTGGGGCAGGGACAGCCGTACTGGTGCGGGCGGGCAAACGCGCACTGCTCTGACACGGGCGGCGGGGACCCTGACGGGGCCAATCTTGCAACCACCACGATTTTGCCCTACCTGCGACTGCATGGCATCGCCGAACTCGATACTCTGGTCATCAGCCATCCGGATCTGGACCACAGGGCGGGTGCCCCGGCGATTCTGCGGGCCCTGCGAGTGAATCGCCTTCGCTATGGCGGTGAAGATCTGTGGTCGGGTAAGGGCAGGCCATGTAACGCGGGAGAGTCCTGGCGCTGGCCAGGGGGCCAGGTGTTCCGGATTCTATCGCCAGAACCCCAGGCGCAGGACGACTCCAACGATAGCTCCTGTGTGTTGCAGGTACTGATCGGCGAGTATCGCTTACTGTTGCCAGGTGATATCGAGGCAAACCGGGAGCGCACCCTTGCGCAGTATTGGGGCGATCAACTTCGCAGTGACTGGCTGCTGGCCTCTCATCATGGCAGTCGCACCTCCTCCTCACAGACCTTTCTCAAACGCGTGGCGCCGCAGTGGGTGGTGATCAGCAGTGGCTACGCCAACCAGTTCGGGCATCCCCATCCCGGCGTGGTGCAGCGGCTACAGGCGCACAATATTCACATTCTTTCGACAGCCCTTGACGGGGCATTGGAATTCGAGCTGCAGCCGGGACAGTCCATGCGCGTCAAACCGTACCGGCGCAGGGCGCAACGTTACTGGATGTAGGGTCCGCGTAGCTTCACCGCCCGCCGGTGGTATGCGTATAATGAAGGACTTTTAACTGGGCGGGGCTTGGCTGTGCTTGGAACTGTTAGTGGCGGGCGGATGGTTAATGGTGCCCATCGTGCTCTGCTCCATCCTCATGCTGGCAATCTGCATTGAGCGCCTCTATACCCTCAATCCCAGGAAGATTGCGCCACCACACCTTCTGGCGACTGTGTGGAAGCAGCTTAAAAGCGGTGAGCTGGATGCCGCGAAGCTACGGACCTTGCGGCAGAGTTCTCCCCTTGGCCGCATCCTGGCGGCGGGGCTGGCTAATGCCTATCACGGGCGCGATGTGATGAAGGAAAGTATCCAGGAGGCGGCAGGGCATGTCGTACATGACCTGGAACGCTATCTCAATACCCTCGGTACCGTCGCGGCGGTCGCGCCGTTGCTCGGTCTGCTGGGCACCGTGTTTGGCATGATCAAGGTATTTGCCGAGATCATGGTTCAGGGTTCCGGCAACGCCAGCGCCCTGGCCGGTGGTATTTCGCAGGCACTGATTACCACAGCGGCGGGATTGACGGTTGCCATCCCCGCTCTGGTCATGCATCGCTATTTCGTCGGGAAAATCGACGGTATCGTCGTGGAGCTGGAACAGGAAACCATCAAACTGGTCGACGCCCTGCACAGCGAAGAGAATACGGACGCCACAGTTTGAAATTTCGACGTCAGCAGCGCGATGAAGTCGGCATCAATCTGACACCGCTCATCGACGTCGTTTTTCTGCTATTGATTTTTTTCATGGTCTCCACCACGTTTACCCGCGAGACACAGTTGACCATCGACCTGCCCGAGGCGGCGGGCCAGCCAAGGGAGACATCGACAAAGGAGATCGAGATTTTGGTGGATGAGGGCGGCGGTTACCGCGTCAACGGAGAGGCCCTTGTGGATAGAAGGATGCGAACGCTGCAGGCGGCTATCTACAAGATCTCCGCGGGCGATACCACCTTGCCGATGACGATTTCCGCCGATGCCCAGGCGGCGCATCAGGATGTCGTTAGGGCAATGGACGCGGCTGGACAGATGGGCTTTGTCCACCTCAGTATCACCACCAGGCAACCAGCAGGTGAGCCGGATTCCCGCGGGGACAAGTAGGTTTGACAGCGGCGCAGTTCGAAGCGCACCGGATGAATCCCGCTCCTCGCTTGACCCACGTTCCAGACACTTACGGAGTTTTCCATGGGGTACACAGTAGTAATTCCGGCGCGCTACGGCTCGACCCGGTTGCCCGGTAAGCCCCTGCTGGAGATTCACGGTCAGCCCATGGTGCAGCGGGTGTGGGAGCAGGCCCGCCGCAGTCGCGCCCAACAGGTCGTGATTGCGACCGACGACGAGCGGATTTTCAGCGCCGCAACCGGCTTCGGTGCTGAAGTTTTCATGACCGACCAGGGGCATCCATCGGGTACCGATCGCCTGCAACAGGTTGTGGCGCAACTGGAACTCCCGGCGGATCATATCGTCGTGAATGTTCAGGGCGATGAACCGCTCATTCCGCCGGCGGTGATTGACCAGGTCGCCGCCAATCTTCGTGGCCACCCGCAGGCAGGTATCGCTACACTGTGCGAGCGGATCCGCACTATCGAAGACCTGTCCAACCCCAATGTAGTGAAGGTGGTACGCGATGCGAAGGGTATGGCCCTGTATTTCAGCCGTGCGACCATTCCCTGGCCGCGCGATGCCTTTAGGAAGGAATTCTCGGTTATGCCGGGATCAGGCGAGTGGTACCGCCATATCGGGATTTACGCCTACCGTACCGGGTTGCTGCACGACTTCGTACGCTGGCCTCCGTCGCCGCAGGAGCAACTGGAAAGCCTTGAACAGCTTCGCGCGCTGCACCACGGGGTAGGTATTCACGTAGAGCAGGCGACGCAACAGGTGCCTGGTGGCGTGGATACCGAAGAGGACCTGGCTCTGGTACGCGAAATACTGGCGGGGGCCACCTGAGCGTGTCGGGCGGAGATGCTTATCGATGGCCGCGCTAGCTAACGGGTCGTCGAGTGTAAGACGGGGTCATGCGCTGCGTGCCCACAACACGCTGGCCCTGCAATCCCGGGCTGACGCTTTTGTCGCGGTATCCAGTGACGCCGAACTGCTGGCCGCCCTGGCTTGGGCAAAGGCCCGGCGTATGCCGGTTATTCCGTTGGGGGAGGGCAGCAACGTGGTCTTCGCCGGGGATGTTCATGCGCTGGTACTGCGACAGGCAACGCAGGGTATCACACTGCTGGAGGTTCGCCCCAATGCAGTCTTGCTGCGCGTGGCGGCCGGGCAGAACTGGCACGAATTGGTGCGATGGAGTCTGCAACAGGGGTACAACGGCCTGGAAAACCTGGCTCTTATTCCCGGAACAGCCGGGGCGGCGCCCATTCAAAATATCGGTGCCTACGGTGTGGAACTGCAGTCGTTGATTGCATGCGTCCACGCCAGGCGAATTGATGATGGTACCGCGGTGACATTGGACAATCAGTCCTGCGAATTCGGTTACCGGGACAGTATATTCAAGCGTGAACTCAGCGGTCAGTTGATCATTACTGCGATAGAGATAACATTGTCGCGGCAGGCGGTGGTGAACACAGACTATCCCGCGCTGGCGTCTTTTTTCCTGCAGCATCCACTGCTTGAACGGACGCCGCAAGCCGTCTTTGAAGCGGTGGTGAGTATTCGTCGCAGCAAATTGCCGGACCCGGCCGACGAACCCAACGCGGGCAGCTTTTTCAAAAACCCCGTACTCGACTCCTCGCAAGCCCGGAAGCTGGTTGCAAACTTTCCCCAACTGCCGGCCTTTCCCCAGGCAGATGGACGGGTAAAACTCTCCGCCGCCTGGATGATTGAATACTGCGGTTGGAAAGGTTTTGAGCGAGACAGGCTGGGTGTCCACCCCCAACACGCACTGGTACTCGTCAATCATGGGAATGACAGTGGCGCACAACTCCTGGACCTGGCCAATGAGATAACCCGGTCGGTCTACGAGGTGTTTGCTGTGAGCCTCGAAATCGAACCCCGTGTATACGGGGCCAGCGTATGACCCAATTCGATCACAGGGCGTTTTTGAAAACACTCACCACCAGGCCAGGTGTCTACCAGATGTACGACAACGACGGCCGGCTGCTTTACGTCGGCAAGGCCAAAAACCTGAAAAGTCGTGTCGGCAGCTACTTTCGGGCCAGCGGACTGACCGAAAAAAGCATGGCGCTGGTTGCCAGGATTCATGATATTCAGGTCACGGTGACGACCACGGAGGTAGATGCCCTGCTGCTGGAGCACAACCTGATCAAGACGCAGCAGCCAGCGTACAATATACTGTTGCGTGACGATAAGTCGTACCCTTACATCTTTCTTTCCAGTGAAGATCAATACCCACGGATTGCATTGCACCGAGGCGCCAAGCGACGAAAGGGCAAGTACTTCGGCCCCTACCCCAGTGCCGGGGCCGTACGCGAGTCACTGCATTTCATGCAGAAGATCTTTAAGGTACGGCAGTGCGAAGACAGCTATTTCAGGAACCGCTCCCGCCCCTGTCTGCAGTACCAGATTGATCGATGCACCGGTCCTTGCGTCGGCCTGGTGAGCGAGGATGATTACGCGAGACAAGTGGAGAATACCAGCCTGTTCCTGCGCGGAAAATCCCGGGAGCTCTTGGTTCGGCTGGCGGATGACATGGAGTGCGCTGCCCGGCAATTGGCTTACGAGAAGGCGGCCGTGTACCGTGATCAGATCGCGCAGTTGCAACAGGTTCAGGCCAGCCAGGGTATTGAGGGTGTGACAGGCGACCTGGATATTCTCGCCGTCGCCACAGCGCACGGACGCGCCTGTATTCAGGTGCTGTTCGTGCGTGGTGCGCGTGTTCTTGGCAGCAAGTCGTATTTTCCACCGCTGCGCCTGCAGGAATCGGAAAAGCAGGTTCTGGCGGCGTTTATCGGCCAGTTCTATCTCGGCCAGGGACGTGAGATTCCAGCGGAAATTGTCGTCAATGTCACTCCCCAGGGCGCGGATACCCTGGCAGAGGCGCTGTCCGCCCAGGCGCAACGGACCGTGAAGCTACGTAGCAGCGTGAGGGAAGCCAGAGCGCAGTGGGTGCAGCTAGCGCAGCAAACAGCCTCAACCAATCTCGCGGCCCACCTGGCCGGCCGGCAGACCATGCTGGGGCGGCTACAGGCGCTGCAGGACGTGTTGGGGTTACCGGAAATGCCCGAACGACTCGAGTGTTTCGACATCAGTCACAGCTCGGGAGAAGCGACTGTGGCGTCCTGCGTTGTCTTTGACCAGTATGGTCCCCGTAAATCCGATTACCGCAAATTCAACATTGAAGGCATTACCGCAGGCGATGACTATGCGGCGACGCACCAGGCGCTTGAACGCCGCTACCGTAGGCTGAAATCCTCGGACGCGATATTTCCCGACATCCTGCTGATCGATGGCGGCAAGGGCCAGGTTGCGCAAGCCATGTCTGTGCTCGAGGAGTTGCAGGTCACCGGAATAGAGGTGGTAGGCGTAGCCAAGGGCTCAACGCGCAAGGCGGGATTTGAAACGCTTATTAATGGGGCCACCGGTAAGCAGGTGCAGCTGCCTCCGGATAGCGGGGCACTGCATTTTATACAGCAGATTCGGGATGAGGCGCACCGATTTGCGATCACGGGTCATCGAGGTCGACGGGACAAGGCGCGTCAGCGCTCGGCGCTGGAATCCATTCCCGGGGTCGGGAGCAAGCGCCGGCGCGTTTTGCTCAGGCATTTTGGCAGTGCCCAGGGGGTAAAGAACGCCAGTGTCGAGGAGTTGCGGAAAATTCCGGGAATCAATGCCGCCACGGCGCAACAGATTTACGATCACCTGCACATTGGTGAGTGATGTCCGTACTACGCGTTCAGATCATGTAGCACTGACAGACGGCGGGCACACTACAAGGCCAGTGACCACTATTGACCAGCTTGACCATTGTGCGTTCCCGTTTTTCCCTCGCGGGGCAGCGAGTCCAATGGCGCCAGCCTGGCTTGATATTTTCTGACACCAGGCCAAAGCCCGCCAGGGTAAGCGGGCTCGTTTCGGAGGTGACCGGCACGCCGTTCCGCTCGACCACACTGGCTTTCCTCAGGTCCAGGACAGACGTGTCATAGGCTCTACCGTTGTAAGCGAGGTACACGGCAATAAAATTTCTTCAGCAAATCGATACCCTTAAGAGCATCGGGGGGCAATTCCACATCCGCGACATCCCCAGATTTTTTACTACGGAAATTACCCAGCAGGTCCATGAACTGCACTTTGCCGGAAAAAACCCGCAGGGCCGGGTCGATACCGGTGCCCAACGGATCAGCGAATCCGGGAACGACCGTGTGGCTGTCCGCGGAAAATGGCGAAAAGTTAAACAATGGCGCTGTGACGTAACGGATATCGTCTGTTGGTAATCCCAGCGAATCAAGCACCGCCGCCGGGTTGCCGGGGTCTATGCTGGCCGCCGGCGACGGCAAACTGACCCACAGATAGAGTAAGGAAAAAACCAGTAACCAACGTCTGATCATAATCTGTCGCCACTTCGGCTGTGCATTTTATACTTATTGAACTTAAGTTTATGCAAAAGCCATACCATCCCAGTAAAATCAAGAAGTTACAGGCTTCCGAATAAACTTTCGTTGAGGAAATGTAAAGCATGTTGACACTTGAATGCAAGCGTTTGACAGCGAAAGCAACCAGGGGTTCAGTTGGCCCCGTCGGGGCCCGGGATTGCGGCCGGCCCCGCTGTTTGTCTGCCCGTGTTACAGGGAATCCAATTGAAAAGTGGCTTTTACTTTTTTACCCTGGCGCAGCCATGGGGTAGTATGCCGTCAACCGTGTTATTGCGCGCAGCAGAATACGTTTCCCCATCCATTACCAGAGGCCCATGACGCTCTTGCCGCTCACCATCCCCAATGCGCTCACCATACTGAGAATCCTGCTTGTTCCGGTGCTGGTCGTTGTTTTTTACCTGCCCTTCAGGAATCACCTGTTGTTCGCCGCCGGAATCTTCGCCGTAGCGGCGATTACGGACTGGTTTGACGGCTTTCTGGCCCGGCGCCTTGGCCAGATGACCGCGTTCGGAGCATTCCTTGACCCCGTCGCTGATAAGTTAATGGTGGTCATTGCCCTGGTGTTGCTGGTCGAACGCCACGATACGCTGCTTTTTACACTCGCGGCGTGCGTCATTATCGGTCGCGAGATCGTGGTTTCCGCACTGCGGGAGTGGATGGCCGAGCTTGGCGAGCGCACTTCCGTAGCGGTGTCCTACATCGGGAAGGTCAAGACCGCATTCCAGATGGTTGCCATCACCGGTTTACTGGCGATAGATCCTGCGGCAGATGCCGGCTGGCGGCTCGCGTTGTGCTATATCGTGCTCTATGCCGCCGCCGTGCTCACCCTGTGGTCGATGACGGTGTATCTCAAAGCAGCCTGGACGATCATAAAGGATCAGGATAATGCTATCTAATTCAATCGGTTGCGCTAATTAATTGGTATTCTGCTTGACTCTGCTAAACCGGTGCATACAATAAGCGCCACTCGGACGCGGTCAGTTCTCGCGGCTGGCAGGTGCAGGGATGGCTCAGCATGTTGAGCGCAGCCTTTACAAGGTTGGGGTGGGGCGATCAGCCTCGTCGGTTCAAGCGACCACGGCGGTGGATAAACGTGACTAGTGCGGGAATAGCTCAGTTGGTAGAGCGCAACCTTGCCAAGGTTGAGGTCGCCGGTTCGAACCCGGTTTCCCGCTCCAACTCCCCAATAAGGCTCGGTGGCAGAGTGGTCATGCAGCGGACTGCAACTCCGTGTACGCCGGTTCGATTCCGACCCGAGCCTCCAATCGTTCACGCCTTCGCGGCAACCTGACCCGACAGACCAGCGGCGGGCGAACCCCGAACGGAGCTCCCGATAGTGCCCACTTCCGGACGCATTGCAGGACTCGCCATTGCTATGGCGATGTTCATTTTCAGCCTCGTTATGTTTGTGATCTCGGGTGACTGGGTCGCGATCCTGTTCGCCGCGGGTAGCCTGGCCTACTTCCTGTTTTTTCTGACCAAGGACAAGCGGAGCAAACCATGAAACGAACGGAATCATGCTATTTTGCACTGGCTGTCGTCGCACTGCTCGCACTCGTCGGTTGTGCCAGTCTAGCCCCCGAAATCGACCCGCCTAAAATCAGTTTGGTCGCTCTTCGCACCCTGCCCGCAGAGGGCGGCGCACCGAGATTCGAGATTACCCTGCGAGTCATAAATCCGAACAAACAGGAGTTGGATATTGCCGGTATCAGTTACTCCGTTGAGTTGCTCAACAAGGAACTCGTCACCGGTGTCGCCAACGACATTGCCCCAATAGAAGGTTATGGCGAGGGTATTGTGACGTTACAGGCGCAATTGCAGTTACTGGAATTATTGCGATTGATGGCGAACATGGGCACGACGAGGTCACAGCCTCTGGCGTACCGATTTGCGGCGAATATAGATTTCAACGGCTTGCTACCGACGCAACGCATTGAGGAAACGGGAGAGATTACCCTCAACTAGCGAGCGGAAACAAAGGGTGACACGCGCGACCGGACGAACGTCCTGATAGCTGGAATTATGCTATCATCCACACGGTTTTTATTGCGGACGCCGTCCCCGCAATATCGATTGAGCGAGTGTGGTGGAATTGGTATACACATCAGACTTAAAATCTGACGGCCGTTTAGGCCATGCGGGTTCAAGTCCCGCCATTCGCACCAAAAACCGGGTTGAGCAGAGGAATGCGCGCGCCGCATACGCCGGTCAAACAGCTTTACTGGACGCACTGCTTGCATCAGGGGAAAACGTCCACGTTACGGTGGTGCCTTGATCAAGTGCGCTGCTGATATCCAGCTCCCAGCCAAATTTTCGACACAACCGGTCAACGAGTGCCAGTCCCAGCCCGGTTCCTGCCCCGAGTGCGTTGCTGCCCCTTACACCGTTATTGCGCACTATACCAAGTTCATCCGGGGGAATTCCGATACCGGTATCCTGCACGACCAGACAGTGCTCGTACAAGCAAACATCGACATGA
>JAWKZM010000015.1:0-65639 GCA_041395965.1 Halioglobus sp.
CCGCCGGGAAACCGGATCTCACCGAGCTGGCTGAAACGCCGGCCAACGCCGGTAAAATTTGCCAGGCCCCGTTGTATCGCCGCGTCGGGCAAGCCCTCGTCACAGGCCACCACCGTCGCGGCGGTGGCGTTGAGAACATTGTGCGAGCCCGGCATATTCAGGTTGATCGCGAGCGGTTGCGCATCGCCCGGCCTGTGCACGACGAAAGACGTCATCAGGCCGTTGCGCTGCATATCGCAAATCCGGTAATCCGCGTCGTCGGCAAAGCCATAGGTGATGACCTGGCGCGCAATCTCCGGCAACAACGACCGGATTACCGGGTCGTCTACGCAGAGCACTGCAATACCGTAGAAAGGCAGGTTATGCAGAAATTCCAGGAAGGTGTGGCGCAGCGCGGTGAAATCGCCGCCGTAGGTATCCATATGATCTGCTTCGATGTTGGTGACCACGGTCACCATCGGTTGCAGGTGCAGAAAGGAGGCATCGCTTTCGTCGGCCTCGGCGATGAGGATACGTCCGGCACCGAGTTGCGCGTTGCTGCCGACACTGTTGACGAGGCCCCCGATGATGAACGTGGGATCGAGTCCCGCTTCGGCGAAGATGGCGGCTATCAGGCTGGTCGTGGTGGTTTTGCCATGGGTGCCGGCCACCGCGATGCCGTGGCGGTAGCGCATCAGTTCCGCCAGCATCTCGGCCCGGGGCACCACCGGTATACGCGCATGGCGCGCGGCGATAACTTCCGGGTTATCCTCATCGACCGCGCTGGAGGAAACCACCACATCGGCACAGCCGATATTCTCCTGCGCGTGGCCGATAAAAATCTCCACTCCGCGCCTGGCCAGCCGCTCAGTGACCGGGCTGGCTCGCAGGTCGGAGCCAGCCACTTCATATCCCAGGTTCACGAGTACCTCAGCGATGCCGCTCATGCCCGAGCCACCCACGCCGATCATGTGAATGCGGCGGATACGGCGCATTTCGGGCAGGCTGTAGGCGCTCCTGTTCTCAGGCATACATCAGCTCCTCGCAGCAGTCGCTGACGCGCTCGGCGGCGTCCGGTTTCGCCGCCGCGAAGGCCGCCGCCGCCATCGCTGACAAACGCGGCGGATTGCCAATGTATTCCCGCAGTAGCTCGTATACCGCAGACTCGGTCATATCGGCCTGGCGCAGCAGGACAGCAGCGCCGCAGTCCGTCAACAGGCGTGCGTTGGCGCTCTGGTGGTCGTCGATAGCGTGAGGTAGCGGCACCAGGATTGCCGGGCGACCCATCACGGTCAGCTCGGCGATGGTCAGGGCGCCACAGCGGCACAGCACCAGGTCCGCCCAGGCATAGGCGGCGGCCATGTCCTCTATGAACGGAACCACCCGCACACCGTGGTCCAGCAGCGCCTGATAGCGGCCGCGTACGTCCTCGTCATGCCCGGCGCCAGTTTGGTGCCAGGCTTCGATAACGGCGCCACCCTCCCGCGCCACGCGTTGCACGGCGCCGGGAATCACCTCGTTGAGCGGCCGCGCGCCCAGACTGCCGCCCCGTATCAGCAAGCGCAACGGCCTCTGCCCGGCGAAGTCGTAGGTGCCGATCGCGCGGGCTGCCAGCAACTGGCGGCGCACGGGGTTGCCGGTGACGGTGCAGGCAAATTGTTTGCCGAATGCTCCGGGAAATCCCGCCACGATTTTCGTCGCCAGCGGGGCCAGCATGCGATTGGTGGTACCGGCCACCGCGTTCTGCTCGTGGATCAGCAGCGGCTTGCGCAGCAGCCATGCGGCGACGCCCGCGGGACCGGCGACGTAACCGCCCATGCCGACGACACAACCCGGCGCGCGCCGAAACACCAGCCACAGGGCCGCCAGGGAAGCCAGTGACAGGAACCACAGGGCCTGCAGCTTGTGCAGCAGGTTTTTCCCCCGGACGCCGCGCACCGGCAGACAGTGCAGTACGATCCCCGCAGCGGGCACCACACGGTGTTCCAATCCGCGGGCTGTCCCCACCCATTCCACCCGGTAACCGCGCGACAGCAGTTCCGTCGCCACTGCCAGCGCCGGGTATACATGACCACCCGTGCCGCCCGCCATCATCAATACCAGAGGCTTAGCTGCGCTCATCACGCCTGCCTCCTGGCCGGGCAGTGAACGGTTGTCACGTTCCACGCGCAGCACGATACCGAGCAGGGCGCAGCAGACGATGAGACTGGTGCCGCCATAGCTCACGAACAGCAGGGTCAGGCCCTTGGTTGGCAAGAGGCCCGAACTCACCCCATGTTGACGAAGGCCTGCCCCGCAAACACCAGGGCCACGCCGTAACAGAGGTAGGCCCCGAAGGGGTTGTCTGCCAGTATCGCCCTGCGTCCGGTCCACAGGATCCGGCCGATCAGCGTGGCGAAGAGGGCGATAACCGCGACGGCGCCGACAAAGCCGGTTTCCTCGGCCCAGATGGAGAATACGAAGTCGGTGTGCGCCTCGGGCAGGTAAAACAACTTCTGTACGCTGTTTCCCAAACCGACCCCCAGCCACTCACCGCGCCCGAATGCGATCAGCGATTGGGTTAGCTGGAAGCCGGTGTTGTAGGGTCTGCCCAGGGATCGGTGTAGGCGGTGAGGCGCTTGACCCGGTAGGGTTCGGAAACCACCAGTACCAGCAGCGCAGCCAGTGCGCCCAACACCACCACCATGAAGTGACCGACCCTGACGCCTGCCAGGAACAACATGCCGAATGCCGTGGCGGCGACGATCACCGTCGCGCCGAAATCCGGCTCCACCATCAGCAACAGGGTCGCTGCGAACAGCACGGCCATGGGCTTGAGGAAGCCCTGCCACTGGTGACGTACCTCGTGTTCGCGCCGCACCATGTACCCGGCGAGATAAACCACTACCGCGAGCTTGGCAAACTCCGAGGGTTGCAGGGTGAATGGCCCCAGCGGCAGCCAGCGTTGGCTGCCGTTCACTTCCCGACCGATACCGGGACTCAGGACCACGATCAGCAAAGCCAGCGCACTGAACAACCACCACCAACCGGTCGACAGCCAGAACGCGGTGTTCACCCGGTAGCAGGCCGCCGCGGCGGCGATCCCGGCCAGCAGGTAAACGAGATGGCGTTCGCTGTGATACCAGGGATTCTGGAAATGCCATTCGGCGTACTCGATGGAGGCGGAACTGATGGCGACCAACCCGACCAGCAGCAGGGCCAGAGCCACCAGCACCAGCGTCATATCCGGTGCGGACAGCGCGGGGCGTGTATTACTGGCCGCGCTCATTGCGCATCCTCCGCCAGTCCCTGCACCAGCGAGCGAAACATTTCACCGCGCTGCGCATAGCCGCTGAACATGTCAAAACTGGCGCAGGCCGGTGACAACAACACTGTGTCGCCACGCTGCGCCAGCGCCGCCGCCTCACCGACGGCTTCCTCCAGCGAGGCCACCCTCACCACCGGTACCACGTGTGACAGCGCGCGCTCCATCAGGGGCGCGTCTTCACCCAGCAGCAGCAACACCCGGCAGTGGCGCGCCACCGCCTGCTCCAGCCCGGAAAAATCCGCGCCCTTGCCCTGGCCACCGGCGATCAGCAGAATATCGCGCCCTGTTCCCAGCCCGCGCAATGCGGCCTCGGTGGCACCGATATTCGTGCCCTTGGAATCGTTGACGTAGCGCACACCCCCGATAGTTGCCACCAGCTCGCAACGGTGGGGCAAACCGCTGAAGGTGCGCAGCGTCGAGATCATTCCCGCCAGCGGCAGGCCCGCGGCGGATCCCAGCGCAAGCGCAGCGAGCGCGTTCGCCACGTTGTGCCGCCCGGCAAGGCGCAACTCGTCCACCGGCAGCAATCGCTCTGCGCCGTGGTACAGGAACTCCTGGTCGCCCGCGCTGCGCAAACCGAAACCGTGCGGCTCCGGCTCCGCCATGCGCCAGCTGACCAACTCAACCTCCGGTCCAACAAGTGGCATCGTGGGGGTCGTCGGGATTGACAACCGCTTTCCTGCAACCGCTGAAGATGCGGTGCTTGGCAAGGTGATAACCGGACATCGAGCCGTGGCGGTCGAGGTGGTCGGCGCTGAGATTCAGCACGGTGGCCACCGCCAGGCCCAGGCGATGCGCGCGTTCCAGCTGAAAACTCGAGAGTTCCAGCACGTAGAGTTCGCGCAGCGGGTCCAGCAAGTCGAGCGCCGGTGTGCCGAGGTTGCCCCCCACACCAACCTGCAACCCGGCGTCTCGCGCCATCTGGCCCACCAGCTCGGTCACCGTGGACTTGGCGTTGGAACCGGTGATCCCCACCACCGGTGCCGCCGCCTCACGCATGAACAGGTCGATGTCGCCAACCACCTCCACACCCACGGCGAGCGCCTGGTCGACAATGGGCGCAGTCAATGCGATGCCCGGGCTGACGATCAGTTCGGCGGCGTTTTCGATCAGGCCCTTCGGGTAGTCCCCGGCAAACACCTCGATACCCGGCATCTCACGCCGCAGGGCGTCCAGTCCGGGCGGCTGCACGCGCGTATCGATCACGGTAAACGGCAAGCCCCGCTGGTAGAGGTAGCGAGCGCAGGAAAGGCCGGTGGCGCCGAGGCCTGCCACTACCCGGTGTGCAATGTTAGCTCGCAATTGTGAGGCCACTTTCATTCTCGCCTAACGCAATTTCAACGTTGCCAGCCCGAACAGGACCAGCATGACCGTGATAATCCAGAACCGCACGATCACGCGCGGCTCCGGCCAACCTTTCAACTCAAAATGGTGGTGGATGGGTGCCATGCGGAAAATACGCCGGCCCGTCATCTTGAAGGACGCTACCTGGAGAATGACCGACACGGTCTCCAGCACAAAAATACCGCCCATGATGAAGAAGACGATTTCGTGGCGCGTGACGACCGCCACCGTGCCCAGCGCCGCCCCCAGTGCCAGCGCGCCGACATCACCCATGAACACCTGTGCCGGGTAGGTGTTGAACCAGAGAAAGCCCAGCCCCGCGCCGGCGATACTGCCGCAGAACACCGCGAGTTCGCCGCTGCCGGCAACGTAAGGGATATGCAGGTACTGCGCGAAATCCACGCGGCCGGTGAGGTAGGCGATAATTCCCAGCGCGGTACCGACCAGCACGGTCGGCAGGATGGCGAGTCCATCCAGCCCGTCGGTCAGGTTCACCGCGTTGCTCGCGCCGACGATGACGAAATAGGTGAGCAGGATGAACGACGGCCCCATGCTCCAGGCGAAATCCTTGAAGAAGGGGACGTAGAGTTCCGTTGTCACCGGGGTGTCGATGGCAAGATAGAGGTACAAGGCCGCGGCGAGCCCGGCGAGAGACTGCCAGAAATATTTCCACCGGGCGGGCAGGCCGCGCGAGTTGCGCTCCACCACCTTGCGATAGTCGTCTACCCAGCCGACAGCGCCGAATACACCGGTGACCAGCAGGGCCAGCCACAGGTAGTGATTGCGCAGGTCGCCCCACAGCAGGCAGGAGGCGGCGATCGCCACCAGCAGCAGTGCACCGCCCATGGTCGGTGTTCCCGCCTTGCTGAGATGGCTCTGGGGACCGTCATCGCGCACCGACTGGCCCAGTTGGTAAAATTTCAGGCGGCGAATCATCAGCGGTCCGACCATCAGGGAGATCAGCAGGGCAGTGCCGGCGCCCAGAATTCCGCGCAGGGTGAGGTACTGGAAAACGCGAAAGGCGCTCTCGTATTGGGTGAGGTACTCCGCCAGCAGCAGCAACATGGCCTAGTGCTCCCCTGCCTGCAGGTCCGGCAGCAGGGCGTGCAAGACCCGTTCCATGCCGGCGCCGCGCGAGCCCTTGACCAACACCGTGTCGCCCTCGCCAAACTGCCCGGGCAGCGCGGCCACTGCCGCGTCGCGGTCTTCAAAGTAGCGGCCGTTCGCACCGAAGGCGTCTACGCAGCCCGCTAGTTCCGGGCCCACTCCCCACAACCGGTCTATGCCCGCCGTCCGCGCATAGGCGCCGATTTCCCGGTGCAGGGCGCTGCTGTTCACACCCAGCTCCAGCATGGTGCCCAGCATCAGCACGCGACGACCGGGACAGTCTGCCAGCACATCGATTGCTGCGCGCACGGATCCGGGATTGGCGTTATAACAGTCGTCAATCACCACGGCTCCCTGCGGAGAACGCAGCGTGCGCAGGCGACCGTCAACCGGCTGCAGCCCTTCCAGGCCGTCGCGAATTTCCGTCAGGGAAAGCTTGCAGGCCAGCCCGACGGCGACTGCCGCCAGCGCGTTGGTGACGTTGTGCAGACCGGGCAGCAACAGGCGTATCGCCATATCGCCCACCGGAGTCGAGGCGGTAAAGCTGGTGCCCTCCACACCCCTGCTCTGGATACCCCTGGCGCTTATCGCCGCCGCTTGCTCCAGCCCAAAATCCAGTACCGTGGCCGCACCGGCGCGCTTGCGCCACTGTTTCGCCCAGGGTTGGTCCGCGTTGATGATCGCGACATCACTCTGCTGGAGCCCGTCAAAAATTTCTCCCTTGGCGGCGGCGACACCCTCGATGCTGCCGAAACCGTCGAGGTGCGCCGACATGGCGTTGAGCAGGAGGGAAACCGTGGGGCGCGCCAACTCGCACAGCCAGGCGATATCCCCCGCCTTCGCCGCGCCCATTTCCACTACCGCAAATTGCAGTCCGGGGCGCAGGCGCAGCAGTGTCAGTGGCACGCCGATTTCGTTGTTGAAATTGCCTTCGGTGGCCAGGGTTTCGCCGCGCCGCGACAACACCGCAGACACCATATTCTTGACCGTGGTCTTGCCACTGCTGCCGGTGATGGCCACGAGCGGCCCGCTGTAAAGGCTCCGGTTGTAGGCACCCAACAGCCCCAGGGCCCGCTGTGTGTTGTCGACCTGCAGCCGGGAAAGTGGCAGGTCAAGATCCCTGCTGACCAGCGCGGCCACTGCCCCCGCCGAGGCGACCTGCGCCAGGTAATCATGGCCGTCGAAGTGGTCACCGCGCAGCGCCACGAACAGATCTCCGGGCTGCACCGTGCGGCTGTCGGTAGACACGCCACCGATCTCGCAGTCGGGACCGAGTAATTGCGCCGCCAGGGGCTGGCTCAGCTCGGACAGCAGCAGCGGGCGCATCATAACGCCTCCCTGCGCGCCAGCGCCGCCTGTGCCTGCGCTTCATCGCTGAAGTGGAGTCGCGCGCCGTTGACCAGTTGGTAGTCCTCGTGGCCCTTGCCCGCGATCACTACGCAGTCCCCCGCCTCGGCGCCGTCGATGGCGGCTGTTATGGCCTCGGCACGATCCGCGACCAGTGTATATTCGCCGGAGCATCCCGACGCGATATCACGCATGATCTGCAGCGGCTCTTCACTGCGCGGATTATCGCTGGTAATCACCACACGATCAGAGAGCGCGCAGGCAATGCGCCCCATCAGCGGCCGCTTTTCCCTGTCGCGGTCACCACCGCAGCCGAACACGGTAATCAGCGCTCCATTGACATGGGGGCGCAGGGCGGTCAGTACCTGTTCGAGCGCTTGGGGCGTGTGCGCGTAGTCGACGATGACCTGCAGATCGAGCGTATTGGGCACCGACTGCATGCGCCCGGGCACGGGGCGCAGGCTCGCTACCGCCTCCAGCACCGCCACCAGGTCCTCACCGGCCAGTGCCAGCGCGGACACGGCGGCGGCCAGATTGGACAGATTGAAATCACCCGGGAACGGGCTGAAGAATTCTCCCACACCCCAGGGACTGTGTAATTCACCGCGCACACCGTCGGCCTGGAAATGCGGCTTTTCCACGCGCACATCGGCGCCGGCGCCGCGCCCGGAATAGGTCAATACCCGCACGCCCCTGGCCACCGCCGCGCGCACCCGCTCGGCGAAGGGATCGTCCGCATTGATGACCGCGTGGCGCAATCCTTCACGTGCGAAAAGCCGCAATTTGGCGCGCCCGTAAGCCTCCATGCTGCCGTGATAATCAAGGTGATCGTGGGACAGGTTGGTGAAAATAGCGGTCGCGAACTCGACGCCGTTGACCCTGCCCTGCTCCAGCGCATGGGAGGACACCTCCATGCTGACGACGAGGACGTCCTGCGCCAGCCACAGCGCCAACTGCCGCTGCAGTGAGACGGCGTCGGGCGTGGTATTGCCAGCCTCGCTGACATCGTCATTCAGGGTTACGCCCAGGGTACCGATCACACCACAGGGCTTGCCCAGCGCCCGGGATAACTGCGCGTACATCCGGCTGGTCGTGGTCTTGCCGTTGGTACCGGTCACGCCCACTACCTGCATCGCACGGCTGGGATGACGGTAGTAACGCGCCGCCAACAGGCCTGCCTCGAAGCGCAACTCGGGCAGCTCCACCAGCGGCACCGGAATGGCATCGACAAATCCCGCTACCGGCGCCTCGGCCACTACGGCGGCAGCACCATTGGCCACCGCCTGCTCGATAAACTGGCGGCCGTCAAACTTTTCCCCCGGCAACGCCAAGAACAGGTCCCCCGACCGTACTTCACGACTGTCCAGTTGCATGCCACTGATCATGGTGTCGGCAAACTTACCGGTGGCACTACCCAGAATGTCGGGCAGCGACATCGGCGGCACCGGACACGCCCTCGCCGCGGACATCAAGCGGCACCGCCCGGGGCGGGCTTCGCCGTCTCGGTCACTGCGCCGAGCTCGGTCGGCGGCACGTTGAGTATGCGCAGGGTCCCGCCGATCATCTCGGAAAACACCGGAGCCGCCACGGCACCGCCGCCATAAAGTGCGCCCTTGGGTTCGTTGATCAGCACCACGGTGACTATGCGCGGATGGTCTATGGGGGCGATACCGGCGAACAGTGCCACGTACTTGTTGGCCTCATAGCCGCGCGGACCTACCTTGTGCACGGTACCGGTCTTTCCGCCCACCAGGTAACCAGGGACGCGGGCCTTGCGCGCGGTGCCCTCATCGTCCGTCACCGCGTGCAGTATCTTCAGGACCTGCTCGGCGGTGGCATGGGAAATGACGCGCTTGCCGGAGGGCAGTTCACCCTCCAGCGCCAGTAGCGAAACGGGCTCCTGTACCCCGTCATTGGCAAACACGGAATACGCCCGGGCCAGCTGCAGCGGTGTTGCGGTGATCCCGTAACCGAACGCGAGGGAGACTTTGTCGGTGGCGTACCAGCGCGGCCTGTTCGGCAGGCTGCCCGCACTCTCCCCCGGGAACCCGGTGCCCGGCGGCTGACCGATACCAAACCGGTTGAACACCTCCCAGATGGGTTCGTGACCGAGGTCCAGTGCAATCTTGGTAACACCCACCTGGCTCGATTTTTGTATTACCCGGGTCACCGTGATCGCGCCATAATTGCGCGGGTCCGGGTAGACCTTGGGACCGACCCGTATGCGCCCCGGGGACGTGTCGATCACTGTATCGGGTGTATAGCGCCCGCTTTCCAGCGCCGCTACCAGTGTCAGGGCCTTCATGGTGGACCCGGGTTCATACATGTCGGTAATGGCGCGATTACGCATACTCTCCGGGCTGCCGGCTTTCTGCGCGTTCGGGTTGTAGACCGGGTAATTGACCATGGCCAGCACTTCCCCGGTATGGCTGTCCAGCGTCACGGCTGAGCCGGAAGCTGCGCCGAGCGCGGTGACGGCGCGCTGCAACTCACGGTGCTGCAGGTACTGCAGCCGCAGGTCGATACTCAACCTCAGGTCCTTGCCCGGCTGTGCCGGCTGCAATACACCGATATCGCGCACCACCTCGCCGTGCAGATCCTTGATGTACTGTTTCTTGCCCGGCCTGCCCTGCAACCAGTCGTTGTAAGCCAGCTCCAGGCCGGCGATTCCCTGGCCGTCGACGTTGGTGAATCCCACCAGTTGCGCCGCCACCTCTCCCGCGGGGTAGTAGCGCTGGTACTCGCGCTGGCCATACACACCCGCAAATTGCTTGTCGAGAATTTCGCGCGCGTGCGCCGGCACCTGGTGGCGCAGCAGGTACATGAATTGCTTGCCCTCGTAGCGCGCGAGCTTGTCCTGCAGCGCCGGAAGCTCCATGCCCAGGGCCTGCGCCAGTTCCGGCAGGCGCGTCGAGTCCTTGAGCAGCTGCGGATTCGCCCAGATCGATACCACCGGCGTGCTGACCGCGAGCGGCTCGCCGCGGCGATCGGAGATAACCCCGCGGTAGGCGGGAATCTCCGCCGTCCGCACCGAGCGCATCGCGCCCTGGTCCTGCAGGAATTCGTAACCGTGCTCGAGGTTGAGTATCTGCAGAGACAAAACCCGCCACACCAGCACCGCCAGCAGGCTGCCCAGCACCAACACCACCAGCTGGAAGCGCCAGAGCGTTGACGGCGGCCGGGTGTGCAACCGGCTCATTGTGGCAACACCTTGAATTTCTGGAGGTCCGGCGCACCCATACCCAATTCACTCCTGGCAACTTTCTCCACCCGGTAATGCGAAGCCCAGGTACTTTGCTCCAGCAACAGTCGACCGTAATCCTCCTGCAGGTACCACTGGGAAGACTCCAGCACCTGCAACTGCGTATAGAGGGCGCGGCAGGCGTGGGTGGAGTAGATGGTGGCGAAGGCGGATACCAGGATCAGCAGGATCAGCGCGGCAGTGCACGTAACCAGTTCCCTGCCGGTCCGATGCTCTCGCTGTTTCAGGTTCACGCTTTTCATACTGCTGTCTGCCACTGTTCTTAGCCGGAGCCGGTTTAACTGATTTTTTCCGCTACGCGCATTACCGCGCTGCGCGCCCGCACATTTCCCGCCACCTCCTGCGCACTGGCCCTGACAGCGCGACCGATGAGGCGCATACGACGATTGCGCGCACTTTCCATCACCGGCACTCCGCGTGGCAGTGAATCCCCCCTTGCCATGTCGCGCATGTAGCGTTTGACGAGCCGGTCCTCCAGCGAGTGGAAGCTGATCACCACGAGGCGACCGCCGACGCGCAACAGGTCCAGTGCAACAGACAGGAATTCCTGCAAATCCTCGAGTTCGCGGTTGACCTTGATGCGAATCGCCTGAAAAGAACGGGTAGCCGGGTGCTTGTGCTTTTCCCAGTGGGGATGCGCCTCGCTTACCACCCTGGCGAGCTGCCCGGTAGTTTCAATAGGAGACGCCTCGCGGGCGGCAATGATCGCGGACGCGATGCGGCGGGCGAACCGCTCCTCACCGTACTCCTTCAGCACACCGGCGATATCCTGCAAATCCGCATGCGACAGCCACTGGGCAGCTGTTTCCCCACGGCTGGTGTCCATGCGCATGTCCAGCGGACCATCGTGCAGGAAACTGAAGCCGCGCTCCCCGTCATCCAGTTGCGGACTGGACACCCCGAGGTCCAGTAAAATGCCATCAACTGCGTCGATCCCCATCCTCCGCAGTTGATGGGGAAGCTGAGCGAACGACCCGTGAAAGAACTCGAAACGGGGCTCACTCCCTGCCAACTCCGATGCCGCCCTCGCGGCGGCCAAATCCTTGTCTACGCCCAATACGCGCCCGTGTGCGTCGAGGCACTGCAGCAGGTAGCGGGTGTGGCCCCCGCGCCCGAAGGTGCCGTCCACGTAAAACCCGTCAGGCAGGGTCACCAGCGCATCAACAGCTTCGTGTAACAAGACTGTTTGATGCATGGCCGTCACCTAGAGGGTCAAAGACATAAGTTCATCGGGCAGTTCCGCCTCGGGGCCGGAATCCCGCAGCGCCTGGTCGCGTTCCGCCAGCCACAGCGCCTCGGACCACAATTCCAATTTATTGCCCTGACCGACCAACACCAGTTTCTTCTCCAGTTGTGCGTAGTCGCGCAGGGGCTGGGGCAACAGCATGCGGCCGCTGCCATCCAGCTCAAGGTCGGTGGCATAACCGAGCATCAGGCGCTGGAAGCGCTTTACAGCGGGCTTGAGGGCCGGGAGGTTTTGTATGTCCTTCTCGATGCGTTCCCACTCGGGCAGCGGATAGATCACCAGGCACGTGGACTGGGTATCAATGGTGACCACGACCTGCCCGGCAGACTCGGAGACCAATGGCTCGCGCTGGCGGGCCGGCATGGCCAGCCGCCCCTTGGCGTCCATATTGATGTGCTGTACTCCGCGAAACACGGCCGTTTCCCCGCGTAATTCTGGCTTTCCAACCCACAAAAAGCCAAAAAATCCCACTTATTTCCACTTTTCAACACTATAGGTCCGCAATCGAGACAGTGTCAAGTGAGCCGGGTTGAAAAAACGTTGTGATTTCAGCTAATTAGCGTGACTTCGACGGCAAATGCCGCCAGTTTGGCGGTCAGCCGGCTAGAGAATAGGTCTCTAAAACAGACCTCTAAACAAAATACCTAACAACTTACATTAAGTTACAGTATTTTTAGTTATGGTTAGAGAATTTCTAATAATAAAAAAGTTTAGCGGCAGAGGGTTTCCGCCTCTGTCATCGAGCGCAAAGGATGGTTGGAGCGCCGGGCGCCAGTCGCCGGGCGCGAAGGGGGGGCCACCCATCCCGTTCGCAGCGAGCGGGGTGGGTGGCGTAAAAGTAGAGTCGGTCGATAAGCCGGGTTCTGTCGTGGACGATCATTCATCTGCGACAGGTGTCACCACCTGCCTGTAGCGACCTACCCGAATCCACTGCGGGCCACAGCTGACGGATTCCTATTTGGTCTTGCTCCGAGTGGGGTTTACCATCGCCACGCCTGTTGCCAGCCGCGCGGTGCGCTCTTACCGCACCATTTCACCCTTACCTGGCGAACCAGGCGGTATACTTTCTGTTGCACTTTCCGTGGGCTCTCGCCCCCCAGGTGTTACCTGGCACCCTGCCCTGTGGAGCCCGGACTTTCCTCCCCTCAACCGCGCGAACGCACCTGAGAAGCGATCGCCTGACCGACTCGGCGCCAAGACTACGCCCTGGCGGCGCACAGGGCAAGCCAACTCCGCGGGCGGACCTGCTACCGACTCCGCCCCTTTTTCATTTCCAGCAGGTGTTCGTACAGTAGTTTCTTGCGCACACCGGTACAGTCCGCGATGACCGCCGCCGCCTGTTTCGCGGGCAATTCCCGCGACAGGCGCAGCAACAGCTTCGACACGTCCGCCGATACCTCCTGCGCACCCCTGGGACTGCCGGCCACGAGCAACACGATTTCTCCCTTCCGCTGGTTGTCATCGGCGGCGACGAACTGTCCCAACTCGGCCAGTGTCCCGCGCCGGATCGTCTCGAAGGTCTTGGTCATTTCCCTGGCCATCACCGCCTCCCGCTCTCCGCCGAGAACCTGGATCATCGACTGCAGGGAATCCTCGATCCGGTGCGGTGCCTCGTAGAAAATCAGCGTCACCGGCTCTGCGGCCAGCTCCCCCAGGCGACTGCATCTCGCGACCTCCCGGGCGGGCAGGAAGCCCTCGAACAGGAACCGGTCCGTCGGCAGCCCCGCGACACTCAGCGCGGCGATGGCGGCGCAGGCACCGGGCACCGGTCGCACGCTGAAGCCGCGGTCCTGTGCCTGGCGCACCAGTCGATAACCGGGGTCCGAAATCAGCGGGGTGCCGGCATCGGACACCAGCGCCACACTGCCGCCGTCTTCAAGGCAGGCGCCAATGCGCTGCAGCGCGCGCTCATCACTGTGGTCGTGGTAGGACACGGTGGGCGTATCAATACCGAAAAACTGCAGCAGACGCTGGCTGTGACGGGTATCCTCAGCGGCGATAAGATCCACACCGCGCAGCACTTCGACTGCTCGCTGTGACATATCACCGAAGTTACCAATGGGCGTGGCCACAACATAGAGCCCGGAATCCACGATTTCCCCTTATAATGTCGACACCTTGCACATCCCGGACACTCGAGACCTGCTGACGGGTCGGTAAAGCATAGCATGACACTTGATGATCCCAGGCAATACCTCCCGGCGCGAACGCTGGCACTTATCCTGCTGGCGGCGTTGCTGTGGGGTTGTGCCGGTAAGACACAGAAGAAGCAGGAACAGCCGGGGACACCACCACCGGTCAAGCAGCAGCCCGTGACACCACAGGGCGTGTCGACGACGCTTCCGCCGAGCAGCTACAGCGCCGCTTACAACAACGCCGAACAGGCGCTTGCGAAGTTTGACTGGATGCTGGCCAGCGTGGACCTGAAGGATATTCCCACCGAGGGACTTTCAGTCAACGACCGCGCCTACCTGGGTTATCTCCAGGCACGTATCGCCTATATCCGCGGCAACCAGCAACAGGCCCTGGCGCAAATCGAGGGCCTGGATAATCCAGGCGTCAGTCCTGCCCTGCGCTACCGCATACTCAGCTTCAAACACTACATGCTGGACATGCAGGGAGACGCGCTGGCCAGCGCCCAACTGGCGGATCAAATCCTGCGCACGGCACCAGGCAATACCCTCGCCGCGTGGAAGCGCACCGTGTGGCGCAACCTGGAACGAACAGAACGGGCGCAGCTCGTGTCGGCCCTGCCCGGCGCCGGGGACCCCCAGTGGCGGGCCTGGCTGGAACTGGCGCTGATTACCCGGGACGACCCCGCTATCCCGACGGACCAGCTGGCCCGGTGGCGCGCCGCGAACCCTGCGCATCCCGCGGCCAATCCCTTGCCAGCGGGACTGGATTACCAGCTCAAAGCGGGCCCACAACAGGGCAAGGTGGCCCTGATGCTGCCTTTAAGCGGGGAGCTGGCCGCGGCCGGCAAATCCGTACTGAACGGTTTCCTGGCGGCTTACTACGCGGAACGCGCCGCTGGCGGAGCCCACAACGAACTACTGGTGCTGGACCTCGATACCTACCCCTCGGCCAGCAGCGCCTATGAGGAGGCGGTGCGGCAACAGGTCGCTATGGTGGTTGGCCCGCTGAGCAAGGAGGACCTCGCCGAACTGGCGACGCTGCTGGAGCGGCCGGTCCCGATTCTGGCGCTCAATCGCATAGACCAGGTGCTGCCAGCCTCGGGCAGCGCCCTGGTGCAACTCTCCCTGTCTCCGGAAGACGAGGCCGTGAGCCTGGCGGAACTCGCTTTCGGTAGCGGCGCCCGGCGGGCGATGCTTATCAGCCCGACGGGCGAGTGGGGAAGCAAGATGGAAACTGCTCTCACGGATCGCTGGGGCACCCTGGGCGGGACGGTGGCCAGCAGCGCCACCTACACGACTTACGACGACTACTCGAGCAGTGTCAAGTCAGCGCTGGCACTTGACGCCAGCGAACAGCGCGGACGCGACATTCGCGATGTGCTGGGATCCAACGTGGAATTCCTGCCGCGCCGACGGCAGGACATCGATGTCATCTTCCTGCTCAGTCGCAATGGCGCTGAGGCCCGCTCCATCAAACCGATCCTGGCCTATCACTATGCGGGAAATATACCGGTTTACGCGCCCTCCAGTATCTACAATGGCGTGCCCGATGAGCGCAACCAGGACCTGAACGGCATCCGGCTCGTCGAGACGCCCTGGTTACTGGGGGCTAACCCGGCACTGCGCGTAACGCTGGCCGCGGGTGATGCCGAGGGTGCGAATTACACCCAGCTCAATGCCCTCGGCGCGGATGCCTTTCTCTTGCAGTCCGGGTTCAGCCGGTTGCAGAGCGGCGCCGACGCGCTGTTTAGGGGAAACACCGGGCTGCTGAGCATGGATCCCAACCTGCAGATAAAACGTGAGCTTCCCGCGGCCACATTTGATGGCGGCGAGTTGAAGGCGCAGTAGCTAGACTGGCGTTACGGAAAACGACACCGGAATAACCCGGGGCCATGAAATCGCTGGGAGACAGTTACGAGGACCATGCGGCCATCCTGTTGGAAGCCCGCGGCTTACTTCTGGTGGAACGGAACTTCAGGGGAAAATCCGGCGAGCTGGATATCATCGCACGAGACGGGGACTATCTGGTCTTCGTCGAAGTCCGGGCGCGCGGCAATCGCCACTTTGACAGCGCTGCCGGTTCAGTCAACTTTCGCAAGCAACAACGTATCATCAGGACAGCACACCTGTTCCTGCAGCGGCGCCCGCAGTGGGCGCATTTGCCCTGCCGATTTGACGTGGTCGCCTTCGAGCCGCCACAATCCGGGTCCCGGCCAAGGATTCGTTGGATCCGGGGTGCATTCACCGCCTGACCCGCGAATTCCGGAACCCGCTGCATGAACTACTACCAACGCATTGCCGACAACTTCCAGAATACGATTGAAACTATTGCGATGTCCGTCGATGACCTCGCCGATAAAATCGAGCAGGCCAGCCAAATGATGGCGGCGGCGCTGCTTGCCGATCGCAAGATCGTCGCCTGTGGCAACGGGGTCGATGCCGCCCTGGCGCAACTTTTTACTTGCAACCTGCTTAGTCGTTTCGAGGAGGATCGCCCCGCACTCCCGGCCGTCAACCTCACCGCGGACCAGGCCAGTGTGACTGCGATAGCCCAGTCCAGCGGTATCAACGATATTTTTTCGCGACAGTTACGCGCCCTGGGCCAGGCCGGCGATGTACTGTTGTGCATCAACAGTTCGGGGCGAGCGGGCAACCTGTTGCGGGCCGTGCAGACGGCCCAGGAACGGAACATGGGCGTCATCGTGATGTCCAACCCGAGAGATGATGAGCTCGGTGCCCTCATAAGACCCGAGGATGTGGAGTTGCGCGTCTGTGCCAATCGCCAGCCGCGTACCGTCGAAATGCACACCATGGCGATTCACTGCTTTTGCGAGCTGATTGAACACAGCCTGTTTGGAACCTATGGCCAGGAATAAGGCATGAGACTTGTATTTTCCCTGGTTATTGCCTGCAACCTGCTTGCCCTCACTGGCTGCGGCAGCTTGCTTGCCAGCATGCGAGCGGGTCCGATAGAAGATAAGCCCAATGAACGCACCCTGGCCCGGATCATTGAAGACGACAACATCGAAACCAAGATTACGGTCAACCTGCCCGCAACCAATGAAGCCTACGCGCAATCCCACCTCGTGGTGGTTTCCTACAACGGTTACGTACTGCTGGCGGGGCAGGTCAACGATGAAATCCTGAAAGCCACGGCGACCACCGTCACGCGAAAGGTCCATGGCGTGCGCAGGATTTACAACGAACTGGAAATTGGTCCACCCACCTCCGCGATGACCCGAACCCACGACGCATGGATAACCACCAAGATCAAATCCATGCTGCTTGGTGACAGCGACGTGAAAGGCTCCAGCGTGAAGGTGGTTACGGAAAACGGCGTGGTCTACCTGATGGGACTGGTCACCCAAAAGGAAGCCGGGCACATAGCGGATATGGCTTCAGGTGTTTCCGGCGTACGCCGGGTGGTGCGGCTGTTCGAAACGGTGAACTAGTTGCGCCGCAGGCCGCGCTCCGGGGGCGGCAAACTTACTTGACGATTTTCAGTGACGGCCTTTTCTCCGGTTTGCCCGGTTCCGGGGGCGTGTCGTCCGGTGGGCTGACAGTGTCCCCGGATCGAAAACCATGCCCCGGCTCATTTTCCTGGCGTAGACTCCCACCACCGCCGCGATCGGCACAAACACATCCGTTGCGACACCGCCGAAACGGCCATTAAATGCAACGGCCTGGTTGGAAATGCTCAGGTCCACCACGGCGTCAGGCGATATATTAAGGACGATCTGGTTGTCCTTCACAATTGGCGGGGCACCATCACATCCGCCATTGACGCTGTCCACCAGCACATAGAGTAAAATTATTGTCCACTATCCACTCATAGAGGGCGCGCATGATATAGGGGCGACTGGAGTTCATATTCGACGGTGCCACTACGGAAGCGGGAACCAGCCCGTGTTACAGGCGCATTTCCTGCCTCCTGCTCGGTCAGGCTCTCCTGGAAAGGAATCCCGGTTGTGCCGGTATCCATATACGCGTGTACAGGGGCTTCGGGTCTGCTTGCTGGAGCGAATTTCCACACCCAGGAAAGGCAGGCGCCACAGGATGGGGGCGATACAACAATCCACCAGGGTGAACTCATCGCTCATGAAAAAAGGTTTCTCGGCAAAGATGGGGGCAATACTCACGATGCTTTCACGCAACTCCTTGATCGATTTCTTGACCACGTTGTCGCTGCGTGTGGTCTGGATGGCGTCTACCAATACACTCCAGTCCTTTTTCGCCGGTGAATGAAAAGACGGCTTTCAGCGCGCCACCGGGTACACAGGCAACAGGGGTGGATGCGGAAACCGCTCGTCGAGGTATTCCATCACAGCCTTGGATTCATACAGCACCAGGTCGCGGTCCACGAGAGTCGGCAGGCTGTTGTAAGGGATTCAGGTCCGCCAGCTCCGCGGGCGGATGTGCCGCATCGGACTCTACCAGGTCTACAGTGACTCCCTTCAGCCAGGACGACTTTCACGCGGTGGCTGTAGTGACTGGTGCTATCAGAAAAAAAATGTCATCGAAGACCGCTTTGCCACTACGCCCATCAGGGATTCCCTCAGCTGAACCTGTCAGAAAACGATGCGGACACCGAAGGTGCTCTCCCGGTGCCGCGCCATCGGTTACGTGCGATCAGTGTACGTCTTTCCAGTATCACAAGTCGAGCAACCAGGCGAATACGGTAAAAACGCACCGAACAATAGCGTGTATGTACCAATGCGGTGCTGCCCGCGACCATCGGCTCGGCCTCGTAGGCAAGGAAGTTTACCAGATCATACACCGCGCCATCGAATTCTCCGGAGTCAGCTTTACCGGCGACAGGGATAGTGAACCGACCACAGGGATCTTCCAGTATGTCTTCCCCGGTGAGCGGATCGCGCTTGATACCGCCATTGTGGGCCTTGACTGGCCCGGGAGCGCACTCCTGTAAACCCTGCAGTTCAAGCAGCATGTGGGGCATGGGCCCACATCCTTGAACACCTTGGTTGTTAACCCCGTAGGGCCGACTGTCGTCCTTGTAGAATGTGCGCAGGTAGGTATACACCCACGCGGGGCTGGCGCGCGCGCGAAACCAGTGTCAGATCGGGCGGCGCGGCGCCAAACCACTTTTTTGCATCGCCCTTATCCATAGCGTTATGCATCAGGGAGCCTATCTTCACGTCCGGATCGAACATCAGGTTGGCTCTGGAACAGGTCTTCCGGGACCCCGAGGTCCCTTTGGCAACCCGGTTGTAGCAGTCACTGCAGTGAATGGCAGCCCATGCAGTAGTTCATATACAACTTCGCACCGCGTTGCAGGGAGGCTTTGTCCTGTGCATCCGGGATGCAACTCATCGCACCGATGCTCCCGCACTCGTAAGAATCGTCGGTTAAGCCACCACCTTGAGCGGCACAATCAACGCCAGTATCAGCAAACAAGGCGCCGATACTGCCCCAGAAACCGATACCGCCGTCAGTGGTGACCCGCTCCGGGCACCGGCTTGGTCTTGTCCCACTTGCTCCACCAGGGCATCAGTAGGAAGAAGGCAAAGTAAACGATGGCGCAAAATCCTCGCCAGATTGGTGCGCGCAGACGTTGGGCGGCGACGCCCAGCATGCCGAGAATCAGGCAGAACAGCGAATATGCCCAGTACTCACCTGGTGATGCTGCGCGATAGCGCTATGATTTGACAGGGTTATGATCCAGCCAGGGGCAGCACGAATGGGTATGGCGACCGAGGCGGCAAACGCGACAAAGCCCCAACTTGTCCGGTACCGCCCGCAGTACCGAGTAGAACGGGGTGAAATACCATACAGGCGCAATATGCGCGGGTGTTTTCAGGTTGTTGGCTTCCTCGAAATTCGCGTGTTCGAGAAAGTAACCCCCCATCTCCGGCAGGAAGAATATGACACCGCAGAAAATGAACAGGAACACGCCGATTGCCTGCAGGTCATGCACCGTGTAGTAAGGGTGGAACGCCACCCCGTCAAGCGGCACGCCGGCCTTGTCCTTGTGCTTCTTGATGTCCACCCCGTCGGGATTGTTGGAGCCCACCTCGTGCAGTGCCAGCAGGTGCAACACCACCAGCGCCAGCAGGACGATGGGGAGGGCCACGACGTGCAGGCGAAGAAGCGGTTCAAGGGTGATCCCGAGGATCAGGTAGTCACCGCGAATCCAGGTGACGATGTCCTCACCGAAATAGGGTATCGCCCCGAACAGGGAGATGATCACCTGCGCACCCCAGTAGGACATCTGGCCCCAGGGCAGCATCAGCTTCACGAAGGCCTCGGCCATCAGGGCGACGAAGATGAGCATACCGTGATCCAGATCAGCTCGCGGGGGTTTCTTGTAGGATCCGTACAACAGGGCGCGGAACATGTGCAGGTAGACCACCAGGAAAACGCCGAGGCACCGGCGTGGGAATGCATGTAACGCAATATCCAGCCGAATCGATGCCCGCGACAATGTATCTCCATTGAGGGCAGCGGCGCCTCCTGGCTCGGGTATAATCAGTCAAGCCAGATCCCGAGAGCAGCTGGCTTTAGACCAGCACCAACAGCGACAGCACGCTTGAAGAAGTACCAGAAGTTGAAGTTCTTGGGCGTAGTACTTGCCCATGTGGGTGTTCCTACGCCTTCGGCGATGGGGAGGCGCGCATCGACCCAATCGCAATCCGATCAGTAATTAGTCATCAGGCAACTCTCCGGATTTACGCCAATCACCAGTATGTTGTCACCCTCAAAGGAGTAGGGGGGCACCAACAGGTTGGCAGAAGCGGGCACGCCCTGGAACACGCGTCCGGACAGATCGAACTTCGAACCATGGCAGGGGCAGAAGAATCCGCCGGGCCACTGCTCACTGCCCGTGCTCAGGCCCGGATCACCCATGTCCGGATGATATTTGGGCGCACAGCCCAGGTGTGTGCACAACCCCACTACTACCAGCAGGTCCGGCTTGATAGAGCGGTCAATGCCGGTGATATAGTGGCTGCTGCGCAGCGTTCTCTGACCAGGGTCTTTCAGCTCTCCGTTGATCTTGGGAAGCTCGGCGAGCTGGGTTCGGTGCGATACACCACATAAATTGGCTCGCCCTGCCACTCCCCTATCATCATCTGGCCGGGCTCGAGCTGATGTCGCATTTTTACCGGCGCGCCGGCGGCCTTGGCCTTTGCTGACGGATTCCAGGAACCCACAAAGGGCACCGCTACTTCCACCGACGTTTGCCGCTCCATCACGCTTGTGGCAGCGGTCAGGGAATTTCCTCCTTGCTGGTGTTAACGCCATCGCTACCTATGCTTCTCTCCCCACAGTACAAACAGCTTGCGACACGTCGAACCAGGCGCGGATCGCAGATCCCAAAAAGGTCCAAATGGTAATGATTTTGCCGGGTCGTTACAAGGAAGACGCCTTGATTTCACTGCGTTTTCGGCACCCTGCACTAAATCAAGTCACTGACCATCCGCGTTAATCAGGCCTCAAACGCCCGGCATGCATAGCATCCGGGCGTTTTCAATGCATCCATATACCCGCGAACGTCGGGTATGCGCACCACCAGCTTAACGCTTGGAAAACTGAGGACGCTTGCGTGCCTTGCGCAGGCCGACTTTCTTACGCTCAACCTCACGCGCGTCGCGGGTGACGTAACCGGCGCTGCGCAGGGTGCCCCGGAGGGACTCATCGTATTCCATCAGGGCCCGCGTAATACCGTGGCGAATCGCCCCGGCCTGACCGAAACTACCACCGCCTGCGACAGTCACGTTGATATCGAATTTACTTGTCAAATCAACAAGTTCAAGTGGCTGGCGCACAATCATGCGCGCGACCTCACGGCCAAAATACTGATCCAGCGGGCGCTCATTGACGGTGATACTGCCGCCGCCGCTTTTCAGGAAAACGCGGGCAGGACGTCTTGCGACGACCGGCTCCATAGTATTGGGTAGCTGACATAGTGATTGTTGTCCGTTAGATGTTCAGAACTTGGGGCTGTTGCGCCGCGTGCGGGTGCTCGGTACCGGCATACACTTTCAGTTTTTGAACATGGCGCGCCCCAGGGTATTGCGGGGCAACATGCCCTTCACCGCGGTCTGATCGCCTGCTCCGGGGCTTTCTGGATCAATTTCTCAAAAGAAATGGACTTCAGGCCACCGGGGAACCCAGTGTGGTGGTGATACATCTGACCTTCGCCTTGGCACCGGCGGACGCGAATCTTTTCCGCATTCTTTCACGACCACGATGTGGGCCGTCTGTATCCACGTGAGGCGTGTATTCGGCCTTGTGCTTGCCACGCAGACGGTGGGCGATCTCGCTGGCGAGGCGGCCCAGGGCCCCGCCTGCGGCATCCACCACAAACCAGTCGCGGGTCACTTCTTCCGCTTTGGCGCTCATAGTTTTCATCAACAACTGCCTCTTGGAGGAGTCCAATTTCGAGAGCGCGCATACTACTAATGGACCCCCGCTTTTCAAGCAGTGAATCCATTAATTTTCCCCCGTGGCCCGCCCTCGAGCCGCCTTGGGAAGGCCTGCAGGCCGCTGACCCGGCCCCGCCAGGCGACCTTGGGAGTCGGGCATACCACGCCCGTTCAAACAGTGGACAAGCGTTGGGGGCGACCGGGCATACCGCCCTCCTCACGATCCCTTCGACCACCCGAAAGAAACCCTATAAATACTAAGGGCGATGTTCATGAGCCAGATACTCGTAGGACTGCATTTCCTGCAGGCGCGATATTGTACGCTGAAACTCGAAGCCCAGCTTGCCACCGGAATACAACTCCAGCAGCAGCCTGGCCGCCGCCAGGACCAGCTTGACATTGCGGTCGTAAATCTATCCACCAGGTTGACGAACCGGCGCGCCCGGTCGTCCATGTCCGGCAGGAATTCCGGGACACCGGAGATCAAACACCGCATGGAAGATGCGGGCAAGTTCGATGTAATCATTCTGGGAGCGTGGCCCTGCGCACAACTCGGCAAAGTCAAACCACGCCACGTCATTGGCCACGCGGCGACATGTCATGTAGCGATGGTTGATTTCCAGCCGCTCCCAATGTTTTCCCGGCTCCGTGGCCAATCGAGCGAAACTGTCCTCCAGGCTCCTGTCCGCCCCTTCGTCCAGTGGAAAATGATACAACTCCGCCTGCTGCAGTGTGCGCAAGCGGTAGTCGATGCCGGCGTCCACGTTCAACACCCTCGTGTATTTCTGCAATAGTGCGATTACTGGCAGGAATCGCTGTCGTTGCAGACCGTTCTCGTATAACCGCGATGGCTCGATATTGGAGGTCGCCACCAACGTCACACCGCGTGCGAACAGTGCCGTCATCAGGCCGCCAAGTATCATGGCATCGCCGATGTCGGTCACGAAGAACTCGTCAAAGCAAAGCACTCTGGCTTCCCGTGCGAATCGGTCCGCAACGGTGTCCAGGGGGTTTTTCTGGCCTTCCAGCGAAGCCAACTCTGCATGCACCCGCTGCATGAAGCGGTGAAAATGCACGCGTGACTTACGACTGAATGGCAGGCATTCAAAGAAGGTGTCCACGAGATAGGTCTTGCCGCGACCGACGCCGCCCCATAAATACAGGCCGACCTCCGGTTCCATAGTCATCCCGCGGACCTTGCGCACCCAGGCTTGCAGGCCGCCTTCATGCTTGTTCACGCTGGCTACCAGCCGCTCATACAGGTCCTGCAGCAGCAGCACGGCCTGCTCCTGAGCGGGATCGCGCAAAAAATCCCCGCGCTGCAGGTCCGCCTGATAGCGTTGCCAGGGTGTGGTCATGTCTGGGTTGCCGGATCCCGCGTTGCTTGCAAGCGGCACACTTTAACGACAGGGTCCGGCCTTGGCAACGACAGGCGGGCGCGTCTGCCAAGCCTACTGCCCACAGACCATAAGCGGTATACTCCCGTTTTTGGTTTTTTGGTAAGGGGAATCTATTTTGGAAGCACACCAATTCAGCGCGCAGGTCATGCTGGCGGTTGGCGCCACACTGGCCATCCTGGGATTGATGCTGGGCTGGCTCCTGGGCCGCCGGATGTCGGCGGAGTCAAAAAAATATCGGGACCTCGCACTCAAACTGGACCAGGTCATGCAGGACAAAAAGGCTTACGAGGCCGAAGTGGTCGAACACTTTTCAGAAACCGCACAATTACTCAATGGTCTCACCCAAAGCTACCGGGAAGTTCACAACCATCTGGCCCAGGGCGCTGCCAACCTGTGCCACGGGGCTGGCCCCGTCTCCCTTGAGCGCCTGGAACACAGTCGGGACCCTGCGGAAATCCCGGCGGATCTCGCGCGAGTCCAGCCCCCGCTCGACTACGCCCCCAAGTCCTCCCCTGACCAGAAGGGCATGCTCAACGAGGAGTTCGGGCTGGACCGCGAGCCACCGGCGGGCGCCGGTAAAAATCAGGACTGAGCGGTTCCCGGGGCTGGCCTTACACGGGGTTGTCAATATCGATGAACCGGTACTCCAGTGAGTACTGTTCCGCCACGTATTCTCCCAGAGCCTGCACCCCGTAGCGCTCCGTGGCGTGGTGACCCGCGGCGACAAAGTGAATGCCCTCCTCACGGGCAATATGTACAGTCTGTTCGGAAACTTCCCCAGTCACGAACAGGTCGGCCCCCGCCACCACCGCCGCCTCGATATAGTCCTGGGCGGCCCCCGTACACCAGGCAATGCGCCGGACCCGCGCCTGCGGGTCACCGACGTGCAACGCTCGGCGCGAGGTAATTGTTTCCAGGCGTTCGACAAAATCGGCGGCGGAAACTGCCTCAGGGAGGCTGGCAATATTACCCAGGCCATTAACTGCATCGGGCTGCAACGGCTCCTGCGCCTGCAGTGGTATGCCCATCAGTTGCCCCAGGCACGCGTTGTTCCCGAACTGCGGGTGGGCATCGAGGGGCAGGTGATAGGCCAGCAGGCTCAGGTCGCTGGCCAGTAGCGTAGCCAGTCGCCGGCGTTTCATACCGGTAACCTGCGGCGCCTCACCTCGCCAGAAGTAGCCGTGGTGCACCAACAGGGCGTCGGCGCCCCACGCTACCGCCTCGTCCAGCAAACGCTGGCAGGCGGTAACGCCGCTGGCGAGACGGGCTACCCGGGGCCGGCCCTGAACCTGCAGGCCGTTGGGACAGTAATCCTGAAACCTGTCAGGTCGCAAGCACTCGTCGAGAAAGCGGCATATTTCCGTCAGGGCTACGCTCATGTCGTTGTCACCTATGGTATGCAGGTTTATCGCTGCCAACTTGGCAAGACCAGCAACGCATCATATACAATGCACCCGAAAACAACACACATGGCCCGGCATGAAACACAATCTCACGTATATTATCTGGCCGGCTATCGCCGGGCTGCTGGCGGCCCTGTTGATACTGGACCGCTGGGTACTCCCTCCCAACACCGCGGCAGGGATGCCGGAGCAGGCGCCCGTCAGTTACGCCACGGCAGTGCACGAGGCCACTCCCTCGGTGGTCAATATCTATACTGCCAAACTGGTAACGCAGGGTCGCAGGTCGCTGCTGGACAATTCCTACTTCGGCCGGTTCGTCCCGCCTCCGGCGCAACGCCAGCGCATCGAACGCTCGCTGGGCTCCGGAGTGATCATGACCAGCGCGGGTCACATACTGACCAACAACCATGTTATCGCCGGCGCCGACGCCATTCAGGTCATGCTGTACGACGGGCGCTCGGCCAATGCGGTGGTGATCGGCACCGACACCGCCACTGATCTTGCGGTCCTGAAGGTTGAACTGCCGGACCTGCAGCCGATCACGCTCGGCGACTCTGATACCGCAAGGGTTGGAGATGTCGTGCTGGCTATCGGTAATCCCCTGGGTTTTGGACACTCCGTTACCCAGGGCATAGTCTCTGCGCTGGGACGTTATGGCCTGCAACTGAACGCCTACGAGGACTATATCCAGACCGACGCCATCATTCACCTGGGCAACTCCGGCGGCGCATTAATCGATACCAATGGCCGCTTGCTGGGCATCAACACGCTGATCTACACCGGGAGCAACGAGGCGCAAAGCGCTGCTACCGGCATTGGCATCAGCCTGGCAATCCCGGTTAACCTGGCAGTCTTTGTCATGCAGGACCTGATCAACTACGGCGAGGTCATTCGTGGCTGGCTGGGTGTGAGCGTGGAGCCTATCGGTGCGACCCCGTCGTCCGGCGGCAATCGCCAGACACTGGCCGTGGTAGAGGTCGCCGCTGATAGTCCGGCGCAAAAAGCCGGCGTGCAGGTCGGGGACGTCATAACCCATATAGATGGCGAACCCGTGCAGGACGGGAGACTGACGATGCACCGGATCGCCAGGCTCAAACCCGGCGATACAGTGGCCATCTCAGTGCAACGAGGGCAGCAGAGCCTGGAATTAAGCGCAATCGTGGGGGTATTGAACCAGTCAGCCAGCCCTGCTCCGGTTCGCTAGGGAAGCGGCTCATCCTGCAGGCGCATTTCGGCGCTGCGCGCATGTGCCGTCAGGGATTCACCCCGCGCCAACACTGATGCCACACGCCCCAATGCCTGCACGCCGCGCTCGCCGCACATGATCAATGAGCTGCGCTTCTGAAAATCGTAGACCCCCAGCGGTGACGAGAACCGCGCACTGCGCGCAGTGGGCAACACGTGATTGGGACCTGCACAATAATCGCCCAGAGCCTCGGAGGTCAGCGCACCCATGAAAATTGCGCCAGCGTGCCGCACCAGTGGCAGCAGGGATTCAGGATCCGCCACCGATAACTCCAGGTGTTCCGGCGCCAGTCGGTTGCTCACGGCCACGGCTTCGACCAGATCACGGGTAAGTATCATGGCCCCACGGTCGGCAAGCGAAGTACGGATGATCTCCGCTCGTTCCATGTCCGGCAGCAGCCGCTCGATACTGGCCTGCACCGCGTCCAGGTAGCGCGCGTCGGGGCACAACAGCAGCGACTGCGCGTTTTCATCGTGCTCGGCCTGGGAGAAGAGGTCCATGGCCACCCAATCGGGATTGGTGCTGCCGTCACAGATCACCAGGATTTCAGATGGACCAGCCACCATGTCGATCCCCACACGTCCAAACAGCTGACGCTTGGCAGTTGCCACGTAGATGTTGCCGGGGCCAACGATCTTGTCAACCGCAGGCACCGTGGCGGTACCATGCGCCAGTGCCGCGACGGCCTGGGCGCCACCAATGGTAAATACGCTGTCGACCCCTGCTATGTGCGCTGCGGCGAGGACCAGGTCACTGATCTCCCCTCCGGGCGCCGGCACCACCATGACGATCTCCTCTACGCCGGCGACCTTGGCTGGCAGCGCGTTCATCAACACGGATGATGGGTAACTGGCCTTTCCGCCCGGCACATAAATACCAACGCGGTCCAGAGGGCTCACCTGCTGGCCAAGGAGGTTGCCCAGTTCGTCATGGTACTGCCAGCTGTGCTGCACCTGCCGCTCGTGAAAACTGCGCACGCGCGCTGCGGCAATTTCCAGCGCCTCACGCTGTTGCGGTTCTATCCGGTTCAGGGCATCGCGTTGCCGCTCGCGGGACACCAGCAACTGTCCCACCGAGTCCACCTGCAGGTGGTCAAAACGTGCTGTGTACTCCAACAGCGCTTCATCTCCGCGTGCCGCCACCGCGGCGATGATCTCCGCCACCGCGCGGCTCACCGCGGCATCCGACGCCTCCTCCCACGCCGTCAGGCGCGCCAGGGCGTCGTCAAAATCAGTGCGGGTGGTGTCAAGCCGTCGCATCCTCAGCCTCCCTCACCACCGCCGTAAGGTCGTCTATGATCCGCGTGATGGCAATGTGACGCGAACGCAGCGCGGCCTTGTTCACGACCAGGCGGGAGCTGATAGCGGCGATTTCCTCCAGTGGCTCCATGCCATTGGCTCGCAGGGTATTGCCCGTATCGACAATGTCCACGATCAGGTCCGCGAGTTGCATGATCGGTGCCAGTTCGAGCGCACCGTAAAGCTTGATCAGATCGGCCTGCACGCCCTGCCGGGCAAAATACTCGCGCGCGATATTCACAAACTTGGTCGCCACCCTGATGCGGGCACCAGAGCTGCGCCAGCCGACGCGCCCCGCTGTCATCAAACGACAACGTGCGATACCGAGGTCAAGGGGCTCATAAAGGCCGTCTGCACCCTGCTCCAGCAGGATATCCTTACCCACCACTCCCAGCTCAGCGGCACCGTGGCGGACATAGGTGGGCACGTCGATACCGCGCAACACCACCAGCTGCACATCGCGACGGTTAGTCGCAAACACGAGCTTGCGACTGGTGCTGATATCCTCCAATGATTCGATGCCGGCGCGGGCGAGCAGCGGCAGGGTCTCCTGGAGGATGCGCCCTTTGGTGAGGGCTATGGTCAGTTTTTCGTTCATACTTGTAACCGCGATGCGCTATCTGGATCCCCGGCAATCCGGAAACCCATGTCAGCTCCCGGCAAGATTTCCCTGTGCGGTGGCACCGCGGCCCTCAGGTCTGTGCTCGCGCCTGCCACTCCGCCAGTGTATACGTGCGGATATTTACCGCGTGAATACTGCCATCGGCAATGTGGGTGCCCAGCGCCGCGTAAATCAACTGCTGCTTCTTTACCGGACGCAATCCCTCAAACACATCGCCTATGGCGACTATATCGTAATGACTGCCTTCGCCCTGCACGTGAAACTCACAGTTGCCGAGGTGGCCCTGCAACAGCGCCTTTACTTTGGCTGCGTCCATTTAAGACTCCCGTATACCTTTGCCCGACTGCAAACCGGCCATTGTCCGGATGCTCGCGCGGCTGATCCGGCAGGTCCCGGGACACCCGGGAAAAGCACGGTATTCTAGGAGAAAAGCAGGTGGATAGCGAATGCTTCCAGCGTAAGTTATTACTTTTCCACATCCACCACCACGGTGGTCCAGTTATCGATCACGGCGTCAAGATTCCCGTTCTGCTCCCGGGCTGAGGCCAGGAACTGGTCGCGGTAGATCTCCCCGAGATTCACACTCTCTATGATGACATTGCGCAATTTCCATTCACCGGTTTTTTCCTGCCCCATCTGGTACATCACTTCATAGGGCTGCTTTCTGTCTGCAAATATCAACTGGCGGAGAGACAATCGGGAGTTGTCGGTATCCTCAGCTGCGGACGAGTCGCTCTCCCTGGGGGGCACCAGTTCAATGCGGGAGCCGCCGAACGCCAGCAATCCCTTGCTATAGGTTCGCACCAGCGAGGACCGCATGACCGACGTGAAACGGTCAAGTTGGTCTCGTAATTGCTTCCTGCCACCCTCGTCCAGCGACCGGTAGCGATCGGAGCTGGCATAGGGACCCATCACCTTACGCGCAAACCCACGGAAATCGATGAGCGGATCAAGTAAGTCCTGAATTTGCTGGTAGTAGCGCTCCGGGTCATTGTCCACATACTTGTCGGCAGCCGCCACCACATCCATTACCCGCACGGTCGTGTCCTGTACCAGATCATAGGCGGATTGGGTTTGCGCCGCGGCAGACGCGCCAGCCACGCAGGCCAGCAGCCAGCAGAAAACCACACCTACCTTGTTACCATGCAACGACATTCCTGTCCTCCGTTACTCAAATTTGTTACCACATCCACCGCTATTGACCTGTATAATCGCTGGCCGCACACAGACGACACCCACTGTTTCGCCACCCGATGTTGCCATACGCTTCCGACAGCAGGTCAGACCACCCGGTTCCCCTACCACAGAGGGCGCATACTTTAACAGGAAAATTGTTCCTATGCTGTTAGCGGCCGCGGCAATTATTCTCGGTTTTGTGGTGCTTATCTGGAGTGCCGACCTGTTTGTGGCAGGCGCTGCATCAATCGCGAAGAATATGGGCCTCTCACCGATTATTATCGGCCTCACCATTGTGTCCGTGGGGACTTCCGCACCGGAAATCCTGGTATCGATTACCGCGTCACTGACTGGCGCCGGCGAACTGGCCATCGGCAACGCGATCGGCTCCAATATCGCCAACATCGCACTGGTGCTTGGCATCACGGTGTTGGTGGCGCCGCTAATGGTCCAGGATCGCTGCATGCGGGGAGAAATCCCCCTGCTGCTCGTGGCGACTGTGGGGGTTGGGGCGCTGATAGTCGATGGCGAGCTGTCACCCCACGATGGCTGGCTCATGATTGGCCTACTGGTGCTGATCGTGGCCCAACTGGTGCGCAAGCAGTTCCAGGACACCGAATTGGTTGTCGAAGCAGGCGAAGAACCCCAGCAACCACTGACGTCCGGGCGCGCCTGGTCCAGTTTCCTGGTAGGCCTGGTGCTGCTGGTTGCCAGTTCCAGACTGCTGGTGTGGGGAGCTGCTCTGACTGCCGCAGAACTCGGGGTGTCTGAACTCGTTATCGGCCTGACCATTGTTGCGGTCGGCACCAGTCTGCCGGAGTTGGCGGCCACCGTGGCCAGCGCGATGCGCGGACGATACCGAGATCGCATTGGGCAATATCATCGGCTCCAACCTGTTCAATTTGCTCGCCGTGATGGCAATTCCCGGCATTGTGCAGACACAGACGCTGGAACCGGCAGTGATCACCAGAGACTATCTGACCATGACGGTGCTTACCATTTTCCTCGCCATCGCCATCTTTATCAGCCGCATGCGCAGCAAGTCCTCTGCGGGTCATGCCTATCTGGGGCGCATCCTGGGAACGCTGTTAGTGTCCTCCTATGCCCTGTATTATTATCTGCTTCATTCCTCCCTGTAGGCCAAGGAACCGTATATGACGGAGCAGCGCTCCATCAGTTTCACCGACTCGGCACGGCGCACCATCAGTATGGAGGCCGCAGCCGTCGCAGCCCTTGAGGAGCGCATCGGCGCCGATTTCACCAGGGCCTGCGAGCTGTTGCTGGACGTCAGGGGTCGCATCATCGTGACAGGGATGGGTAAATCAGGCCACATCGCCCGCAAAATCGCGGCAACCCTGGCCAGTACGGGATCGCCCGCATTCTTCGTCCACCCCGGCGAAGCCAGCCATGGCGACATGGGTATGATCACCGCCGAGGATGCGGTCATCGCCTTGTCCAACAGCGGCGCCGTACCCGAAATACTGACCCTGCTGCCGCTGCTGAAACGACTGGGGATACCCCTCGTGAGCATGACTGGCAACCCGCAGTCACCACTGGGACAATCCTCCGACGTTCACCTCAATACCGGCGTGGAAACCGAAGCCTGCCCGCTGGACCTGGCACCCACTTCCAGCACCACCACGGCGCTGGTGATGGGCGACGCACTGGCGATCGCCCTGCTGGAGGCCCGCGGCTTTACCGCGGACGATTTCGCCTTCTCCCACCCCGGGGGAACTCTCGGCAAACAACTGCTGCTGAAGGTGCAGGATGTCATGAAAGCAGGTGACGACATTCCTGTAGTGGCCGAAGACACCAAGTTATCCGAGGCATTGCTGGAGATCAGTAACAAGGGGATGGGTATGACAACGGTGGTAGACCGTGGTGGCAAGCTCGCCGGCGTCTTCACCGACGGTGACTTGCGCCGGTCCCTGAAGGCACGTATCGATATCAACGAAACGGCTATCGGCCAGCTGATGAGCACCGGTGCCAAGACAATAGATCCCGATATGCTAGCTGCCGCCGCTTTACGCGTAATGGAAGAAAACGAAATCAGTTCCCTGGTTGTCCTCGACGACGGCGGGGCGCTCAAGGGCGTCCTCCACCTGAAAGACCTGCTGCACGCAGGTATCGCCTGATACCGGAATTATCGCCATGACCCCCCTCGAGACTCGCGCCGCCGCCATCCGCCTGTTGGTCCTTGATGTGGACGGTGTTCTCACCGATGGGCAAATTTACTATGGCAACAATGGGGAGGAGTTCAAGTCCTTCAGCATAAAAGACGGCCTGGGGATAAAACTGTTACAGGATTCGGGTGTCAAAGTTGCGATTATCACTGGTCGCCAGTCTGAAATTGTCACCCGGCGCGCACTTGAACTGGGCATCAGGGATGTCGTGCAGGGGCGAGAAGACAAGCGCGCGGCGCTCGCCGAGGTCTGTGAGCGCCACCACCTTGGTTTGGACGAGTGCGCCTATATGGGCGATGATTTGCCCGACCTCGGCGCGATCGTGGCAGCGGGCCTGGGCATGAGCGTGGCCGATGCCAGCGCGCCGATACGCGAAGCGGCCGACTGGCTCAGCCGTTATAATGGTGGCTGCGGCGCCGTGCGGGAGGCGTGTGAGTTTATTCTCTCGGCCAGGGGTGAATGGTCCGCGGTGGAAGCGGATTTCACCTGATGCCGTGCCCACCCACACCCTGTTTTCCGAAACCCACCGTGGAGTATCTCTATGTCCAGCGACTATCCTGACCGGGGCATTACCCGGGTGACGTCCTGCGCACGCATCCTGTTCGTTCTGCTGCTGCTTCCCGCAGCCCTTGCCGGCGCTCTGCCGGAGGACCGCGACCAACCGATCCATATCACCGCGGACAAGGCGCTACGCGATGAAACGAAGGGCGTCACCATCTACAGCGGCAACGTGGTCCTGACGCAAGGGAGTATGGAACTGGAAGCAGATACCCTGACCATCTACCACACCACCGAAAATGCGGACAAGATCGTCGCCGAGGGTAAGCCCGCCAAAATGCGCCAGCAGCCGGAACTGAATAAGGGAGTCGTCCACGCCAACGCGAACGTCATCACCTACTTTAAGACCGAAGACAGGGTGCTGTTGCGGTCTGATGCCCGTATAGAGCAGGATGGCGCCGTGGTGGCCGGTGACTCCATCGAGTATTTTATCGCCAAACAATTGATCACGGCGGAAGCCGATCAGACACAAGAAGGCAACAAGGTCGAGGTTGTGATACCGCCCAACGTGCGACAAAAAGAAGACAAAAGTGGCGCAATTAAGGGCGAATAACCTGGCCAAGACCTACCGTGGCCGGGAGGTTATACACGATGTGTCCCTGTCCATCGACAGCGGCCAGATCGTCGGGTTGCTGGGTCCCAATGGCGCAGGCAAGACCACCTGCTTTTACATGATCATTGGCATCATTCCAGCGGATCGGGGCTGCATCACGATCAACGGGGAGGACATCACTGCCCTGAAGATGCACGAACGGGCCCGTCGGGGCATTGGCTACCTTCCGCAGGAGGCCTCGATTTTCCGCAAGCTGTCCGTCGGGGACAACATCCTCGCCATACTGCAAACCCGGTCCGACCTGAACAAGAAACAGCGCCTCGCCCGACGCGACGAGTTGCTGGAGGAGTTCCATGTGCAACACCTGTGCGACAGCCTCGGCCAGTCCCTGTCCGGGGGTGAACGGCGGCGCGTCGAGATTGCCCGTGCACTGGCCACGGAGCCCGACTTCATGATGCTGGATGAGCCCTTTGCCGGCGTGGACCCGATCTCGGTCAGCGACATCAAGCAAATCATTCTCCACTTGCGTGATCGTGGCATCGGTGTGCTGATCACCGACCACAATGTGCGCGATACGCTGGACATTTGTGAGAAAGCCTACATAGTGGGCGAGGGACGCATCATCGCTTCCGGAACAACCGACGACGTGCTGGGCAATGTTCACGTCCGCCAGGTGTACCTGGGGGAACAATTCCGCATGTGATTCCCGCTCTGCTGCGGCTGGCGCGGGCTCGTCGTGACCCGACCGCTTGCAGTGCCACAGACCGGCCGCAACAACCCTGCTGGGCCTGATCCTTAGCGCTGTACTAAAAAACAAGCAATTTTCAAGCCAAGCTGTTGCCACGCCCGGCGGGCGGGGGCTACACTGCAAACGTCAACCCTGATCACGGGGCCCCGTAAAGACGCGCGAAAAAGGATGCTCCTGGCTTTCCAATGAAGCAGTCACTCCAACTCAAACTGGGTCAGCAGCTGACAATGACGCCGCAGCTGCAGCAGGCTATCCGGTTATTGCAGTTGTCCACCATGGATCTACAACAGGAGATCCAGCAAGCACTGGAAAACAATCCTTTGCTGGAGCTGTCTGAAGACGAAAATTTCGACCCGTTCGAGTCAGAGACTGGCGCACTGCAGGACAATGATTCGCGTGTCGGCGATGATGCGAAGCAGAACCAGGAACTTACGGGCAATGACGGTCTCGAGGACAGCGCCGACTGGGGAGCAATCGATTCCAACGAATCGTCCGCCATGCCTGACGACCTGCCGGTAGACGTGCAATGGGATGATCTTCTGCCCTCCGCATCGGCCCCCCCGCCACAGGGCGACGACAACTTCGACACCGATCTGGCGGCGCGCAACTCCATCAGCGAGTCGCTCCGCGACCAACTGCTCTGGCAGTTGGGTCTTACCCGACTTTCAGACACTGACCGCCTGATCGCGCTGTCCATTATCGACGCCACAGACGCCAACGGCCGCCTCATGTCAACGGTGGAGGACATTCACGAATCCCTGGCAAACGACCTGGATATCGATATCGACGAGGTCATCGCCGTCCTGCACCGACTACAACAGTTTGAGCCCTCCGGCGTGTGCGCCCGGGACCTTCAGGAGTGTCTGCTGATCCAGCTAAACCACCTGCCCGCCACCACACCCTGGCTGGAGCAGGCCAAGATGATTGTGAGCCGACATCTCAACCAGCTGGCGAGCAGCGATTTCGGACAAATCCTGCGTCGTACGCGACTCAAGGAAAACGAACTCAAGGAGGTGCTTGCCCTGATTCAAACTCTCGACCCCAATCCCGGACACACCGCAGTTCCGGAGGAAATCGAGTACATCGTGCCTGATGTCTTCGTCAGCAAGAAAAACGGTCGCTGGCTGGTGGAACTGAACCCCGATATCGCCCCCAAGCTGCGTATCAACAGTGACTACGCGAGCTTGATCAAGCGCGCCGACAACAGCGCCGACAATACCTATCTGCGCGATAATCTGCAGGAGGCGCGCTGGTTCCTAAAAAGCCTGCACAGCCGGAACGAAACCCTAATGAAGGTTGCCAGCAGAATCGTCGAGCACCAGCGCAATTTCCTGGAGTACGGGGCGGAGGCCATGAAGCCGCTGGTGTTGCACGATATAGCCGAGGCAGTCGAGATGCACGAGTCCACCATTTCCAGGGCGACGACCAACAAGTACATGCACACTCCCCGTGGCATTTTCGAATTGAAGTATTTTTTTTCCAGCCACGTGGCGACAACCGCGGGGGGCGAGTGTTCATCAACAGCAATCCGGGCCCTGATCAAGAAGTTGGTAGCCGCAGAAAACCCGCGGCGCCCCCTGAGTGACAACAAGATTGCCCAACTGCTCCAGGAGCAGGGCATTGAAGTCGCCAGGCGCACAATCGCAAAGTACCGTGACGCCCTGTTCATCCCTCCGTCCAATGAACGCAAACGTTTGGTCTAGAATCACTTAATCGGTACCCGGCTTCGCCGGTGTCGGGCGCCACTTATCGCAACCACGAAAAGGAAACTCGCTATGCAACTCACGATAACTGGTCATCATCTTGAAATCACGACTCCGCTCAAGGAGTACGTCGAAAACAAGTTGGAGCGTCTGCAACGCCATTTTGACCAGATTACCACCACCCATGTCATCCTTACCGTGGAAAAAATGGTGCAACGGGCCGAAGCCACGATTCACATCGCCGGTGGCGATCTTTTCGCACACGCAGAGTCAGAAGACATGTATGCGGCCATTGACGCACTCGCGGACAAGCTCGACCGGCAATTGATAAAACACAAGCAGAAACACAGGGGACACTAGGTCGACCAATATGCACGCCCTTCCTGTGCGACTGATCATCATCAGTGGACGCTCCGGCTCCGGCAAGAGTACCGCGCTTCACCAACTGGAAGATGAAGGGTTCTATTGCATCGATAACCTCCCTGTATCGCTTTTGCCAGCATTGATGGAGAAGACTTCGGGAGAGGAATTTCGACACTTCCAGGGCACCGCTGTCTGCATTGATGCCCGCAATGCCTGGAAGGACCTGGAAAATTTTCGCTCTATCCTGGCGTCGCTGCCTGCTACCGTGGACACCCAGGTGCTGTATCTGGATGCGCAGGAAGGCACCCTGTTACAGCGCTTCGGGGAAACACGCCGCCGCCACCCGTTGAGCGGGGGATCAGTGCCGCTGGCAGACGCGATCGACAGGGAACGCGAGCTGCTGGACCCCATATCAGGTACAGCCTCGCTGGTTCTGGACACCAGCCAGATGACCGTCTACGAACTGCGAGATGCCATCAAGCAACGATTGCTGGGTACCACCACCGGGAGCATGTCGATACTGGTACAGTCCTTCGGGTTCAAACGCGGTGTGCCTGCCGACGCGGACCTGGTATTCGACGTAAGAATGCTGCCCAATCCGCACTGGGTAAAGGAATTACGACTAAAGACCGGGCTGGACGAAGCAGTGCAGGCGTTCCTTGAAGACCAGCCCATGACAGGCGAACTGTTTCGGGACATCTGCTTGTACCTGGATCACTGGCTGCCGCGTTATAGAGAAGGCAATCGCAGTTACATGAACATCTCCCTGGGTTGTACCGGCGGCCAACATCGGTCAGTATATTTGGCCAATCGGTTGTTCCAGCATTACCGGGAGCAATATCCGGCCATCCATGTAAGGCACAGGGAACTACAGTAGGGACGCCAAAGAGTGATCCGGACTCAACTAACAATAATCAATAAGCTCGGGTTGCATGCAAGAGCGGCGGCGAAGTTTGTCGCCTGCACGGCGTCCTTTTCCAGTCGCATACTGACTGGAAAGGACGGCAAACTGGTAGACGGTAAAAGTATCATGTCGGTCATGATGCTGGCCGCTGGCAAAGGAAGTGTGCTGGACATCGAAATCGAGGGCCGCGATGAACAGGAAGCCCTGGCCGCCCTGCAGACGCTTGTTGCCAATCGCTTCGACGAACCCGAGTAGATCGCAAATCTGTAACTAATCACGTTGTTGCTCGCTTACCTTTTCCGGATAATTCGCGGTGCAGTCAGGTCGTCCTGAGAGTTTTATCCGGGAGATGGAATGGTTCAGAATCAGTTAGCATCCCGCCACACTCTCGACCAACTGTCCACGGCCCTGGACAGCGGCACCTTTGTCGACGTGCGCCGCATGCTGAATGGCTTGTCTCCGGCCGACGTCGCCCACCTCCTCGAATCGTCCCCACCGAAGTTCAGACACATCCTGTGGCAAATGGTGGAGGTCGATCGCGAGGGTGAAGTCCTTGGTGAACTGAGTGACGAATTACAGGCGCAATTCCTGGGGCAGATGAACGCCACAGAGGTCGCACTGCTTACCGAGGGACTGGAGGACGACGACGTCGCCGACATCCTGCAGCAGCTACCCGGTCACGTCACCCAGGAAGTTCTCACCGCCATGGATCAACAGGACCGGGCGCGACTTGAAAGGGTCATGCATTACCCGGACGATGTTGCCGGCGGCCTGATGAACACGGATACCATTACCATCCGGGCAGCTTTGACCCTGGATGTCGTCCTGCGCTACTTGCGGCGCCACAGCGAAATCCCGGAGATGACGGACGCCCTAATCGTGGTCAACCGCTCGGATCAGTACATCGGGCTGTTGCCGCTGCGGACACTGCTGGTCTCGGATCCGGCGACATCAGTGCGCGAAATGATGGTCACCGACGTGGACCCCATCGGGGTCAATACACCCGATACCGAGGTGGCACGGCTGTTCGAGCGCAATGACTGGGTGTCAGCGCCGGTCGTTGATGAGCAGGGAAAGCTGCTCGGTAGAATCACGATCGATGACGTGGTGGACGTTATCCGGGAGGATGCAGATCGCTCCCTGATGTCCATGGCGGGCCTGGACGAGGACGCCGACACCTTCGCTCCGTTCAGCCGGGCCGCCCCCCGTCGCGCCATCTGGCTGGGAATAAACCTGGTAACCGCATTTATCGCCTCTTCGATGATCAATCTCTTCCAGGACACCATCGAAAAAGTGGTCGCTCTGGCGGTACTCATGCCCATCGTGGCTTCAATGGGAGGAATCGCGGGCACCCAGACCCTGACGCTGATGGTGCGCGGTATCGCCATGGGACAGGTGGGCAAGAATAACAAGTCCTGGCTGATCAACCGCGAATTCCTTATTGGACTGATGAACGGCGCCCTCTGGGCTGCTGTAGTGGCTGTGGCTTCATCTGTTTGGTTCCATGACTGGAGTATCGGCTTGATCATCGCCGCCGCCATGGTCATAAACCTGGTGACAGCTGCCCTGGTTGGCGCGGCGCTCCCGTTAATGATGGTCCGGATAAATATCGACCCGGCACTGGCCGGAGGTGTCGTTCTTACTACGGTGACCGATGTGGTGGGCTTTGTCTCCTTCCTCGGGCTGGCGACCCTGTTCTATGCCTGATCCGAAAGACGATGACCTGTCGGCGGGGAACGACCCGCCCAGCAAGAGCGCGCGCAAACGGTACATGCTCTCCCTGCAGGCATTGGGTGAGGCCCTGCTGGGCAACACGGACAAGCAACTGGAACAGATTCCCGTTGCTGATGACAATTGCTCGCAGCGCTGCGCGAGTGCCGGCAAATTCGCAGTAACAGCGCTCGCAAACGCCAACTGCAGTACATCGGTAAACTCATGCGCAATATTGACCCGGCGCCGATCGAACAGGCACTGCAACAGCTGCACAACTCGCGGCAACAAAGCGCCGCGGCTTTCCAGCAACTGGAAGCATTACGCGACGCTGTACTGGCGGCTGGCGCGGAGGGACGGAGCTGGCCATGAAGCAATTTCCCGGGGCTGACCGACAGCAGTTACGGCACTGGTGTTACACCACCAGCGGGAAGTACAGAAGGACAAGCCGCCTGCCGCGAGCCGTAAACCGTTCCGCTACCCGCGAGTTACAGGAGACGATGGCAACCCCGACTGAGCCGGGGGGAGGAGGATGGATACGCCCTGTGCCTCATCGTCAAAGATGCGATCAAACGTCACCTCGGGGTCATTCCAGGTACCGCCGATAGTGTAGACGGCACTGGAGAGGCGTGTCATTTGCTTGTCGAAGACCTTGCTGACCACATAGACACCCGCAGCCACCGGCAAACTTGCCGCAAGCGCCGCTATCCATGGCAGGTTGCTGGCCACCGGAAGCGTCGCCACCAGTTCACCATCCAGCCGCCTGCTCGCCACATCGGAAACACCGCTGAACCGGAACCCGACCACCCTTCACGTCCATTCGCGTCACTTCCAGCAAGCCATCATGCACATCGACCTCGCCTTTGACGCTGTCGAACGGAATGCCCGACTCGAACATCTGTGTCAGGCTCAAGCGCCGCACGATGTCCGCGAGGTTGAGGATACTGACTACCCGGAGTGCACCCGTGGCCCCCGGAGTAGCCTCCAGAAAACTGCCCTTGCCAATATTCACCTGGACGGAGCCGCGTCCCTGACCCAATGAGAAGTCCTGCGGCGCACCCGGCCAGCGCAAATCGACCTGCAGGCTGCCGCCCTGCGTTTCCATGATGCGCTGGTAGCCAAAATACCCCAGCGTCCCGCCGAGATCCTCGAAATCCAGTTGCGCCTGCAACTCGGTCTGCGGCACCCCGCCCCGCCGCCAGACGAGGCGGCCGGGACTCGCCGCGGACAAGCGCAGCCCGGCCAGTTCCCCGGTTACCTTTTCGGCGGTGTAAACGGAGCCCGTCCCCTGTAACTCGAAAGTGAGTTCACCCAGGCGCTGCCCTGACTGAAACAGGTTTCTCAGGTTGACCTGCACGGTGGGAAATGGGCGTTCAGGCTCGACGCCCTTCACATCGGCGATGCCGGCTGCCCCTCCCTCACCACCAGGCAGTTTAAAATCAGGCAGGCGATCAACATCCAGGTAGGCAACGTCCAGTCGCGAGGGGTCCCCGTCGTGGACCACCGCCAAATCACCGCGCAGCCAATCCGTATCCACGGACAGGTTCCAGCGCGCGCTATCCAGTGTAAGGCTTACTATTACGTCCTGCAGTGCCTGCTCTGCAATGACCAGGGTATCCGCGCGCAGGCCGTCGATCACCAGTTGCGGCGCGGCACCCCGAGGTGACGAACCCTCGGGCTGACCGGCGGCTTCCACATTTTGGGTGCCATCGGTGGCTGTAGCCGGGGCCGCAGTGGTCGACACCGCTGCATCGCCGCCAAAGTACTTTCTCGCAAAGGCCAGCCACTGGTCGCCCTGGATGAGCGGCGCGTCGCCGGTCACTCGCAGTACTCCCGCCTGGGCGGCGAGCGGCTCCTGGTTGACTCCCAGGGCGCCTCCATTCACACCTGCCTTCCCCACATTCAACTTGAATTGTAGCTCCTGTCCCAGTTGCAGGAACAACTGGGAATCATCCTGCCTGAGTGGCATCTCCAGATACAGGTGTCGCAACTCGTCCGCGCGTTTGGCCCATGGCGCAGGCAGATCAAGAATCACCCCCTGCAGGTCACTGTCCAGCGTCAGCAACGGCGGGTGGCCCGGGGCAAGGCGAATGGTGGCATCGATGTCGGATTGGCCGCTTGCAAACCCGAGTGGGTCAAGGTGCAGCCAGCGCCGCAGAGCCGCCACATCCACCTGGCCCAAGAATCTGAGATCGACTACGGAGCCAGATGGATCATAGCCACTTCCATCGACCGGATCTTGCTGCTCCACCCTGGCGCTGATCGACTTGCCCCAGAGACTCCCCTGCAATGAGCTGGCACGAAACCCATCCCTGGTGCTGTAGGTAAATTCCCCGTTTATGCCATTGATCTCCAGCGCACCGGGTGTCACCAGCAGGCTCGCATCGTGCCAGCGTGTGATCACATCCACGCTCGGCGCAAGGGACGTATCGCTCAGATTCATCTGCAGGGACAGATCGGTCTCCAGCTCGCCGGTAACTGTCCAGCTGGAAAAAGTGGGGCCCACTACTCCGCTCAGGGGGGATTCATTCAACACTTTCAATCCATCCGCCGCTGGCCCAACTATCCTGCCCTTGAGGGCAAGCTCTACCTGGTCGCTGTGATTAAGGCGCGTCTCAACAGACAAATTCTCCACCCGCGAGTCAAACAGCTGTGCGTGATCTGTCCAGACACTGACCTCGCTGCCGTCAATCAGTACGATACCCTCCTTAACCAGCACCGGCGGCCACTTGGGATGGTAGCGCAGGGGCGTTTCCGCGACGTTGAATGCCAATTGAACGGTGCGCAACGGCGCCGCGTTGTGCGCGAGGCTGCCGCGCCACAGGAAGGCGCCCTGCTCGATCCGGCCCTCGCCGATGCTGTCTGCGAGCCAACCGAGCAAGGCGGGGTCAAGCACGTAGGGAATGTACTTGAACCTGTGAATGGCGTTGGAGTGCTGCAGACCGACAAGCAAATTCATCTCGATTCCGTACTCACTCGCCGCCAGCGGAATATTCAGGCCAAAAAGTACTTTCGCGGTACCCTCTTCCCCGTGCGTGGTCAGCAGACCACTGTCGATCCTGACGGTATCCGTATCCCAATCCAGCTTCACGGTACCGTGCAGTTCGTCAAACCTCAGGGGCTCGTGGTACACCTCGGGGAATGCCAGGCTCAGCATCCGGCTGTCCAGAACCACGGTCCCTCCTCCAGGCACAAGCCGCGCAAAACCCGTGGCGGAGGTGACCCCGGGCGCTCCCTCGTAGGAGTTGACTGCCAGACGGTCGAAATTTGCCTGTAGTTCCCAGGTCTCGCCCGGCTGTTGAATATTCCCGATACTGACCTGAAGGGCAGGCAGTAGACCGCGCGGATCCAGGGCGGTAACTACGCGGCGCAATGGCTCCGGTACCGGCTGCTCGCCGGCAAAGATCGCGGTCAGCGGCTCCAGTGAAATCTCGCTGGCCCGCAAACGCAACGAGTTATCCCAAAGGTCCAGCTGCAGTCCTGGCACAGTTGTCTCAACACCCCTGTTGGCTACTTCCAGGTCGGAGACAAAAAGCGTCCAGCGGTCGTTACGCCGCGCCAGTCGAGCTTTCAGGTCAACGCGATCGAGGGGCACCCGCCAGGACCCGTCGGTCCCGGCAATCACCAGGTCGCGACCCTCAAACCTGCTCACCACCGAGGGCTGGCCCCTGTCCCAGGTGAGCCACACCTGCAAGTCCACGACGCCATCTGTCCATATCGGAAACGCGCGCTCGGCCAACAGGTCCTTGACTGCGCCCAGGTCAGTGGCTTGCATGCTCAGGTAGACCTGACCCGTGAAGAGTTCGCTTCGGAAGGGATTCCCGACACCCTCGGCAATAATGGCGATCCGCGCCCCCCTGCTGGAAGTCAGAGTCGCCGTCGCGCGGCGCAAACTGCCCTCCCGGGACAACTGCAAGTCGAGGCCGAAGTCGCGAACTTCACCGCTGGGCATGGTCAGCAACAAACGGTTTCGGCGCAGGCTGACCCGTTCGACATTCAGCAGAAATTCCTGCAGTTGTCCCGCTGCGTCCTCACCTCTCCCATCGAGACCCGTGAGGCGCAGCTCACCCTCGGCCGACAATTCGCCGCGCAGGCTCAAGCCGTCGAGTACGATACGGTTCATTTGCAGCGACCAGGTACGCAAGCTGTTGAGTACATCGATGCCTATGCGCCCTTCGGACAATTCCAGGGGGGGGCTGGAACTGCCGGGAATACGCAAACGCAGCCCCGTCAGCACAATGACGGGGGAAAAGGATTGCCATTCACCGCTCACCTCCCGCGCATCCACCGTGAAAGGCGCCCTGGCGTTTAGCTCCTGAAGTATCCCTGTGCGAAAACCCGACACGTTCGCCACAAGCAGCCGGCCAACACTGACGTAGACCGCCAGCAATACCAGCAGGAGCACAATGGCCCCCCAGAGAATATCGCCAAGCCTGTTGAAAATCCTGTTACGCAAAAATAGTTCTCGCGAGTCTCCCGCACCGCTCCAAGCCTGCCATTGCCGATCCTAACGGTGCACGACAAGAGCAGGATTTATAGCAGTATGATGTCGAAGTGTTCCTGGCTGTAACTGGGCTCGGCGCGCAGGCTGATAGCCTTGCCAATAAACTCCTCCAGATCGGCAAGATGAGCTGACTCCTCGTCCAGCAGTCGATCCACCACGGCCTGCGCGGCAAGCACCATCAGTGTGTTGTTTTCATAGGCCCGGGCGTCGCGCACTATTTCCCTGAAAATCTCGTAGCACACGGTTTCCGCCGTTTTCACCACGCCACGTCCCTCGCATACCGGACAGGTCTCGCACAGCATCCGCTCAAGGCTTTCCCGGGTCCGCTTGCGGGTCATTTCCACCAGACCCAGTTCCGAAATGCCGGTAATCTGGTTGCGTGCCGGATCGCGTTGCATCGCCTTTTCCAGGGTACGCAGCACCTGCCTACGATGCTCCGCATCCTGCATGTCAATAAAATCGACTATTACGATCCCACCGAGGTTGCGCACCCGCAATTGTCGCGCCAGGGCAGCAGCCGCCTCCAGATTGGTCTTCAGTATCGTCTCGGCGTGATTGCGCTTGCCAACGAAAGACCCCGTATTTACGTCGATGGTGGTCATGGCCTCCGTCTGGTCAATGACCAGGTAACCCCCGGACTTCAATTCCACCCTGCGACCCAGCGCGCGTTGGATTTCATCTTCCACACCATGCAGATCGAATAGTGGACGCTCGCCGCAGTAATGTTCCAGTAAGGCCCCCACCTCCGGCACATAGTCCTGGCACAAACCCTGCAGCGCCACGAAACACTCCCGGCTGTCGATGAAAATTCGCTCGACCGAGGCACGCGCCAGATCGCGGACGATGCGCAGGTGCAGGGGCAGGTCTTCATACAATAGTTCGGCACCGGTGGCTGCAGCCGCCCGGCGCGCTACCGCTGCCCACAGCCGCCGCAGGTAGCGCAAATCCGTGGCGAGCTCCTCCTTGCCTACCCCCTCCGCGACTGTGCGCAGTATGAAACCCCCGCTATCCTCCATGCTTTCCGCGGCCAACGCCTGAGCCAGCGCCTCCTGAAGGCGTGAACGCTCCAGTGGATCCTCAATCAACTGTGAAACGCCAATGTGATCGGATTGTGGCAGCATAACGAGGTAACGCGTAGACACGGACAAGGCGGTGGTTAGGCGAGCACCCTTGGTACCCAATGGATCCTTGGTCACCTGTACGATAATCTTCTGGCCGTCGTGGAGATGGTCGGTAATATTTTCCGGCGGGGCGCTCCGGTCTTCCCGGCCGCGACTATCAAGCGTGATGATATCCGAGACATGAATAAAACTGGTACGCTCCACACCAATGTCGACAAAGGCTGCCTGCATCCCCGGTAATACGCGCACAACCTTGCCAGCATAGATATTGCCGACGATGCCGCGGTTTACGGCACGTTCTATGTAAATGTCCTGGGTCGCGCCATTATCTACCAGGGCTATGAGGGTCTCCATCGGGGTGAAATTAACGAGGATTTCTTCACTCATGAGCCTGACCTGTAATATCGGTCGACCTTCCGGGACTCAAGGCGGTGTAATCCCGTTGGCATCCAATAACTGCCACGTTTCGCACAGAGGAAGGCCGACCACGTTACTGTAACTGCCACGAACAGAGCGCACAAAAGCGCCCCAATCCCTGGATACCATACGCACCGGCCTTGTCCCAGGGCTCCTCAGTGGCGATGTAGGCCCCACAGGTGGCACTGCTGAGGTGGGTAAACCCACCTCTGTTGCCACCAAATCGCCGTGCATGACAGAGTCGCGCCACAGACAAACCGCCGTTAATACCGTGTGCCTGCGACCGCTCAGTCGTGCCAGGATGGCCAGTGCTTCATCCCGGTCCCGGGCTTTCCCAGTACCGTGGCCCCCATGACCACCGTGGTATCGGCGGCGAGCACAGCAATATCCGGACCTTGATAGCGCCTGGCTACGGTTTCCGCCTTCTTCCTGTGCCATCCGCTGCACATAAACGCGGGGATCTTCCCCGTCGTGTTGCGATTCGTCTATCTGCGCCGGGTCACACGTGTACGCAACGCCCAACAGGTTCAATAATTCCCGCGACGCGGGGAGGCCGAAGCGAGGATCAACCGGACGTCAACCATCTCAGCTGACCTGGTAATAGCGGCGCAGGCCGCGCAGGACATGGAGCACAACGGGCCATAACAGGGCGCTGGAAAGCGCCGGCAGCAGAAACAGGCGGGGCAGCACGCTCATTCCCGCAAGGTTTTGCACCCATTGGAAACCAGCTGGTTGATGCCAACCAGAATGAATACGACACCCGCCTGCTGCCACAGGCTGTAGACTCTCAATCGCTGGTGAAATGAGCGAGAGCAGCGCCACGACGACGAGCGCCAGCCCATTTTTGTCCAAGCACGGAGCCCTTGAGTACATCGAGCCCCACGCCCAGCACCAGCCCGGTAGCGATACCGACACGCTGCGGCAGGGCAATTCCAGTAGATCAGTATCAGCGCTACCACTCGGGCCTCCCCACTGGAGCCAGGTCGGGAGCGGCAGGATCGCTAACACGTATGCCGCCATAAAAGTCAGGAGGATGACACCATAGCCACGCCCTTGGGTCTCTGCCACGAGTCACTGATCCTGGGTTTTATGCGTGGTGAAGACCAGCAGCACATGCCGGGTACGGTCCAGTGCCGCCGTGGGAACCGCCAATACCCGGGCAAAGGCTTCCCCTGTATCGCGCTCCACCGACTTTACCACGGCCACCGGGTAACCCTCAGGAAAGCGACCTCCGAGACCGGATGTCACCAACAGGTCGCCCACCTGAATGTCAGTCGTCGAAGCGACATGGCGCACTTCCAGGGATCCCAGGGCGCCGGTGCCCTCCGCTATCGCGCGAACCCCGTTGCGATTGACCTGTACGGGAACAGAATGGGTGACATCGGTGATCAACAGGGCCCTCGAAGTGTTCCTGCTTACGGACACTACCTGCCCCATCAACCCGTCCGCGTCGATCAGTGGCTGACCGACAAATACGCCGTCGCTCGCTCCCTTGTTCAAGACCAGCTGCAGCCGTTCCGGATCTGGCGATACACCGATCAGTTCCGCAACCAACACATCATCACGCAGCAGCGCGCTGGAATTAAGCAGCGCACGAAGGCGCACGTTCTCGGCTTGTAACGAAGCCATCTGCTGCGAGCGACCCTGTAGAACCAGATTTTCACGGCGCAGGCGCTCGTTGTCCTCCAGCAGCCTTGTTCTCGATTGCACATGAGTCTCGGTCCACTCACTGAAGCGCGCAGGCAAGTTGGCCACCCAGAAGAGGGGCGTGGCCAGGGTATCGAGAACGGCGCGGGGGGTTCGCATTTCGTTATAGTGCAGGTCGGCGGCAATCAGGCCCACCACGACGAAGATCGCGAGTAACACCCGCAACACCAGGGAGGATTCCTTGACAAATAATGGCTTGATGTCGGCTCCTCAGCTGTGCTGATCGGCACCCTGGGACGCAGACCTGACCCTACCAAAAATGGTCTGGAACACGCTCCGCGAACGCTCGCACGGCACAGGCTCCATTGTGTCGTGCTATTCCGTGGACAGCAAATCTATGGTGCGCCTGTCCATTCTCTCCATTGCGAGGCCGCCACCCCGGGCAACACAGGTCAGCGGGTCATCGGCAACGATGACCGGCAAGCCGGTTTCCTCGGAAATCAGGCGATCAAGGTCGCGTAGCAACGCGCCACCACCAGTCAGCACAATACCGCTCTCTGCGATATCCGCGGCCAACTCCGGGGGAGATTGTTCCAGTGCGGATTTTACCGCCTGCACTATTGCCGAGAGGGGATCCTGCAGGGATTCAAGAATTTCATCGCTATTGAGTGTAAAGCTGCGCGGAACCCCTTCTGCCAGGTTGCGGCCTCGCACATCGATCTCGCGCAATTCACTGCCGGCGAAGGCACAACCCACCTCCAGTTTAATACGTTCTGCCGTCGCATCACCAATCAGGCTGCCATAACGCCGGCGCACATGCGCGACGATAGCCTCGTCGAAGCGGTCTCCGCCGACGCGCACGGAATCCCGGTAAACCACGCCATTCAGGGAGATGATGGCGACTTCCGTGGTACCGCCTCCGACATCCACGACCATGCACCCTGTGGCCTCGTCCACGCTTAAACCTGCTCCGATCGCGGCGGCCATCGGTTCCTCGATCAGGCGCACATCCCGGGCGCCGGCACTGAGAGCCGACTCGCGGATAGCCCGGCGCTCCACCTGCGTCGACATACAAGGTACGCACACCAGTACGCGCGGGCTGGGACGGATGAATTTACTCTCGTGCACCTTGGCGATGAAGTGCTGCAGCATCTTCTCCGTTACCAGGAAATCGGCGATGACACCGTCTTTCAGGGGCCGGATTGCGGTGATGTTTCCCGGTGTTCGGCCCAGCATGCGCTTGGCCTCACTGCCGACCGCCTCAATCGTCTTCTGCCCATTGTGAATGCGAATCGCCACCACCGAAGGCTCGTTGAGCACTATGCCTTTATCCCGCACGTAGATCAGTGTGTTGGCGGTGCCCAGATCTATAGAGAGATCATTGGAGAACACTCCACGTAGCTTTTTAAACATGAATTCCTGTTACCCTGTGAATACGACGGGGGACCCCGTGTTAGAGTTCTTTCTAAATCTCAATTCGCCGACTTTCGCGGTTGAGAAAGCCATCGCGGAGCCGATTTATTGGGGAGTTGGCTAAATTGTGCAACTGTACCAACCGCGGGGATTTTGGGCAAGGCGCAAATGTGATAAGTTTACGCCCCCCGCCAATTTGAGGGCGGCTTCCAGCGGCTCCAGCATCATGAGTATCGAGCAAAACGAAATTGAAAAGATCGCGGAACTGGCGCGCATTCGCGTTTCCGGTGAAGAAATCGGACAGGTGACCCACCGCATTGCGGAAATACTGCAAATGGTCGACCAGTTGCGGGCTGCCGATACTCGCGGTGTCGAGCCCATGGCCAATCCCCTCGACGCCACCCAGCGCCTGCGCCCCGACACCGTGACCGAGAGCAACCGGCGGAGTGACTTCCAGGCTATCGCTCCCGCCGTCGAAAAGGGCCTTTACCTGGTCCCCCGGGTTATCGAATAGTCGGCGCGTGCCGCTTCAGGACAGTTGCAATGTACAGAAAATCCGTCGCCCAATTGGTACAGGGCTGCACGAACGCCAGTTCTCTCCAGCGTCGAGGTCAGCCGCATGTACACCTCGACCGGATAGCGGCCCTGGACAGCCAGTACCACAGTTTTATCAGCGTGGACGAGGCAGGGTTGGCAGCGGCCGAGGCGGCCGACAAGCGACCTCGGCGCCGGTGATGCCACAACCCTGACCGGGGTTCCCATCTCTCGCCTGGACATCTGCACCGACGGTGTACGCACCAGTTGTGGCTCCCGCATGCTGGACAACTTCATACCGCCGTATGACGCGACCGTCATCCAGCGCTTCAAGTCCGCCGGGGCCGTGCTCCTGGGCAAAACCAACCTGGACGAGTTCGCCATGGGTTCCTCCACCGAGAGCAGCTTCTATGGCCCCACCTTCAACCCCTGGAACACGTCACTGGTGCCGGGGGGCTCCTCCGGCGGCTCAGCGGCGGCGGTGGCGGGACTGCTGGCGCCGGCCGCCACTGGTACCGATACCGGAGGCTCCATTCGCCAGCCCGCTGCCTTCTGCGGTGTTACCGGCCTGAAACCCACCTACGGTCGGGTATCCCGAATGGGTATGGTCGCATTTGCCTCCAGCCTTGATCAGGCCGGGCCGATGGCACACACCGCCCAGGACTGCGCCCTGCTTCTGAACGCCATGGCCGGCTATGATCCGCTGGATTCAACGTCCTCACCGGAAGCTGTCGAGGACTACTGCCATAGGCTGCGCGAGCCCCTGAATGGACTGCGTATCGGCCTGCCCCGTGAATACTTCGGCGACGGGTTGGACGCAGCGACCGGGGAGTGCATCCGGGTCGCGCTTCGGGAGCTGGAAGCCCAGGGTGCGGAGCTGGTGGAGGTGTCATTGCCCCACAGCACACTGACTATACCCACCTACTACATCATCGCCCCGGCAGAAGCCTCCACCAACCTCTCACGCTTCGATGGGGTACGCTATGGCTACCGTTGCGAGGATCCGGTCGACCTGCATGACCTGTACACGCGAACGCGGCAGCAGGGATTCGGCGATGAGGTCAAGCGGCGCACCCTGGTAGGCACCTATGCCTTGTCAGCTGGCTACTACGATGCCTATTACAGGAAGGCGCAGCAAGTCCGCAGGCTCATCAAACAGGATTTTTTGGACTGTTTCGAGAAAGTGGATATCCTCGCCGGACCCACCACGCCTGGACCCGCGTTCCCTCTGGGCGCCAAATCGAACGATCCCATTGCCATGTACCTGGAAGACGTCTATACGCTGGCGGTCAATCTTGCCGGCCTGCCTGGCATGTCGGTACCGGCGGGCTTCGTCGATGGCAAGCCGGTAGGGCTGCAGTTGATCGGACGCCACTTTGATGAGGCGCGCCTGCTCAACGTGGCCCACCAGTTCCAGCAGTCCACCGATTGGCATTTACGCGTACCCGAATCAGCGATGGGAGGGCGGCAGTGATGCGCTGGGAACCCGTGATCGGACTGGAAGTTCACCTGCAACTGGCAACCGTATCAAAAATATTCTCCGGTTCGCCCACCACTTTTGGCGCCGCGCCCAATACCCAGGCCAGCGCCGTGGATCTGGCCATGCCGGGGACGCTGCCCGTCCTCAATGAAAAGGCAGTGCGCTTCGCCGTTATGTTCGGGCTGGGCATCGGCGCCCGGATAGGCAAGCGTTCCGTCTTCGATCGCAAGAACTACTTTTACCCGGATTTGCCCAAGGGCTACCAGATCAGCCAGTTTGAAGCACCCATAGTCGGCCAGGGCAGCTTCGAGATACTCCTGGAAGACGGCGCGGTCCGTACCATCGGTATCACACGGGCTCATCTGGAGGAGGATGCGGGAAAGTCGTTACACGAGGACTTCCACGGCCAGACCGGCATCGACCTGAACCGGGCGGGGACACCGCTGCTGGAGATCGTATCCGAACCGGAGATTCGCAGCGCGGCGGAAGCGGTGGCCTACCTGAAGGCCCTGCACAGCCTGGTAACTTACCTTGGCATCTCCGACGGCAACATGTCGGAAGGCTCGATGCGCTGCGATGTCAACATCTCCCTGCGGCCGGCCGGTTCGGACACCCTCGGTACACGGGCGGAAATCAAGAACGTCAATTCCTTCCGCTTTGTTGAAAAGGCCATCCGCCACGAGATCGCCCGCCAGGCTGACATTCTCGACGACGGCGGCAAAGTCGTTCAGGAAACCCGGCTTTATGATCCCGAGAAGGACGAAACCCGGCCTATGCGGAGCAAGGAGGTTGCCAACGACTACCGGTATTTCCCGGAGCCGGACCTGTTGCCCGTCGTCCTCGATGACGCCTACATCGAGGCGATTCGCAGCAACCTGCCCGAATTACCCGCAGATAAACGCCGGCGTTTTACAGCCCAGTATGGCCTCAGTGAGTACGACGCCAACGTGCTGTCCGACAGTCGCGCGCTGGCTGATTATTACGAGGCGGTAGCCGCCGGTTGTGGTAACGCCAAGATTGCCGCCAACTGGGTGCAGGTGGAACTGTTGGGCCAGTTGAACCGCGACGAGCAAACTATCGGGAATTCCCCGGTTGCCGCCGCCGACCTCGCCGGCCTGATCCGCAGAATCCTCGACCAAAGTATCTCAGGCAAAATCGCCAAGCAGGTATTCGAGGCGATGTGGCGTGGCGAGGGAACCGCCGATGAGGTCATTGAGGCCCGCGGCCTGCGTCAGGAAAGCGACAGCGGAGCACTGGAAGCCATTGTGGACCAGGTCATTGCCGAACATGCGGCGCAAGTGCAGCAATACCTTGAAGCGGAGGAGGCAAAGCGCAGGAAGCTGGTAGGTTTCTTCGTTGGCCAGGTAATGAAGCTGTCAGGTGGACAGGCAAATCCGCAAATGGTTAATGAATTACTGGCGAAGAAGCTGGTATAGGGGAGGCAGCAAGATGCGGAAAGACAAGCAGAAGGTCGTCGACGAAGTCTGGACGGAAGATCATGTAAAGAGCTTCCTGAATGTGCGCTCGTACGACGGCACTGCCGAGGATTTTCACATGCTGCTGAAAGCCTACCAGAGCATGCGCGCCGATGACTTCGAGCTGTTTGTGTCCTTTTATTGCGCGGATGGTCGCGACCTTAACGCCATCGGCAAGGACGGGCGCACGGTGTTACAGATTGTTTCCACCCACCGCCATGGAACGGAATACGCCGACATACTAAAGGCTGCCGGAGCAAAATAAAATCGAACGGGCCTGCACACGAGCCGGGATTACCTCAGCGTTCGCCACGCGGAAGGCTAGGCTGAATCAAAGGGAACCCTGCCATTTGAAAACTTCTCTCGATTCTCGCGTTTCTTTTCCTCGCTCTTACGCAACAACACGTAGGCGGCCCCGGTACCACCATGCTGCGGCTGCGCGCTGTGAAATGCCAAGACGACATCCAGCTCCCGCAGCCATTTGTCCACACAGCCCTTAAGGAGCGAGCTGCGCTCCTTTTCCGCTTTACTCTCACCCTTGCCATGAACCACCAGCACACTGCGCAATCCCAATTGGCAGGCTTCCTCCAAAAAATCGAATACCTCCCGGCGGGCAATCTCCACCGTCATTCGGTGCAAGTCCAGCCTCGAGAGGATCTCGTAACGGCCCTGTTTGAGTTTGCGATAAACACCATTTTGAACACCTGGTCGCTTGAAAGCGAGGACGTACCAGGCGTCCAGTGGTGTGATATCCGTGGCGGAGAGTGGATTGCGATCGCGCTGGGGTAACTGCGCGGCTGCCCGCCTGCGGTACTCGAGTGACAAGTCCACCCCGGTCGCGGTTTTCCGGCCAAGATCAGCCCTGGTCTCACGCTTCAGCGGCACCACATCGGCAACTGCCGCCGAAAATATCTTGTCGCCATCACCGTTCATCGTTACCCACCCTGCCTGCTGTCCGGTATTATAGCGTCATGCGCAACCAAAAACGGCATTACAATGACTGAATCGAGGCAATCTGCAGCGACGTGTCCGCTCTGCGGCGGTGACAATCAGTGCGCTGTTGCCGCGGGCCAGCCTCCCGAAACCTGCTGGTGCCAGCGCGTGACCCTGAGCGCCACCGCCCTGGCCAGTGCGGCGAACACTGCCAGGGAGCGCTGCCTGTGCCCCGCGTGTGGACTGCCGGTGGGGGAAACGCCAAATGAAGGGTAACATTGCCCGCGGGGCCAGCTACCTGGCACGGGGTGCACGCCTGCTGAACCACCCTTCGCTGAGACCTTTTGTGCTCATTCCCCTGCTTATCAATATACTTATCTTCGGCTCACTGATCGGCCTTGGGTTCAGCTACATCAGCGACTTGATGGACTCGCTGCTGTCCTACATTCCTGGCTGGCTGCGTTTTATCCAGTGGATCCTGTGGCCACTCATTATGCTTACTGTGGGGCTGATCTCCGGGTATTTCTTTACCACCGTGGCGCTGATTATCGCGTCGCCCTTCAACGCATTGTTGGCGGAGAAGGCCGAGGAGCTGATTACGGGTCGCCGGGTGAATTCACTGGAAGGCATCCGGGCGGCAGTGCTGGCGGTACCACGGAGCATCTTGCGCGAACTGGTCAAGCTGCTGTACTACATCCCCATGGCGGTGTTGGTGCTACTGCTGTCCTTCATTCCGGGAGTAGGCGCGGCGGCCTGGCTCCTGTTGGGAGCCTGGATGATGAGCATACAGTTCGTGGATTACCCCATGGACAATCATCAGTTGGACTTTGCCGAGGTAAAGGCAGCGGTGCGATCGCGGCGGCTGAGCAGTCTGGGGTTTGGCGGTGTGGTCGCCCTGTGCACCAGCATCCCATTGGTCAATTTCTTTGTGGTTCCGGCAGCTGTCGTGGGCGCCACCCTGCTGTGGTGCGAGGAGCTAAGCCAGTAGCTCCTCGGGGGGGTGAGTGCACTCGAGTTTCGCTCCCAACAGCGCTTCGAGGTCTGGCAACAGGAAGGCGTCGTCTTCGCTGGCAAAGCTGATGGAGATACCCGACGCGCCGGCGCGCCCGGTGCGGCCAATACGGTGAACATAGTCCTCCGGGTCTTCCGGCAGGTTGTAATTCACCACATGGCTGACGCCCTCCACATGGATGCCTCGGCCGGCCACATCGGTGGCCACAAGTACCTTGATTTCACCCTGCTTAAACTGCTCCAGCGTGCGCGTCCGCTTCGCCTGTGGGATTTCACCCGACAGTATACCTGCCGCAACTCCGGACTTCCGCAGCCTTTCATGCAGGCGACGCACCTGGTCACGCCGGTTGGCGAAGACAATCACGCTGGTGCACTCGTCACTGCGTATCAGGTTATTGAGCACTTTATAGCGTTGCTGGCTGCTCACGAGGTACACCTTCTGCTCAACCGTGGCAGTGGCCACACTCTCCGGCTCAATTTCTACTGTAATCGGGTGATACGTCCACTGCTGCGACAGATTGATAATGTCCTGTGTGAATGTCGCCGAAAACAACAGCGTCTGCCGATTCTCCTTTGCCGGTGTGGCGCGCACTATACGCTTGACCTGGGGGATAAATCCCATGTCCAGCATACGGTCAGCTTCGTCCAAAACCAGGATTTCCACGTGGTCAAGGTAGATGTCCCTCCGCCCCATGAAATCCAGCAGGCGTCCGGGGGTTGCCACCACCAGGTCCACCACGCTGCTGGTCAGGCGGTTGAGCTGCTTCTGGTAATCCATACCGCCAATCAGTGTCGCAACTTGCAAGCCCGTATATTTGCCCAGATCTTCCGCGTCCGCCGCTATTTGCATCACCAGTTCCCGCGTGGGCGCGATTACCAGGGCGCGGGGCTCACCCACGAATCGCTCCGCCCTGCGGGGGTTACAAAGCTGGTCATTGAAAATCGTGATGAGGAAGGCCGCGGTTTTACCCGTGCCGGTCTGCGCCCTTGCCAATCGCATCGTGGCCCTGCAGGGTATGGGGCAGTATCGCCCCCTGGATTGGCGAGCAGTAGTGGAACCCCAGGTCGGCAATGCCGTGCATGATCTCGTCACGCAGTCCCAGGTCATGGAAGCGCGTCTCTCCCTCCCGGGGCTCCACGGCAAATTCATCCAAGGTCCATGTGGCTGCAGAGGGGGTCGCAACGGGCTTGCGCGAGCGGCGCCGTTTACGAGCCCTGGCGGCAGACTCCGGCGACGGCACATCATCCTCGCGCTTGCGGTCTTCCGCCCTGACCTGGTGAGAAGGCTCGTGCCGTGGCGGCTGGTTGTGACTGGATGCTGCCGTACTCTGTTTGCGGGCGCTATTGCCCTTGGCAGATAACCGATTTACCAAATTCTTGATCAACTCCGTTAATCCTGTGACTGCTCAAAACCGCACTAGTTTACCACTTCCCGGTGACAATGGGTGGGGGAAATGGAGAATGCCTGATCGCGACAGCCTCAGGAATTTTTGGGCCACAACCTGGAAAGGAAGTAATCCACACTGGTGAAGCGCCCACCACTGTGAACACCAGGCTAAGCAACATAATCAAATAAGTCACTGCGAACTCTATACCATTGTTGAGAATGACAAACAGGCCCTTTTCCGTAAGCCAGATATAGTTGCCGTGCTCTATCAGAATGTCCCTGGCCGCGCCCAGGCGCAGAGCAACATCCTCCGCGGCCGCATCGGCGATAGCGGCCCAACCGTTATCCCAATGTACAGCGAAGATGGCGACCAGCATGGTGATAATCAGGGGTATCGAGATCCAGCGAGTGGCCAGGCCCAGTAATAGCAGCAACGCGCCGATCGCCTCAGTGTAGGCGGCCAGGTGCGCGAGCAGGCTGGAAATGGCAGACCCAGGCCCATCTCGGGGTTGCCAAACCACTCTATGGTATATTTCATACCCGCGATTTTCTGCTTACCGGCCTCCCAGAACACAGCCGCCAGATAGAGGCGGAATGCCAGGGGCGCCAGACCATCCAGATACTTCAAGCGCTCAAAAACGGCGTTGTGTATGATGTAGTACCACTGTGCCAATCTGCTCATCGACCCAATTCCTTCCCGGCTACTTTTTTTGACAACATATGCATTCAACAAGTTTCCCCCGGCACACACGGCCTCGGGTTGCATTTCTTACAAGCCTGGCTGAGGCGTATGACAAGCGGCAGGTTACAGGCGTATAGCGAAGAATGTCGTGCGCTGCTCGCCATTGCCTGGCCCATGGTTATCGCACAACTAGCCCAGGTCGGCACCGGTGTCGTCGATACTATCATGGCAGGTCGCTACAGTGCCGATGACCTTGCGGCCGTTGCGATCGGTTACAACATCTGGCTGCCGCTCTACCTGGTATTTACGGGCGTCATGCTGGGCACTACCACGATCATCGCCCAGGATTTTGGCGCGGGACGGGTGCAGCATATTCGCGACTCCCTGCCGCAGGCCCTGTGGCTGGCACTACTGTTGGGATTGGTGGTGGCGCCGCTGTGCTACTTCACCGATCCACTGCTGAACCTGCTCCAGTTGGACGTTGCCACCCAGCGTAAAAGCCTGGGCTACCTGCAGGCGATTGCCTTCGGCCTGCCGGCAGCGGCGATGTTCCAGGCGCTGCGCTGCCACACGCAAGGCATCGGCATTATGCGCCCATTGGCGGTGGCCAGCGTCATAGGTTTTCTCGCCAATATCCCGCTGAATTACGCTTTTATCTATGGCAAGTGGGGCGCCCCGGAGCTGGGTGCCGCGGGTTGCGGCTGGGCCACGGCTATCGCCATGTGGCTCAGCCCGCTTCTCATCACCATCTACATGGCCAGGGCCCACCGCCTGAAGCCGTACCTCCCACCATTGCAACTTGTTGCCCCACGGATGGAGGCACTGCGCGAGATGTGGCGTCTGGGCTTGCCAATGGGCCTGTCATTCTTCCTGGAGATGGCGGCCTTCTCGGTGATTGCCCTGTGTATCGCCACCCTTGGAAACACGGCCATGGCCGCACACCAAATCGCCTTCAATGTGTGGGATATGACCTATATGCTGCTGGTCAGCATCGGCTCCGCCCTGGCCACGCGTGTGGGGCACGCCATCGGGGGCGGCGACCGGGCCCAAGTTCGGTTGGCCATCGGTTGCGGGGCGTCCGTGACTCTGCTGCTCGGACTGGCCTGTATGACGTTGTTGTTGTCGGTCCCCAGTGCGCTCATTTCAGCCTATACGGACAACCTGGCGATTCACCGGATGGCCATATCGCTCATTCAGCTGGCCGCCCTGTTTATCGCTATCGACGCAATGCAAATCACCGCGACATTTTCGCTCAGGGCCTTCAAGGATACACGTTTCCCGTTTCTGGTGCTGTGCGGCGCCTACTGGCTGGTCACTCTGCCGTTGGGCTACTGGCTGGGCATCGTGGTGGCACAGGATCCTCTGGAGGGGACCATGGGGTTCTGGAAGAGCATGATTACCGGTATCGCCCTGAGCGCAGTTGTGCTCGGCAGTCGTCTGATGCTGACCCTTAAAGGCGCATTGAAACAGCCGCTACCCGTTGCGCATGACAGGCTCTGACGGCTATCCACAAACCTGTCCCCATTACCCTCGTGCACTGTAATCGGTCATGAACCTGCCCTTGCGTCCAGTAACTTCCCGAAACAAGGCCGCCTGGACCCGCTTGAACCTCAGGTGCGCAAGCCCGAGCAGGCTGGGCAGCCCGCACGCGGCTCGAGCGCCAGCGCACGAATCTCCATACTGCGTAAATCGAGCACCAGCAACTTACCGCGCAGTGGTTGCCCGAAACCGCTGAGCAACTTGATTGCTTCCATAGCCTGCAGCGACCCCACCACACCCACCACGGGGGCCAACACGCCACTTTCGCTGCAACTGGCCGCGGCGTCATCCTCGCCCTCTGTATACAGGCAGCGATAACACGGCCCCTCGCACGGGATCAAAACTGCCAACTGGCCCTCACTGCGCACGGCGGCGGCGGACACCAGCGGAATCGCGGCCGCGATGCAGGCGCGGTTCAGGGCAAATCGCGTCGGATAGTTATCCGTGGCATCGAGCACCAGATCGACGCGAGACAGCAAAGCGGGCATATCGCGCTCGACCAGTCGCCGGTCAAGGACCTCCAACCTGACTTCCGGATTAATGGCCGCGATCGAGGCGGCCGCCGAGACGGCCTTGTTGGTGCCTATGTCCGCAGTGGAATGCGCTATCTGGCGCTGCAGGTTGCTCAACTCGACAGCGTCACCGTCGGCCAGCAACAGTTCGCCGACGCCGGCTGCTGCAAGGTAGATGGCTGCGGGGCAGCCCAGACCGCCCAGGCCCACTACCAGCACCCGGGACTGCCGCAATCGCTCCTGCCCCGCAATATCGAAATCACGCAGCAGAATCTGTCGGTTGTAGCGCATCAGCTGGTCGTCAGTCAGCATGCCAGCAGCCTCCGGAAACCCGTTCCAGTCCCGCCAGGTCCGAGCGTGTACCGATCCGGTCGAAGCCTCCCGCGCGCAGCAGTTTGCGCACTGCATCCGCCTGCTCAAAACCGTGTTCCAGGAGCAGCCAGCCGCCATCCAGCAGGTTGGCCGCAGCTCCTGCCACCAGATGCTCCAGGTCGGCCATCCCGCCGCCAGGGGACACCAGTGCCGAGCGCGGTTCGAAACGCAGGTCGCCCTGCGAGAGATGCGGGTCGTCGACATCAATATAAGGTGGGTTTGACAGCAGCAGATGAAAACGCCGACCGGCGACCGCCGAGAACCAATCCGACTGCAAAAAGGACACACGCCGCAAGCCCGTCTTATGGGCATTTGCCCTGGCGACCTGCAGGGCCTCCGCGCTTATATCTATCCCCGTCACCTGCCAACCGGGACGTTCACTGGCCACGGCCAGGGCTATTGCACCTGAACCTGTACCCAGGTCCAGCACCTCCGCCTCTACCGGCAACGCCAACTCCAGTGCCCACGCCACCAGGGTCTCGGTCTCCGGACGTGGGATCAAGGTATCACTGTTTACCTCCAGCGACAGGGACCAGAACTCCCGTTCCCCGGTCAGGTAAGCGACCGGTAGACCCTCGCGGCGCCGCGCCAATAGCTGCGCGAATTGGCGTGCGCAGTGCACGGGCACTTCTCGCTCGGGCCAGGTATACAACCAGGCTCGGGTCTTACCCAGGCAGTGGCTTAGCAGGATCTCGGCATCGCGTCGGCCGCTTCCCGTGGGCAGATCACTGCCCCGGTGCAGAAGCTCTCTTACCGTCTCCATCAATGGTCGGACAGCGCCGCCAGTTGGTCGGCCTGGTATTCCTGCCGCAGCGGCCCAATGATCGCCTCCAGGTCGCCTTCCATGACCTCATCCAACTTGTACAGCGTGAGGTTTATGCGATGGTCCGTCATTCGCCCCTGCGGAAAATTATAGGTGCGAATGCGGTCAGAGCGATCTCCTGTCCCCACCAGGTTGCGCCGGGTCTCCGCCTGCTCGCTGGCCTGTTTGTCCTGGGCGTTGCGCAGTAATTTCGCCTGCAGCAAAGACATGGCGCGAGCCCGGTTCTTGTGCTGCGAGCGCTCGTCCTGGCATTCCACGACCACGCCGCTGGGAATATGGGTAATGCGCACCGCCGAGTCGGTTTTATTGACGTGCTGCCCGCCCGCGCCGGAGGAACGATAGGTGTCGATACGCAAGTCTGCCTTGTTGATTTCGATCTCATCCACATCCTCGGGCTCGGGCATGACCGCCACGGTACATGCCGAGGTGTGGATGCGCCCCTGGGACTCGGTATCTGGCACCCGCTGCACCCGGTGGGCGCCGGATTCAAATTTGAGCCGGGCATAGACATCCCGGCCCTCGACGCGGGAAATGATCTCCTTGTAGCCGCCGTGCTCACCCGGGCGCTCCGACAGGACCTCCACTTTCCAGCCCTGGTTTTCCGCGTAACGGGAGTACATGCGAAAGAGGTCACCGGAAAAAATTGCCGCCTCGTCTCCACCGGTACCCGCGCGAATCTCCAGGAACACGTTGTGGGAATCTCGAGGATCCCGCGGCAGCAACAATGTTTGCAGTTCCGTTTCCAGCTTTGCCTGGCGCTGGGCGCCGCTCTCCAGTTCCTCCCGGGCCATTTCTCTCACCTCCGGGTCGGAGTCTTCCAGCATCTGACGCGCCTCTTCCAGATCCGTCGTCGCCTTTCGGTAAAGTGCATAACAGGTGATCACGGGTTCCAGCTCGGCATACTCCCGCGACAGGTCTCGGAACCTGGACTGGTCGGAGATGACCTGGCTGTCGCTGAGCAGCGCCGAGACCTCCTCGTGCCGATCCGAAAGTGAGTCCAGCTTGACGAGAAGCGACGCTTTCATTGCAATGTGCGCCGCGTGGTTTCCGGGGTCGGCGCGGGCAGGCTTGGCTCCTCCCGCTCGACCTCGTCCTGTGCGGAGGGCGAAGTCGAATTTGCCTCGAGCCCCAGTAATTTGCGGGCGCTATTGATCAAATCCTGGCGACCGGCGGCACTGGCCTGTTTGAGGCCGGTGGTGGGTGCATGAATGAGCTTGTTGGTGATGGCACGGGATAGCTGCGCCAGAATCTGTTGCGGGTCATCGCCGCGGGCCAGCGCGCGCTGGGCTCGCTGGAGTTCCTGTTCGCGCAGCCTTTCGGCCATGGTCCGGTATTCCTTGACCGTATCGACGGCAGCGAGACTGCGCACCTCTTCCACATAAAGCCGAACACCTTCGTCAATTATCACGTCGGCCTTGCGCGCTTCGCTGGTGCGATTGCGCAGGTTCTGGTCGATGATCTCTCGCAAATCATCAACGCTGTAGAGATAGACATCCGACAGCTCGCCGACCTGGGATTCAATATCCCGCGGCACGGCTATATCGATCATAAGAAACGGGCGGTGTTTGCGCTTTTTTAGCGCTTGCTCGACCGCACCCTTGCCCAGTATCGGCAACTGGCTCGCGGTGGAAGTAATCACGATGTCCGCATCGGTCAGCTGCGCGGGTATTTCCGCCAGCAACACTGCCTCGGCGCCAAATTTCTGCGCGAGTTCCCGGGCTCTGCCCAAGGTACGGTTGGCAATGACAATCTGCCGGACGCCGGCCCCGATCATATGACGGGCCACCAGTTCGATAGTTTCCCCGGCACCCACCAGCAGTGCATTGCATTGGCCCAGATCGGAAAAAATATGCCCTGCCAGGTCCACCGCAGCATAGGCCACGGAGACCGGATTTTCGCCGATCGCGGTGTCCGTGCGCACGCGCTTGGCAATGGAGAATACGCGTGGAAAGAGGCGACTGAACTCACCGCCAACAGTACCCGCTTCGGTGGCCACGGCGTAGGCGGACTTGATCTGTCCAAAAATTTGTGGCTCGCCCAGCACCATGGAATCCAGGCCACTGGCGACCTGTACAAGGTGCCTGAGGGCTTGCGCGCCCTCGTGATGGTACGCGCATGCGCGCAACTCCCGGGCTGACAGGTGGTGGTAATTCGCCATCCAGTCAATCAGTTCCAGTGCCTTCTCGCCGGGACTGACTCCCTCCGGCACAATCGCATAGAGCTCAGTGCGGTTACAGGTGGACAGGATGACAACCTCTTCCACCCGAGCCGCTTCGCAGGCATCCGCCAATGCCTCGCTCACCTGTTCAGGCGCGAACGCCACCCGTTCGCGCACTTCCACGGCGGCCGAGTTATGGCTGATCCCCAAAGCGATTAAATTCATGGCGACGACAACTGACTCCACAGCATCCGGCTCCATGGGCCACCCAATCCAGGTGAGCCTTCCGGAGCCGCGCGAACATTAGCACAAATCGTAAAAAACCCTACCAATTTTAACAAGTTAGGGGGTAAATGACAGCGACCTATCGGCGCCTGCAGGAAATGCATGCGGCAATCAAAACTGCCACGCTGTGGGTTTCACGCCCAGTCTGTGTCATCATAGCACCTGTCTTATCGCTGGATTACCTCTGTTACCGTCACCATGTTGCGCCTCCCCGCCCTCGCTATTCTCTATGCGCTGCTCGTCGCCTGTGCCGCGCAGACGCCGGTAACCCCAACCGAGGTCACTGCCACACCCAAGCCCGCAGCGAAGCCGCCTGAGCGACCGTTTACACAGGACAGCCTCTACAGCCTGCTGGTGGCGGAATTTGCCCTGCGGCGCCATGCCTATGATATAACGCTTGACGAGTACATGGCGCAGGCTCCCTTACTGCGCGATCCCGGTGTCAGCGAACACACGACACACCTCGCCCAATTTCTGCAAAAGGATGATGCAGCACTGCAGTCCGCCCGACTCTGGGTAGAACTGGCCCCGGACAATGCAGAAGCTAACAATACACTGGCCGGCCTGCTGGCGCGCCAGGGTCGCACGCTGGAAGCCCTGCCTTACCTCGCAGTAGTGGAACGCCAGACCGGGTCTGCCAATTTTCCCATGCTGCTGAATGGCTTCGGGCAGTTGACCGACGAGCAACGCGATCTGTTGGTACAGGGGATCGACAAACTGAGCGCCGAGTTTCCGCAAAATACCCGCTTACTGTTAACGCAAGCACTTATTCACGCGGAGTATCAACAGTACGACCTCGCGCTGGATGATCTGGACAAGCTGTTCAAGCTGGACCCGGAGCAGCCGCAGGCCGTCCTGCTGGAAGCCAGGATATTGATCGAGCAAAATGCCGATAATCCCTATGCACGCCTGCAGCGGATACTGAAGGAGAATCCGGACGCAAAGTTGCTTCGACTGCAGTACGCCCGCTTGCTCGCGGGCAGCGATATGAATGCCGCCCGCGAGCAGTTTGAAATTCTTTCTGAGCAATCACCAGGTGATAGTGATCTGCTGTTCTCACTTGCACTTATCAGTCGCGAGACCGGCGATCCTGTCGCAGCACGCTCCTATCTGCGCCAGACTATCGCCCTGGGGCAGCGCGAAGATGAAGCGTACTACTATCTGGGGCGCATGGCCGAGGATGAAAATGAGCCCGAAGAGGCCATTGCCAATTACATGCTGGTCAGGAACGGACCGGAGTACCTCGCGGCGACCGATCGCATCGGACAGTTACTGATTGCAGACGGTCAGCAGGAAAGAAGCCATGACTGGTTCAATCAACAACGCGAAGCAAACCCCGAGATGCAGGAGCAGTTGTACGGCCTCGAAGCCGACATTCTCACGCGTGCCGGCAAGCTCCAGGATGCCCTGGCGACACTTGACCAGGGTCTGGCGGAGACACCCGACAGCACCTCCCTGCTGTATGGGCGAGCCATGCTGCTGGAGCAAATGGACGACCTGGTCGGCATGGAGCGGGATTTACGCACTATCCTGAAGGCCGATCCGGATAACGCGACGGCCCTGAATGCGCTCGGGTATACCCTCGCTGATCGTACCAGGCGTTACGAGGAGGCCATGCAATTGATCTCGCGGGCCCTGGAACTCCAACCCGATGAACCCGCTATCCTCGACAGCATGGGTTGGGTCCTGTTTCGAACCGGGCACTATGACGACGCTGTGGTATACCTGAGTCGTGCCTACGCCGATTTCCCCGACCCGGAAGTCGCTGCACATCTGGGCGAGGTACTCTGGGTCAAGGGGGATACCGAGGCCGCGATCAGTGTTTGGCAAGGCGCTTTATTGCGCGATCCCGATCACCCGGTTCTGCTCGACACTCTGGAACGCCTGGAGGTGACCATGCCGGAGATGCCCCCGTCGAAGGTCCCTCCCCCGGTAGAGAATCGACCCTAGCATGCGCCCCGGCAAGTACCCGGTGCCGTGGCTGATGCTGTTACTCCTGGCGGGGTGTGCTGGCCTCGAACGCACGCAGACCAACACCGTGGCGTGGGAGGCACACAGTCAAAGTGTCGCATCGCTACGGCAGTGGACGGCAAGCGGCAAGCTGGCGCTGCGCACGAGCGATGCCTCTGATTCAGCCAGCATGGTTTGGCAGCAGCATGACCGGGAAACTCATCTGCAGCTGAGCGGCCCCCTCGGGGTGGGCGCTACCACGATTGACAGCGACGGAGAAAAACTGGATATACGTCAGGGTGATGCGCTCAGGACGCTGGACATTTCCACGCCGGAGGCGATCGCCCTGAATACCGGCTGGGACCTGCCCCTGCACTCGCTGGTCTATTGGCTCAAAGGCCTCCCCGCGCCCGACACTGAAATTCAACGCCTTGAGATCGACCCCCACACCGAGTTATTGCGCAGCCTGCAGCAGGGCGACTGGGAAGTGCGCTATGAGGCGTATGACCAGTTCCAGCAATTTACCTTACCCACGCGCTTGCAGATCCGGCGTGGAACGACTCGCGCAAAAATCGTCATTTCAACCTGGCAGACCTCCTCCAGTTGATGTCCGCTTCGCTCACCCTGCTGTCTCCCGCCAAACTGAATTTGTTCCTGCACATAACCGGCCGGCGGGCAGATGGTTACCACGAGCTGCAAACGCTGTTCCAGCTGCTGGATTGGGGAGACCAGCTGCAATTTACCGCCAACCACAGCGGCACCATCACACTGGATAGCGTCGAGATGACCATACCGCCGGATGAGAACCTGATCGTGCGCGCTGCCCGACTCCTGCAACAGGGCTCGCTTGGTGCCCATATCACCGTACAAAAGCGTATCCCGATGGGCGCCGGACTCGGTGGCGGCAGTTCCAACGCGGCCACCACACTGCTGGCCCTCAATTACCTGTGGGAACGACGCTTGTCGCGGACCACCCTGCAGGCCCTCGCGGCTGACCTGGGTGCCGATGTACCGATTTTCGTGGGCGCCCGCACGGCCTGGGCGGAGGGCGTCGGGGAAAAACTTACGCCGGTTACACTACCGGAGCGCTGGTACCTGATTCTGGTCCCTGACTGCCACGTATCGACCGCCGAAATATTTTCCCACCGGCAATTGACACGCAACAGCATCCCCATCAAAATGGCGACCTTTTTTGAGGGGGACTCCCGAAACGACTGCCAGCAACTTGTCAGGCGCCTGTATCCATTAGTCGATAAGGCATTGAAAGTTTTGGAGAATTTTGGAGAGGCCAGATTGACCGGCACAGGGGCCTGTGCATTCGTCAGCTTCGATAGCGCAACCCTGGCCAGGCAGGCCCGGAACCAGTTGCCAGGCGAGTGGACGAGCATCCTCGCCAGGGGCGTGAACGAATCGCCATTACCAATAGAATTAGTCTAATCCGACAGATTTCTTGGGGTGTCGCCAAGCGGCAAGGCACCGGGTTTTGATCCCGGCATTCGGAGGTTCGAATCCTCCCACCCCAGCCATACACGCGGCGCCACCTGCCCTGGGGTAAGGCGCTATTTTTATTTAACAAGTTTTTCGTGAGAAAATTGAAGGTAGAGCGCAGTGTCCCCAAAAATGATATTCACGGGTAATACACCTCCGGAACTGGCCCAGAAAGTAGCAAGCAGGCTGTACCTATCCCTGGGCAAGGCGGATGTAGGCAAATTCAGCGACGGAGAAGTGTGTGTCGAGCTGAACGAGAATGTACGAGGCAAGGATGTCTTCGTTCTCCAGTCTACCTGCGCCCCGACCAACGACAACCTGATGGAACTGGTGGTTATGATCGATGCGCTGCGCAGGGCGTCCGCGTCGCGTATCACCGCAGTGGTACCCTACTTCGGCTATGCGCGCCAGGACCGGCGGGTGCGCTCCGCCAGGGTACCCATCACAGCAAAAGTCGTGGCGGACATGATGGTCACCGTCGGCGTGGACCGGGTTTTGACGGTCGACCTGCACGCGGAACAGATACAGGGCTTCTTTAAATGCCCGGTGGACAACGTGTACGGGTCCCCGGTGCTGAACGATGATATCGAGGCCTGCAACTACGAGAACCTGATTGTCGTGTCACCGGACATCGGTGGCGTGGTCCGGGCGAGGGCGATTGCCAAGCAGTTGAACGAGGCTGACCTGGCCATTATCGACAAACGACGCCCCCGGGCGAACGAGGCGCAGGTGATGAACCTGATTGGGGAAGTCGATGGCCGTACCTGCCTGCTAGTAGACGACCTTGTCGATACCGCTGGCACCCTGTGCAAGGCGGCTGATGCCCTCAAGGAACGAGGCGCGGCCAAGGTGGTCGCCTATTGTACCCACGCGGTATTGTCGGGCAATGCCCTGAAAAATATAGAAGAATCCCAGCTCGATGAGTTGGTGGTAACAGACACGATTCCGTTGAGTGTGGAGGCGAGGACCGTAAAAAAGATTCGCCAACTCACCATTGCCGACCTGCTGGCTGAGTCCATGCGCAGGGTCGCCAATGAGGAATCTATCAGCGCGCTGTTTCAGTAGAGACAGCGCAAACACCCACGCATTACCGCGCTGGTCGCAGGTGCAGTAATGACTTATCAAAGGAGTCACGACAATGTCTGACCAATTTGAGTTGAATGCAGAAATACGAACCGACCTGGGGAAAGGTGCGAGCCGCCGCCTGCGTCGTTTCGATGGACTGGTCCCGGCCATTATTTACGGTGGCGACAAGGAGCCACAGCCACTGAGCCTTGTTCGTAAGGATCTGGAAAAGGCTCTGGAAAACGAGGCCTTCTACTCTCACGTCCTGACCGTCAATGTCGGCAAGGAGAAGGAAAAGGCCATCCTCAAGGACTTGCAACGCCACCCTGCCAAGAACCGGGTTACCCACGTCGACTTCATGCGCATCAAGGACGATGTGGCGATCCGGGTTCACGTTCCCATCCACTTTCTCAATGAGGCTGCCTGCATCGGCGTGAAAATGCAGGGCGGCATGATCCAGCACCAGGCCACGGACATCGAGGTACAGTGTCTCCCGGCAGACATCCCCACCTTCATCGAGGTGGATATGCTGAATGTCGAGACCGGGCAGATCATCCACCTGTCCGAGATTGCCCTGCCTCCAGGCGTTACCTCCGTCGCCCTGTCGCTGGGCGAAGATCACGACCTGGCCATCGCCTCGGTTATCGCGCCCAAAGGAGGTGACGAGGCACTGGACGAGGGTACTCCTGAAGCCGCTGCTGACGACAGCGCGGCGGGCAAGGGCGACAGCGAGGACTGATTTCCTCGCTGCAGCGCTCACCACAACGGTCATGGCGTTGGCAGCCATCAGGCTTGTTGCAGGTCTGGGCAACCCCGGTAGCGAATACCGGGGTACCCGCCATAACGCGGGTGCCGATTTTGTGGA